>CAYMZC010000015.1:0-31765 GCA_964394815.1 uncultured Sandaracinobacter sp. | reverse complement strand
GACTGGAGTTCAGACGTGTGCTCTTCCGATCTACCAGCGCCCGTTGGTGAAGGTGGGCGACCTTGTCGCCAAGGGCGACATCATCTGCGATGGCCCGTCCACCCAATATGGCGAACTGGCGCTCGGCAGGAACGCGCTCGTCGCCTTCATGCCCTGGAACGGCTACAACTACGAGGATTCCATCCTCATCAACGAGCGCATTGTCCGCGAAGACATCTTCACCTCGATCCACATCGAGGAATTCGAAGTGATGGCGCGTGACACCAAGCTCGGGCCGGAAGACATCACCCGCGACATTCCCAATGTCGGCGAGGAAGCGCTTCGCAATCTCGACGAAGCCGGGATCGTCTATGTCGGCGCCGAAGTGGAGCCGGGTGACATCCTGATCGGCAAGATCACGCCCAAGGGCGAAAGCCCGATGACGCCGGAAGAAAAGCTGCTGCGCGCCATCTTTGGCGAAAAGGCGTCTGATGTGCGGGATTCGTCCCTGCGTCTGCCGCCGGGCGTTGCCGGCACCGTCGTCGAGGTGCGCGTGTTCAACCGCCACGGCATCGACAAGGACGAACGCGCCCTCTCGATCGAGCGCGAGGAGATCACCCGCCTCGAAAAGGACGCCGAGGACGAGCGCAGCATTCTCGACCGCGCGACCTTTGCCCACCTCAGGGACATGCTTCTCGGCCAGACGGTCGTGGCTGCCCCCAAGGGCGTGAAGAAGGGCGTTCTCATCGACGAGGAACTGCTTTCGTCCGTCGCCCGCCGCGACTGGTGGAAGTTCGGCGTTGCCGACGATCAGGTCCAGGCGAACCTCGAAGCTTCGCGCGCGCAGTATGACGCGCAGCTGCAATCGATTGCGGCCCGCCTCGAGGACCGCAAGGACAAGCTGCAGCGTGGCGACGACATGGCGCCGGGCGTGCTGAAGATGGTGAAGGTGTTCGTTGCGGTGAAGCGCAAGCTTCAGCCGGGCGACAAGATGGCCGGCCGTCACGGGAACAAGGGTGTCATCAGCCGCATCCTGCCTTCCGAAGACATGCCCTTCCTCGAAGATGGCACTGCGGTCGATATCGTGCTCAACCCGCTGGGCGTTCCCAGCCGCATGAACGTCGGCCAGATCTTCGAAACCCATCTCGGCTGGGCCGCGCGTGGCCTTGGCCGCCAGATCAACGGGCTTCTCGAGGATATCCGCCACAAGAACGAGACGGCCGTTGCCGAGGCGATGGGCGATCTCGATCTGCTGCGGCAGAAGCTGGGTGCGATCTATGGCACGCAGGTCGATGTCGCCTCCATCTCCGACGAGGAGCTGATGGCCTTTGCAGAAAGCCTGGTGCCTGGGGTTCCTATGGGCACGCCGGTGTTCGATGGCGCCAAGGAAAGCGACGTCAGCAACATGCTCGAACTGGCCGGGCTCGACAGCTCGGGTCAGGTGGAGCTGTTTGACGGCCGCACCGGCGAGGCATTCGACCGCAAGGTGACCGTCGGCTACATCTACATGCTGAAGCTGCACCACCTCGTGGACGACAAGATCCACGCCCGCTCGATCGGGCCGTACAGCCTCGTCACCCAGCAGCCGCTGGGCGGCAAGGCGCAGTTCGGTGGCCAGCGCTTCGGGGAAATGGAAGTGTGGGCGCTCCAGGCCTATGGCGCTGCCTATACGCTCCAGGAAATGCTCACGGTGAAGTCGGACGATGTCGTCGGCCGCACCAAGGTCTATGAGGCGATCGTCAAGGGCGACGACACCTTCGAGGCCGGCATCCCCGAGAGCTTCAACGTGCTGGTGAAGGAAATGCGGTCGCTCGGCCTCAACGTCGAGCTGAAGACTTCCGACATCGACGCCGAAGCCTGAGCACAAGATCTTGACCGACCCCGGACGGGGTGAGGAGCTGATATGAACGAACTGGTCCACAACGCATTTTCGCCGGTCGCCAAGCCGGAGACCTTCGACCAGATCCAGATCTCGATCGCATCGCCGGACAGGATCCGCAGCTGGTCCTTCGGCGAGATCAAGAAGCCTGAGACGATCAACTACCGGACGTTCAAGCCCGAACGCGACGGCCTGTTCTGCGCCCGCATCTTCGGTCCCATCAAGGACTATGAGTGCCTGTGCGGCAAGTACAAGCGCATGAAGTTCAAGGGCGTCGTTTGCGAGAAGTGCGGCGTCGAGGTGACGGTTTCGAAGGTCCGCCGCGAGCGGATGGGCCATATCGAACTGGCGGCGCCGGTTGCCCACATCTGGTTCCTGAAGAGCCTGCCGAGCCGCATCGGCATGCTGCTCGACATGACCCTGAAGGATCTCGAGCGCGTCCTCTATTTCGAGCACTACATCGTCACCGAGCCGGGCATGACCCCGCTGAAGAAGTTCCAGCTTCTTTCCGAGGATGAGTTTCTCGACGCCCAGGACCAGTATGGCGAGGAAAGCTTCCGCGCCGGCATCGGCGCCGAGGCGATCCGCGAGCTTCTGATGGACCTGGACCTCGCGTCCGAGAAGGAAGCGCTGCTCGAGGAACTGGCCACCACCAAGTCCGAACTGAAGCCGAAGAAGATCATCAAGCGGCTGAAGATCGTCGAGAGCTTCCTGGAATCCGGCAACCGGCCGGAATGGATGATCCTGACGGTCATTCCGGTGATCCCGCCCGAACTGCGCCCGCTGGTGCCGCTCGATGGCGGCCGTTTCGCCACGTCCGACCTGAACGACCTCTACCGCCGGGTCATCAACCGCAACAACCGCCTGAAGCGTCTGATCGAACTGCGCGCGCCCGACATCATCGTGCGCAACGAGAAGCGCATGCTGCAGGAAGCCGTCGATGCCCTGTTCGACAATGGCCGCCGCGGCCGCACCATCACGGGCGCCAACAAGCGCCCGCTGAAGTCCCTCAGCGACATGCTGAAGGGCAAGCAGGGCCGCTTCCGCCAGAACCTGCTGGGCAAGCGCGTCGACTATTCCGGCCGTTCGGTCATCGTGACCGGCCCGGAACTGAAGCTCCACCAGTGCGGCCTGCCCAAGAAGATGGCGCTCGAACTGTTCAAGCCGTTCATCTACGCCCGGCTTGACGCCAAGGGCCTGTCGATGACGCTGAAGCAGGCCAAGAAATATGTGGAAAAGGAGCGCAAGGAGGTCTGGGACATCCTGGACGAGGTGATCCGTGAACACCCCGTTCTGCTGAACCGTGCGCCTACGCTGCACCGCCTCGGCATCCAGGCCTTCGAACCGGTGCTGATCGAGGGCAAGGCCATCCAGCTTCACCCGCTGGTCTGCGCCGCCTTCAACGCCGACTTCGACGGCGACCAGATGGCCGTGCACGTCCCGCTCAGCCTCGAGGCGCAGCTCGAGGCGCGCGTGCTGATGATGTCCACCAACAACATCCTCAGCCCGTCGAACGGCAAGCCGATCATCGTGCCTTCGCAGGATATGGTACTGGGTCTCTACTACCTCTCGATGGAGCGGCAGGAAAAGCACCCCGAATATATCGAGCTGCCCGACGGCACGCGTCATGAAAAGCTGCCGGTCTTCGCCGACATGGCCGAAGTGCACCATGCGCTGACATCGAAGGCCGTGACGCTGCACACCCGCATCATGGCCCGCGTGCCCCAGACGGACGAGGACGGCGTGACGCGCATGCGGCGCTTCGTGACCACGGCCGGGCGGATGCTTATCGGCGAGTGCCTGCCCAAGAGCCACAAGGTCCCGTTCGAGACCGTCAACCGCCTTCTCACCAAGAAGGAGATCGGCGATGTCATCGACACCGTCTATCGCCACACCGGCCAGAAGGAGACGGTGCTGTTCGCCGACGCCATCATGTCGCTGGGCTTCCGCCACGCCTGTTCGGCCGGCATTTCCTTCGGCAAGGATGACATGATCATTCCGGGCCGCAAGGATGAACTGGTCGAAGAGACACGCTCGCTCGCGAAGGATTTCGAGCAGCAGTATCAGGACGGCCTGATCACCCAGGGCGAGAAATACAACAAGGTCGTCGATGCCTGGTCCCGTTGCGGCGACAAGGTTGCCGACGAGATGATGAAGGAAATCTCCGCCAAGCCTGTCGACCCGGAAACGGGGACCGAGCGGCAGATCAACTCCATCTACATGATGGCCCACTCCGGAGCCCGTGGCTCGCAGGCGCAGATGAAGCAGCTTGCCGGCATGCGCGGCCTGATGGCCAAGCCGTCGGGCGAAATCATCGAGACGCCGATCATCTCGAACTTCAAGGAAGGCCTGACCGTCCTTGAATATTTCAACTCGACGCACGGCGCCCGCAAGGGCCTTGCCGACACCGCGCTGAAGACGGCGAACTCGGGTTACCTGACCCGCCGCCTGGTGGACGTGAGCCAGGATTGCGTGGTGCTGGAAGAGGATTGCGGAACCGACCGCGGCCTGATGATGAAGGCCATCGTCGAAGGCGGCCAGACCATCGTCGCCCTGTCCGAACGGATCCTCGGCCGCACCGTGGGCGAGGACATCCTCGATCCGAAGACGGGCGAACTGCTGTTCGCGCGTGACAGCCTTCTCGACGAACGTGACGTGAAGACCATCGAGGACGCCGGTGTCGCGGAAGTGAAGATCCGGTCCCCGCTGGTCTGCGAAGCCCAGCAGGGCGTGTGCGGCCGCTGCTATGGCCGGGATCTGGCCCGCGGGACTCCGGTGAACATCGGCGAGGCGGTCGGCGTGATCGCCGCCCAGTCGATCGGTGAGCCGGGCACCCAGCTCACCATGCGGACCTTCCACATCGGCGGCGCTGCCCAGGTGTCGGAACAGTCCACCCATGACAGCCCGATCGACGGCAAGGTCAGCTACCGCAACCTGCCGGTCATCAGGGACAGCCGTGGCCGCAACATCGGCATGGCGCCGACCGGCGGCGAGATTGCAATCCTCGACGCCGAGGGTCGCGAGCGTTCGGTGCACAAGATTCCGTTCGGCGCACTGCTCTCGGTTGCCGATGGCGTCGATGTGACCAAGGGCCAGCGGCTTGCCGAGTGGGATCCCTACACACGCCCGATCATCACCGACAAATCGGGCGTGGTTAAGTATCAGGATCTCGTCGAGAACCAGACGCTGCGCGAGGAAGTGGACGAAGCGACGGGCATCACCAACAAAGTGGTGTCGGAATACAAGGCCGGCCGCACCAAGGACGACCTCCGCCCGCGCATCACCCTTCTTGATGAGGAATCGGGCGAAAGCGGCCGCTTCCTGCTTCCGGTGGGCGCCTTCATCTCGGTGTCCGACGGCCAGCGGGTGGAAGCCGGCGACGTGCTGGCCCGCATGCCGCGCGAAGCCGCCAAGACGCGCGACATCACCGGTGGTCTGCCGCGCGTCGCCGAGCTGTTCGAGGCGCGCATCCCGAAGGACAATGGGATCATCGCCAAGGTCGACGGGCGGGTTGTCTTCGGCAAGGACTACAAGGCCAAGCGCCGCGTGGAACTGCACCCCGAGGATGGCTCGGAGCCGATCGTCTACCTGCTGCAGAAGGGCAGGCACATCTCCGTCCAGGAGGGCGATCTCGTCCGCAAGGGGGATTATATCGTCGATGGCCCGGCCAACCCGCACGACATTCTGGACGTGCTTGGCGTGGAAAAGCTGGCCGAATATCTCTGCGCGGAAATCCAGGAAGTCTATCGACTGCAGGGTGTGAAGATCAACGACAAGCATATTGAAGTGATCGTCCGCCAGATGCTGCAGAAGGTGGAAATCACCGACGAGGGCGACAGCACGCTGCTGAAGGGCGAGCAGGTCGACCGCGAGGAAATGGACGAAGTGAATGCGAAGCTGGTGGCCGATGGCAAGCGCCCGGCCGAAGGAAGGCCGGTGCTGCTGGGCATCACCAAGGCCAGCCTCCAGACGCGCAGCTTCATTTCGGCCGCATCCTTCCAGGAAACGACCCGCGTGCTCACGGAAGCGGCCGTGCAGGGCAAAACCGACACGCTGATCGGCCTGAAGGAAAATGTGATCGTCGGCCGGCTGATCCCCGCCGGGACGGGCGCTGCGCATCGCCGCCTGCAGGTTGTAGCCTCCGCGCGGGATGCCGCGCTCCGTGCCCAGCAGAAGGCGCTGGTTTCCGCCAGCCCCGCAGACGAGGGCTGATCGCCCTTCCTGCACTGCATCGAAAACTGAATATGGCCGCCCGGATCAGATGGTCCGGGCGGCCTTTTTCATGGGCTGCGAGCGCAAGCGGGTCGTCCGTTAACCAAGGGGACTGTCGGGAATCCTTACAGTTTTCCTGTAGTGGTTCGAGATCTGTTTATGGCAAGTTCCTTGCTGGGAACGAAAAAACCCGAATAACTAATTTGGCATGATTCATGCACCCTGTTCCAATGTCCCCTTCATGGGGCTTGTTTGAACAGGAGGGCATCCATGAAAAAATTCGCACTTGCAGCCGCAGTCGCCACCGCCATCGCGGCGCCAGCATCGGCATCGGTCGTCGTTCTCGATTTCGAGGGTGTCGGTAACTACAATCCGGTTGGCAATTATTATGCACCGGATTACATCTTCTCCGACACCACGTTGGCGCTTGTCGATGCCGATGATGGCGGGGACGGCAACTTCGCCAATGAGCCGAGCTCGAACACCATCATGTTCTTCCTCGATTCGAACGACTCCATCCTCGATGTTACCAATGGTTTCACCACCGGCTTCAGCTTCTTCTATTCCTCGTCCACGGCGGCTTCGGTCACCGTCTATGACGGTCTTGGCGGAACCGGTAATGTGCTGGCCACGCTGCAACTCGACGCCCAGTTCAGCGACAACTGCTCTGGTGACCCGACCGGTGCTTTCTGCAACTGGACGGCAGTCGGCGTGAACTTCGCAGGCACCGCCTATTCCATCGACTTCGGCGGCACCGCCAACCAGACCGGTTTCGATGATATCACTTTCGGTTCGGCAACGCCGGGCGGTGTTCCCGAGCCGGCTACCTGGGCCATGCTGATCACGGGCTTCGGCCTCGTGGGCTTCGCGGCCCGCCGCCGTCGCGTGTCGCACGTCGCTGCCTGATCGGATTAGCGGTCAAACGGGGGAGGGGCCTGGCGGCACACGCCGCCGGGCCCTTTCCTGTTGCGCATGATTGCCAGGATAGTCTTGTATCGTGAAAAGCGCAGCGGGTGCCCAATGGGTGCCACACTCCCGCGCTAGCGCCCCCATCATGACCAGCAAGCCTTGCCCCGCGCCGCTTCGCGTCGCCGTCTTTTCGGGCAATTACAATTATGTGAAGGATGGCGCCAACCAGGCGCTCAACCGCCTCGTGGGGCGCATGCTGGCGCGCGGGATCGAGCCGCGTGTCTATTCGGCAGTCGTCAGCAAGCCTGCCTTCCCGCCAACGGGCACGCTTGTGGGGGTGCCTTCCATCCCGATACCGGGGCGGGGTGAATACCGGCTCGCCCTTGGGCTGCCGCCGGCCCAGCGCCGCGATCTGGAGGCCTTCCAGCCGGATATCGTGCATCTTTCAGCGCCCGACTGGCTTGGACATGCCGCCAAGCGCTGGGCGCAGGCCAGCCGCGTGCCGGTCGTCGCTTCTGTCCACACGCGGTTCGAGACCTATTTCGATTATTATGGAATCGGTTTCATCAGGCGGGGCGTCGAAAGGCTGCTCAAGCGCTTCTATGCGGATCTCGCCGAAATCTATGCGCCATCCGAAAGCATGGCCGCCGTGCTGCGCGATGAAGGGTATTCCGAACGGATCCATATCTGGAGCCGTGGCGTCGATCGCCACATCTTCCGGCCGGAAGCCCGCGACATGGCCTGGCGCGACAGCCTCGGCATCGCCCTCGGGACGCCGGTCATTGTCTTTGTCGGCAGGCTGGTGCTGGAAAAGGGGCTCGATATCGTATCCGCCGTCGGTGAAGAGCTCAGGCGGCGCGGGGTGCCGCACCACATGCTGGTCGTTGGCGACGGGCCGGCGCGCCAGTGGTTCGAGGAGCGCATGCCCGGCGCCAGTTTCATCGGCTTCCAGACCGGCGCGGCGCTGGGGCGGGCCTATGCCTCGTCGGACATGTTCCTGAACCCTTCCATCACCGAGACATTCGGCAATGTGACGCTGGAGGCCATGGCATCCGCTGTGCCGCCCGTGGCGGCGCGGGCAACCGGCAGCAGTTCGCTCGTGGCCGATGGCATTTCCGGCAGGCTTGTGCCGCCGGCCGATATCGGCGCCTTTGCCGATGCCCTCGAGGCCTATGCCCGCGACCCGGCGCTGAGGGCAGCCCATGGCGCCGAAAGCCTGTCGCGCGCCGGCGCCTATGACTGGGACGCCATCAACGACAGCGTGCTTGACCGCTATTTTGAAATTCTCGGGCACGGCGCACGCTAGGGACTTCAAAAGCGGCACGGCCGCCCCTATGTTGCTTTTGCCGCCTTCGGGCGGAGATGGCGATGAACGATGCCGTGGAATAGGTACAGCGGACCCGGGGGCAGTACCCGGCGGCTCCACCAGATCTTGCGTGCGCGCAGGGCCTGACGGGGCCGAACCAGGATAGACGTGTGCTCAAAGACGGTATTTTTGCCCGGCCTGAATGCGCCGTTAAACCGTTCAAAACCGATAAATGCCAACGACAACGAGGCATTTGCGATCGCTGCGTAACGAGAAGCCCAACGGCTGAACGTTACAACGCCTGAGCAGGGTTCGGGCCGAACCCGGTAACAGAATCGGATTCCAGCGGTTCGGGGGGCGCCGGGCAACAGAAGCCCCCCACTAGCCCGGCTGCCCGGTTTCGCTCCTGCGGGCTGGTGCGGGTCTGGCACCAAAGGGAAGGGCGGGCCACGACGGCTTGCCCGAGGGAAGGGCACTGAAAGCGACCGCATGACCGAGCCGCCAGAAAACCAGGAACCGCCTGACAGCCTCATTCCCTATGACGAGATCGTCCAGGACAGTCTGCGTGCTGTTGTCCGGCGCGTGCTGACCGATGTGGCGGCATCCGGTGGCCTGCCCGGAAACCATCATTTCTTCATCGCCTTCCGCACCCGTTATCCGGGCGTGGACCTGCCGAAGCATCTGCTGGAGCGTTACCCCGAGGAAATGACCGTGGTGCTGCAGCACCGCTACTGGGATCTGCTCGTTGCAGAAGACTATTTCGAGGTCGGCCTCACCTTCAACCAGGTGCCGGCAAAGCTGTCGATTCCCTACAAGGCCATCACCGGCTTCGTGGACCCGGCCGTGAATTTCGCGCTCCAGTTTGTGGTGCCCGTTGAAGAAACGGTCGAGGAAGAGCCGCCGGAACCGGAAACGGATGTGGAACCGGGCTCGAACGTCGTCAGCTTCGATTTCAAGCGCAAGAAATAGGTGCGCATCGAGAAGGACAGTCTGGGCACCATCGAAGTGCCCGATGATGCCTTCTGGGGCGCACAGACACAGCGTTCGATCGCCAATTTCACCATCGGCAATGATCGGATGCCGATTGCTGTCATCCATGCGCTTGCGCTGGTGAAACAGGCCGCCGCCATCATCCACAAGCGCTCGGGCGCCCTGTCGGCTGTCAGGGCGGATGCCATCATCGCGGCAGCGGCCGAAGTCGCCGCCGGCCGGCATGACACGCACTTTCCCCTTGTCGTCTGGCAGACGGGCTCCGGCACGCAGAGCAACATGAACGTGAACGAGGTGATTGCCGGAATCGCCAATGAAAGGCTTGCCGGCACCCGTGGCGGCAAGGCCCCCGTTCACCCCAATGATGATGTAAACCGCGCCCAGAGCAGCAACGACAGCTTTCCGACGGCCATGCACATAGCCGCAACGCTGATGGTGAAAAGGCGCCTGCTGCCGGCCCTGTCGGCGCTGGCGGCGGCCTTTGAGGCCAGGGCGCTTGAATGGGCCGGGCTGGTGAAGATCGGCCGCACTCATCTGCAGGATGCGACGCCTGTTACCCTGGGGCAGGAAATGTCAGCCTATGCCCGCCAGCTGCGCGACGGAATCGCACGGGTGCAAGGCGTTCTCCCGCGGCTTCACAGGCTGGCGCAGGGGGGCACGGCGGTCGGAACCGGCCTGAACGCGCCCGCAAATTTCGCTGCCGACATGGCAGCGGAACTCTCCGAGCTGACTGGCGAGCCCTTCGAGCCGGCGCCCAATCTTTTCGAAGCGCTGCAATCCAACGACACCATGGTCGAGCTTGCCGGCGTGCTTGCAACCGTGGCAGCGTCTTTCAACAAGATCGCCAATGACATCAGGCTGATGGCATCAGGCCCGCGGTCTGGCCTGGGGGAAATCAACCTGCCCGAGAATGAGCCGGGCAGTTCGATCATGCCGGGCAAGGTGAACCCGACGCAGTGCGAGATGATGACTATGGTGGCCGCACGGGTGATGGGCAACCAGGTGACCGTCGCCTTCGCCGGCGCACAGGGCCAGCTTGAGCTCAATGTGATGAAGCCAGTGATCGCTGATGCCGTGCTCCAGTCGCTGCAGTTGCTTGCCGATGCGGCTGACAGCTTCCGTCTGCGCTGCGTGGACGGCATGACTGCCAATCCGGCCCGCCTGGCCGAACTGCTCGAACGATCCCTGATGCTGGTGACGGCGCTTGTTCCGGAAATCGGCTATGACAAGGCAGCCGAAATGGCACGCAAGGCTCATGCGGATGGCACGACGCTTCTTGAAGCGGGGCTTGCTCTCGGCCATGTGACCGAGGCGCAGTTCCGCCGCCTCGTGAAACCGGAGACCATGGTTTGACCGCACCGTCCCAGGGCCGTCGTGGCCTGATGCTTGTCCTGTCTTCGCCCTCAGGCGCGGGCAAGACCACAATGTCGAAACGCCTTCTTGCGGGTGACCCGCAGATTTCCATGTCGGTTTCCGTCACCACGCGGCCTCCCCGGCCGGGCGAGATCAACGGGCAGGATTATCATTTCGTCACCAACGACCAGTTCGATGCAATGGTTTCCATGGGCCAGTTGCTCGAATGGGCGCATGTGTTCGGCAACCGCTATGGAACACCGCGCGGGCCGGTCGAACAGGCGCTGACCGAAGGCAATGACATCCTGTTCGACATCGACTGGCAGGGCACCCAGCAACTGCGCCAGTCGCAGTCGGGCGGGGATCTTGTTTCCGTCTTCCTGCTGCCGCCCAGCATCGAAGAGCTGGAGAAGCGCCTGAAAAGCCGCAACAGCGATTCCGCTGAAGTCATCTCCGGCCGCATGAGCCGCGCCGCAGACGAGATCAGCCACTGGGCGGAATATGACTACATCCTTGTGAATGATGACCCGGGCCAGTGCCTGCACGAGATCCGCTCCATCCTGACGGCCGAACGGCTGCGCCGCGAGCGTCAGCGTGGCCTGGCATCCTATGTGCGGGACCTTCTGACCGGGGAGTGACAGGCCGCCCGTGGCCGGATGGCCTGTGTGTGTCGCACAGAAAAAGGGCCCGTGGCGATTGCCACGGGCCCCTTTTCGTTTCGGCCGGAAAGGGGAGGGAAGAACCCCTCCCCGATGCGGATCAGATCGAGCGGCCGATCAGTTCGCGCATGATCTCGGACGTGCCGCCGAAGATGCGGGTCACGCGGGCGTCGCGCCACAGGCGGGCAATCATATATTCGTTCATGTAGCCGGCGCCGCCATGCAGCTGAAGGGCGGCATCGCACACTTCCCACTGCAGTTCGGTGTGGAACAGCTTGGCGGCCGCGCCTTCAAAGGCGTCGAGTTCGCCTGCCATATGCTTCTTGAGGCAGACGTCGAGGTGCGCCCAGCCCACCTGCAGCTTCGCCTTCAGGTCGGCGAGAACGAAGCGGGTGTTCTGGAAATCGAACACGGTCTTGCCGAAGGCCTTGCGCTCCTTCACGAAGTTCACGGCTTCGTCGAAGGCGCGCTGGGCGCCGCCCATGGCCGAGATGGCGATGCCGAGGCGCTCCTGCGGCAGCTGGCTCATCAGGTAGATGAAGCCCTGATTCTCTTCGCCGAGGCAGTTGGTGATGGGAACGCGCACGTCCTCGAAGAAGAGCTCGGACGTGTCGGCCGAATGCTGGCCGATCTTGTCGAGGTTGCGGCCCTTCTTGAAGCCGGGGGTGCCGGCATCGACGAGGATGAGGCTCATGCCCTTGGCGCCCTTGTCCGGCTCCGTCTTGGCGACGACGATCACCAGGTCGGCGTTCTGGCCGTTGGTGATGTAGGTCTTGGAGCCGTTGAGCACATAATGATTGCCGTCGCGCTTGGCGGTGGTGCGGATGCCCTGCAGGTCGGAGCCGGTGCCCGGCTCGGTCATGGCGATGGCGGTGATGCATTCGCCCGAGATCATCTTGGGCAGATACTTCGCCTTCTGCTCGTTCGAGCCATAGTTGACGATATAGTCGGCCACGATGTCGGACTGGAGCGTGATGCCGGCCGACGAACCGGCATAGGCCAGTTCCTCGTCGATGACGGCGTTGTAGCCGAAGTCGAGGCCAAGGCCGCCATATTCGGCCGGCACGGTGGGGCAGAGCAGGCCGGCGTCGCCGCAGGCGCGCCAGAAGTTCCGGTCAACCACGCCTTCCTCTTCCCAGCGGTCGAGGTTGGGGACGAGTTCCTTGGCGAAGAATTTGCGGACCTGGTCGCGGAAGGCGTTGTGGTCTTCGTTGAAGGCGGTGCGGCGGCTGATGTCGAGCATGTCTGTCTCCTTTGCCTGGAGCGATTGCCACAGCGGGCGGCGTGGTCAACCTGTTCGGGTTGGCAGCCTGCGCACCATGCGGCCATGCGCCGCGCGGCGGACCCCTCGCGGGGCTGCAGGCATGTTCGAACACCAGGGGGCGAAAACAGAAGGGGCGAACCGGGAATGACCGGTCCGCCCCTGATGTCAGGCCTGATGCCGGGCTGGCATCAGTGCGTCGTGATCGGCTCGGCCTTTTCCGCGAGGATGGTGAGCCCCTTTTCATTGACCTCGGCAAAGCCGCCTTCGATGCGGACGCGTTCCGGCGTGGCGCCAGCGGTCGCATAGATGGCGATTTCACCCGGGCGGATGGTGCTCATCATCGGGGCATGACCCGCGAGCACACCGAAATCGCCTTCCGAACCCGGCACGACCACCATGTGGACGCTGCCGGACCGGATGAGCTTTTCCGGGCTCACGAGCTCGAAGTGAAGGTCAGCCATCGGATCAGGCCGCTTCCGCCAGCTTCTGGGCCTTGGCGACGGCTTCCTCGATGGTGCCGACCATGTAGAAGGCGGCTTCCGGCAGGTGGTCGTAGTCGCCGTTCACAATGGCCTTGAAGCCCTTGATGGTGTCTTCGAGCTGGACGAACACGCCGGGCGTGCCGGTGAACACTTCGGCCACATGGAAGGGCTGCGACAGGAAACGCTGGATCTTCCGCGCGCGGGCGACGACCAGCTTGTCCTCTTCGGACAGTTCATCCATCCCGAGGATGGCGATGATGTCCTGGAGCGACTTGTACTTCTGCAGCACCGACTGGACGGCGCGGGCGGTGTCATAATGCTCCTGGCCGACGGTGCGCGGCTCGAGAACGCGGCTGGTCGAATCCAGCGGGTCCACGGCAGGGTAGATGCCGAGCTCGGCGATCTGGCGCGACAGCACGGTGGTGGCATCGAGGTGGGCGAAGGAGGTGGCCGGCGCCGGATCGGTAAGGTCGTCGGCGGGAACGTAGATGGCCTGGACCGAGGTGATGGAGCCCTTGGTCGTGGTAGTGATGCGTTCCTGAAGCGCGCCCATGTCGGTGGCGAGTGTTGGCTGATAGCCAACGGCCGAAGGAATGCGGCCAAGAAGGGCGGACACTTCCGAGCCTGCCTGGGTGAAGCGGAAGATGTTGTCCACGAAGAAGAGCACGTCCTGGCCTTCGACGTCGCGGAAATATTCGGCGATGGTGAGGCCCGAAAGCGCGACGCGGGCACGGGCTCCCGGCGGCTCGTTCATCTGGCCGAAGACGAGGGCAACCTTGGAGCCTTCCGGAATGGCATTGCCATCGGCGTCCTTGGCGATGACGCCTGCGTCGAGGAATTCGTGATAGAGGTCATTGCCTTCACGGGTCCGCTCGCCGACGCCGGCGAACACGGAATAGCCGCCGTGACCCTTGGCGATGTTGTTGATGAGTTCCTGGATGAGCACGGTCTTGCCGACGCCGGCGCCGCCGAACAGGCCGATCTTGCCACCCCGTGCATAGGGGGCGAGCAGGTCGACGACCTTGATGCCCGTGACAAGGATGGAGGATTCGGTCGACTGGTCGACGAATTCCGGGGCAGGGGCGTGGATCGGCGATGTCTGGGCAGCGCCGATGGGGCCGCGTTCGTCGATCGGCTCGCCCACCACGTTCATGATGCGGCCAAGGGTCTTGGGGCCGACCGGAACGCGGATCTGGGAACCGGTGTCGACCACTTCCTGTCCGCGGACGAGACCGTCGGTCGAGTCCATGGCAATGGTGCGGACGGTGTTCTCGCCGAGGTGCTGGGCAACCTCGAGCACGAGGCGGCGGCTCTCGACCTGCGTTTCGAGCGCGGTCAGGATCTCAGGCAGGCTGTCCTCGAAGGCGACGTCGACGACGGCGCCGATCACCTGGGTGATCCGGCCGATGTTGTTGGTGGTGGGTTGCGTGGCCATGGGTCTTCCTGTCGGTTAGAGCGCTTCGGCGCCCGAAATGATTTCGATGAGTTCCTTGGTGATCGCGGCCTGACGGGTGCGGTTGTAGGTCAGCGTCAGGCGGGTGATCATGTCCCCGGCGTTGCGTGTGGCGTTGTCCATCGCGGTCATGCGCGCGCCCTGTTCGGATGCAGCATTCTCGAGAAGCGCCCGGTAGAGCTGGACCGCCACGTTGCGAGGCAGCAGGTCGACAAGGATTGCTTCCTCGTCCGGTTCATATTCCACCACGGCGCCGGCGGTGGTTGCTGCCGGAACTTCGGGAATCTTCACCGGGATGATCTGCTGCGCCGTCGGCTCCTGCACCAGGGCGGAGCGGAACTGCGAGTAGAAGAGGGTGGCGATATCGAATTCGCCGGCCTCGAACCGGGCGATCAGATCGGCAGCGATGCCTTGCGCAACGTCGAAGCCGACCTGCTTGTGACCGCTCAGGTCGACGGATTCGACGATGGCGGACCGGTGTGTCCGGATGAGGACCGCGCGGCCCTTGCGGCCGATCAGGTAGAGCTTCACCGTCTTGCCCTGGGCGACAAGTTCATCAGCCCGGCGGCGGGCCGCACGCACGATGTTGGTGTTGAAGCCGCCGCAGAGCCCGCGCTCTGCGGTGGCGACAACCAGCATGTGCACCTGATCGCGTCCGGTGCCGGCAAGCAGGGGCGAGGTCTGCGGACCCGGCTTCACCTTGGTCGCGAGGCTGGCGATTACGGCGTCCATGCGCTGGGCATAGGGGCGGCCCTGTTCGGCCCGCTCCTGTGCCCGGCGCAGCTTGGCGGCTGCCACCATCTTCATCGCCTTGGTGATCTTCTGCGTGGATTTCACCGAGTCGATGCGGACCTTCAGATCCTTCAGCGAAGGCATGGTCTAACCCTTATGCGAAGGTCTTGGCGAAGGCGGCGATGGCATCCTTCAGCGCGTCACGAGTCTTGTCGGACAGGTCCTTGGTCTCGCGAATGTCGGTGAGGATTGCAGGGTGATTGGCCTTGATGTCCGCCAGCAGGCCCGCCTCGAAGCGGCCAACGGCCGAAGTCGGGATGGTATCAAGGAAGCCGTTCACGCCGGCGAAGATCGAGATGACCTGTTCCTCGAAAGGCATCGGCTGATACTGCGGCTGCTTCAGCAGTTCCGTCAGGCGCTCGCCGCGCGCCAGCAGCTTCTGCGTCGAAGCGTCGAGGTCAGAGCCGAACTGGGCGAAGGCCGCCATTTCGCGATACTGGGCAAGCTCGAGCTTGATCGAGCCGGCGACCTTCTTCATCGCCTTGGTCTGGGCCGCGGAGCCGACGCGGCTGACCGAAAGACCGACGTTGATGGCCGGACGGATGCCCTGGTAGAACAGCGCGCTTTCCAGGAAGATCTGGCCGTCGGTGATGGAGATGACGTTGGTCGGGATATAGGCCGACACGTCCCCGCCCTGCGTTTCGATGACGGGAAGGGCGGTCAGCGAGCCGGCGCCATTGTCGTCGTTCATCTTCGCGGCGCGCTCGAGCAGGCGGCTGTGCAGGTAGAAGACGTCGCCCGGATAGGCTTCGCGGCCCGGCGGACGGCGCAGCAGCAGCGACATCTGGCGATAGGCCACGGCCTGCTTCGACAGATCGTCATAGACGATGACGGCATGCATGCCGTTGTCACGGAAGAATTCGCCCATGGTGCAGCCCGTGTAGGGCGCAAGGAACTGCAGCGGCGCCGGCTCGGAAGCGGTTGCGGCGACCACGATCGAATATTCCATGGCGCCGTTTTCTTCGAGCGCACGGACGATCTGGGCGACGGTCGAGCGCTTCTGGCCCACGGCGACATAGATGCAGTAGAGCTTCCTGGATTCATCGCCCGAGGCGTTGACGGCCTTCTGGTTGATGAAGGTGTCGAGCGCGACGGCGGTCTTGCCGGTCTGGCGGTCGCCGATGATGAGCTCACGCTGGCCACGGCCGACGGGGACGAGGGCGTCGAGCGCCTTCAGGCCGGTCTGCATCGGCTCGTGCACTGACTTGCGCGGGATGATGCCGGGCGCCTTCACTTCGACGCGGCGACGCTCGGCGGCTTCGATCGGGCCCTTGCCGTCGATCGGGTTGCCGAGCGCATCGACCACGCGGCCCAGCAGGCCGCGGCCGACGGGAACGTCGACGATGGTTCCCGTACGCTTGACCGTGTCGCCTTCCTTGATGGTGGTGTCGGAGCCAAAGATCACGATCCCGACGTTGTCGGCCTCGAGGTTGAGGGCCATCCCCTTGATGCCGCCGGGAAATTCGACCATTTCACCAGCCTGCACCTTGTCCAGGCCATGGACGCGGGCGATACCGTCACCGACCGAAAGGACCTGACCGACTTCCGAAACTTCCGCCTCGGTGCCGAAGCTGGCGATCTGGTCGCGGATAACGCGGGAGATTTCCGCGGCGCGGATGTCCATCTCTTATTGGCCTTTCATTTGCTGACCCAGCCGCTCGAGGCGGGTCTTGACGCTGCTGTCGATCTGTTCGGAACCGATGCGGACGATGAGCCCGCCCAGAATGGAAGGGTCGACCGTGAGGTCGACCGACATGGCGCTGCCAGTGCGCGCCTTCAGTTTCGCCTCAAGCTCGGCCGTCTGGGCGGCCGTGAGCGGATGGGCGCTAATGACCTCTGCCGTCGCGCTGCCGCGGTGGGCGTTCAGCATGGATTCGAACTGGCGGATGATGGCGGGAAGGGCCGACAGGCGGCCATTGCCGGCGAGCACGCCAAGGAAATTGCGGCCAAGATCGCCAAGGCCAAGAAGCCCGGCAACAGCAGTGACCGCCTTGCGGGCCTTATCACGTCCAAGCTGCGGCGCACCGACCAGCGCACGGAAATCAGCTGATTCGGCAAGGGCTGCCTTCAGGGTCGCCATGTCAGATGCAGTCGCATCGAGCGCATTCGCCGATTGCGCCAGATCGAACAGGGCGGTCGCATAGCGACCGGGCAGGCCAGCCGCAGCAACCGAAACGCGCATGTTCGTCAAATCCACCAGCAGCCTCATCTTCTGCCCGCCTGACACCATATTACCGGCAGGCGGATGGTCCGAGCCCATGTGAGCACCAGCGGAAAACGGGCGCCCAGGCATGAAACAGGTAGCCGGCCGGGACCAAAGGGATGGCCCCCGCCGCTTGGGCGTGCGCCCTAGCATGGCCCCCATGGTGGTGCAAGCGGGCTGGTCCTCGCGCCTGGCACATGGCTTTCATGCAGTTCCTGCTGCGATGAAATTGCCGGATCAGGGCCTTGTGGCTGACTGCCCGTGCATCAGGCGCGCCTGCGCTTCAGGATCAGATAGGCAGCGCCCGCGCCGCCATGGCGGGGATGGGCGCGGCGGATGGCGGCGATGCGCGTCGAAAGCCCTTCCTCGCCTATCCAGCGTGGCAGGTCGGCCCGTATCGCGCCGCGCATTGCCCCCTGGCCGCCAAGGCCCGGCATGAGATCGGCGGCGGCGGGGCCGGGCTGGTGGCCCTTGCCGGTGATCACGAGAATGACCCTGAGGCCGCGCATTTCGGCATCATGCACGCGCCTGTAGAGAAGATGCCGCGCTGCCTCGCGGTTCATGCCGTGCAGATCGATGACCAATTCGGGGTGGACACGGCCGCTGGAAAGCCGCCTGTCCCACGCGCCGTCGAGGTTTTCACCCTGAAGCTCTTCCCTTGCGGGAAGCGATCCGGTCCGTGGCCTTGCAACATGCTGTGCCGGCGGCAGGGCGCTGCCCTTTCCATGACCCGTCCGGGCCGGGCCGGCGCTGCGGCGTGGCGCGAGGGGAGGGGCCGGTTCCGTGCCGGCCGGCCTTTCCGGCGCCGGGCGCGCCGGGTGAAGCGGGCGAACCGTGGCCGTCACGCGGGCCCAGAGAGCTTCCTCCTCGGCCCCGAGGCGCCTGATCATGGTTCTGGTCTTGGCTCTGGCGGCGAAGCCAGCCGGGCGGCGGCGGCCATGGGCAGCATCAGCGTTGCCTGCAGGGGGGCGGCGAGTGCGCCGGCCTTGCGCCCGGCTGCTTCGCCCGGGCCGAAGAAGATGTCGAAGCGATTGGGCCCCTTTATGGCGCCGCCCGTGTCGGCAACCACGAGCAGGCGGCGGAAGGGCTGCCCCTCGACCATCGTTTCAAGCCAGACCGGTGTGCCCAGCGGCAGGGTGGCGGGATCGGCGGCGGCATTGGCTTCGGCCAGCAGCGGCACGCCAAGCGCACCGATCGGGCCGTCGAGCGTGTCCGGCAGGCGGCGGAAGAAGATGTAGCTGGGATTTTCCCGCATCAGCGCCGCGCCATCCTCGGGGTTGGCGGCCATCCAGGCGCGGATTTCGGCCATGCCGGCTTTTTCGAGCTGGCCTCTTTCCCGCAGCAGGCGGCCGATCGGCACATAGGCATGGCCGTTCTGGCCATCATAGCCGATTCGCATGACCGAGCCGTCAGCCATGCGCAGCCGGCCCGACCCCTGTATCTGCAGGAAGAAGAGATCCACGGGGCTGACGGCCCAGGCCAGTTCCAGCCCGCGCCCGGCAAGGGCGCCCCGCTCGATGGCGGCCCTGTCTGGCGCGCGGAGGATCCGGTTCCCCTTTACCACGCCGCGCAGCGTTCCGCCCTCGATCCCCCAATCCGCCAGCCTGATGTCCACCAGCTCTGGCGGCCGGGCAAGAATGGGGGCCGCGCCTTCGACGGCGCGGTCATGGGCGGGGATTTCCGGCTCGAAATAGCCGGTTGCGAGGCCCCTGCCATCATTGAGGCGGACAGCGCGGAAATGCCGTGTGAAAAAGGCCGCTGGGTTGCTTTCCCTGTCGGCGCAGGCGGCGGCCCAGTCTTCCGGCCGGGTCAGGCCGGAGGCATCCACACGCTTCGAAAGACGCGGGCAGGCCCGGCGGAATGCTTCGAGTGCCCTGGCATCGGCCAGGATCGCGGGCGCTTCATCCGGGGGCAGCAACCGCGCTACAGGCTTCGGCGGCGCTCCGGGCACCGGGCGCGCGGCTTCGTGTGCAGGGTGCTCGGGCGCGACGCAGGAGGCAAGGGCGAGCGCCGCCAGAAGCGGAAGATGCCAGCGCCGATGCGGCAGGTGGCGCCGCCTGTCGGGTTTCACGCTTCTTCGTCGGTCGCCACGAGAATCCACGCCGGATCCGGCGAGGCGGTGTGGCGGCTGAAGGTCCAGAGGTCGTGGGTCTGCACGGTGCTGGCCGGGTCGCCCGCGATCACGCGGCCTTCGGCATCGCGGGTGACGCTCACGATCTCGGCATCGAACAATACGGTGATTTCGGCCATGGTGCCGTTCATCGCGGCGCTGACGATGCGGCTGTTGTCGACCTGGAGCAGGCGGTTGTCGAGCGTTTCGCCAGATTCGCGGCGCATCTCGATGGCGGCGCGGAAATTGGCGAGCATTTCATCGGAAACAAGCTCGCGCAGGCTGTCGGCTTCGCCCTTCCAGAAGGATTCGAGCACCATGGCATAGGCGCCCTGCGCCCCGGCCAGGAAGCGTTCGGGCGAAAAACCGCCATCGGCGCGGGCGATGGCTTCGAGCCCGGGGCGCACCTCGGGCGCTATGTCGGCCGGAAGGTCGATCACGATGGGGGCTTCGGGCTCACGCTGGGGGCGGCCCGCTGCCGGGGCGACATCGGTGCCCACGGGGCGCAGGCGATCACTGACCGGTTTGTCCGGACCGGTGCGCCGCCCGAGGACATGATAGAGGCGCAGGCCGATGAACCCGGCAAGCATCGCCAGAAAGAAGATTTCGACCCAACCGCTCTGCATGATCCGCTGCCTCATTTCCGCTGGCACCCCCTGTGCCGGCCTTCATGCCCCATGGGCCGTGAAGGCCCTGTTGCCGGTTTACGGGTGCCGGGGTGACATATGCAACCGTGCTGTTCCAGATAGGCGTTGCCGGCCGGGGCGCAAGGCCGTGCTTGCGGCTGCTGGCCGCGCCTGCTAGCCGCTTCAGCCGATCATGTGGGGCATGAAGGCCGCCCGCGCGGGCGGCGCTTCCCGAGCAGACGAGAGAGATTATGAACGAGATTTCCCAGGAAGCAGCCGAAGCGCTTGCCAATGGCGCCGATCTTGCGCCCCAGGCCGGCATTCTCGCCCAATATGTGAAGGATCTTTCCTTCGAGAACCCGAATGCGCCGGCTTCGCTGCAGATGCAGGGGCAGCCGAAGATCGAGGTGAACGTCAATGTCAACGCGCGCTCCGGCGGGCAGGACATGTACGAAGTCGAACTCAAGATCGACGCCACCGCCCGTGGCCAGGATGATCGCATCGCCTTCCAGGTGGAGCTGCTGTACGCCGGCCTGTTCCGTCTCGCCGGCGCGCCGCAGGAAGCGATCGAGCCGTTCCTCATCGTGGAAGCGCCGCGCATCCTCTTCCCCTTCGCCCGCAGGGTGATCGCCGACGCCGTGCGCGATGGGGGCTTCCCGCCGCTGATGCTGGAGCCGATCGACTTCGGCGGCCTCTATCTGCAGCAGCTCGATGCGCGCCAGGGCGAGGGCGAGCAGCCCATGGGCAACGCCTGAACAAGCGTCTGAATTAACGCCCGATCCAGCTGCTGGCGGCTGATCCTTATCCATGTCGCTGATTCGCGCCGCCACCACTGTCGGGGGCTTCACCCTTCTGTCGCGGTTCGCGGGTTTCACCCGCGACCTGCTGATGGCGCGCTATCTGGGCGCGGGGTTCGCATCCGACGCCTTTCTGGTTGCCTTCCGGTTGCCCAATCTCTTTCGCTCCCTCTTTGCCGAGGGGGCGTTTGCGGCCGCGTTCGTGCCGATGGTCTCTTCCCGGTTGGGGAAAGACGGGAGGGGCGGCGAGAAAGCGACGGCCATGGATTTCGCCGAACAGGCGCTGGCCTTCCTCGTTCCCGTGCTCATCCTCTTTTCAGCGCTTTTCATGCTGGCCGCCGGACCGATCGTGATGGTGATGACCGGTGGGTTCGAGGATCGCGACCCGGCCAAGCTTGCGCTGACGACCGAACTGACGCGGCTTACCTTTCCCTATCTCACGCTCATTTCGCTCGTCGCCCTGCTGGGCGGGCTGCTGAATGCGGTGGGCCGTTTCTGGGTGAATGCGGCGGCGCCCATCCTGCTCAATATCGCGCTGATTGCCGCACTTCTGTTCTTCAGCGGCGACACTGCGCTGGAAACGGCGCGGGCGCTGGCGATTGCCGTTTCGATTGCCGGCGTGCTCCAGCTTCTGTGGCTGGCGCGGGGGTGCCACAAGGCCGGAATGCTGCCACGCCTGCGCTGGCCGCGCATGACCCCTGAAGTCCGCACGCTGCTCGGGCGGATCGGGCCGGGCGCGCTGGGGGCCGGGGCGACACAGGTGAACCTGCTGGTGTCCACGATGATTGCGGCACGGCTGCTGCCGCAGGGTTCGGTCTCGTTCATCTACTATGCCGACCGGCTGAACCAGTTGCCGCTGGGGATGATCGGGGTCGGCATGGGCGTGGCGCTCCTGCCCACCATGTCCCGGCTTCTGGGGGCCGGGAACGCGGGGGCCGCCATCCACCAGCAGAACCGCGCCATCGAATTCGTGCTGCTGCTGTCGCTGCCGGCGGCCTTCGCGCTGGTGGCCGCCGCAGAGCCGATCATCACGGCGCTTCTCCAGCATGGGGAATTCGGCCGGGATGACAGCATCGGCACCTATACTGCGCTGCAGGCCTTTGCGCTGGGGCTGCCCGCCTATGTTCTCATCAAGGTGCTGACACCGGGCTTCCATGCGCGCGGCGATACCCGCACGCCGATGCGCATCGCGCTTGTCGCCATAGCCGCCAACCTGGTCGGCAACCTCACCCTCATCTGGTGGTTCCAGCATGTGGGCATCGCGCTGGCAACGGCGCTTTCGGCATGGCTCAACGTCGGCCTCCTGTGGCTTTTCCTTCGCCGCCGGGGCGATTACAGCGCCGATGCCGCCCTCAGGCGCGCGGTGCCGCGCATGGCAGCCGCCGGTGCCCTGATGGCGGCAGCACTCGCCCTTGCGTCCGGCCATGTGATGGGCTGGGCGGCCGGCAGCAGCCTTGAAAGGGCAGCCACGCTTGCCGGGCTGATCGGCGGGGGCATCATCGTCTATTTCGGCGCCGGCTTCCTTCTGGGGGCCTATAATCCGCGCCAGCTTATCAATGCAGTTCGCAGAGGCAAATGACATGCGCATCGTATCCGGAATCCAGCCGACGGGCAGCCTGCACCTGGGCAATTACCTGGGGGCCATCCGCAACTGGGTGCTGATGCAGGATGCGCTGAACGCGGGCGATCAGGCCTGGTTCTTCATCGCCGACCTTCATGCCATCACGCTCCGGCAGGAACCGGCTGAACTGCGGCAGAACACCCGCGAGATCGCGGCCGCCCTCATGGCTGCCGGAATCGATCCGGCGCGCTCCATCCTCTTCAACCAGGCCCGCGTGCCGGAGCATGCCGAGCTTGCCTGGGTATTGGGCTGCACGGCCCGGATCGGCTGGCTGAACCGGATGACGCAGTTCAAGGAAAAATCCGGCAAGGACCGGGAGGGCGCCTCGGTCGGCCTTTATACCTATCCTGTCCTGCAGGCAGCCGATGTGCTGCTCTACAGGGCAAGCCATGTGCCCGTGGGCGACGATCAGAAGCAGCATCTGGAACTGGCGCGCGACATCGCCACCAAGTTCAACACGGATTATGGCGTCGAGCTGTTCCCGCTGCCCGAACCGACGATCCCGCCATCCAGCCCGCGCGTGCGCAGCCTGCGCGACGGCGGCGCCAAGATGTCGAAATCGGACCCGTCGGACCAGAGCCGCATCAACCTGACCGACAGCGAGGACGAGATCCGCAACAAGCTGAAGCGCGCGAAGACCGACCCGGAGCCGCTGCCCGAAACGGCTGCCGGGCTGGAAGGCAGGCCCGAGGCGCGCAACCTCGTCGAGATCTACGCGACGCTTTCGGGCGAAAGCGTGGACGCGGTTCTCGGCCGCTTCGGCGGGCAGGGCTTCGGCCAGTTCAAGCCGGCGCTGGCCGATGTGGTGGTGGCGCATCTTGCACCAATGAACCAGCGTTTCCGCGATCTGCTGGCCAGCCCCGAACTGATCGACCGCGCACTGGCCGATGGCGCCGAGCGGGCGCGCGAAACGGCCCGCGAAACCATGCGCGACGTGCGCAAAGCCGTCGGCTTCTTCGCCTGATGATTGCGGGCCTTTCGGTCGGGCACGCCCATTGCTCCGAATCAAGGACGGGCGTGACCGTGCTGGTGCCCGAAAGGCCCGTCATCATGGCGGCGGATGTGCGGGGCGGCGGCCCCGGGACGCGGGAAACGGACGCGCTCGACCCGTCCAATCTGGTCGAGCGCGTGCATGGCCTTGTGCTTGCCGGCGGCAGCGTCTTCGGCCTCGCCGCCGCCGATGAACTGGCGCTGCTGCTGGCGCGCGCGGGGCATGGGCTTCCCATGGGCGAGGGAGCGAGTGCGCTGAGCGTGCCCGTGGTGCCCGCCGCCATCCTCTTCGATCTCGTCAATGGCGGAGACAAGGGCTGGGCGCGCGCCGACGGCGGTGAACCGCCCTATAGGGCGCTGGCGCGCGCCGCCTATGCCGCACTGGGGCCGGAGGTCGCGGAAGGGCCTGTCGGTGCCGGCCATGGCGCGCGCGGGAAGCAGGGCAGGTGGGGTCGGTTTCGCCACGGCCAGGCTCGATGATGGCGGCACGGTCGCGGCGCTCGTCGCGGTCAACAGTTTCGGCGAAGTCGTGCCCGGCGGTCCGCCGCTTTCGGGGCCGGTGCCCATGCCCAAGCGCGACACCGGCCGCAAGCTGGCGGGCGCCAGCACCTGCATTGGCGCGATCGCGACGGATGTGGCCATCAACCGCGTGGCGGCCAGGCGCATCGCGATGATGGCGCATGATGGTCTGGCGCGCACCATCCGCCCCATCCACACGCCCTTCGATGGTGACAGCCTGTTCGTGATGGGCCTGCACGAAGACACGCCTGC
Organism: uncultured Sandaracinobacter sp.; assembly: GCA_964394815.1. Classification (GTDB taxonomy): domain Bacteria; phylum Pseudomonadota; class Alphaproteobacteria; order Sphingomonadales; family Sphingomonadaceae; genus Sandaracinobacteroides. The sequence goes on along the minus strand of CAYMZC010000015.1, from coordinate 7,369 downwards.
CATGGTCGACCCTGTGCTGCTGGCCGAACTCGGCACCCGGGCAGCCGATTGCGTGGCACAGGCCGTTCTGCGCGCCGTCTCCGGCGGCTGAGGCCAGCCCGCCAGCATCCTTGCTATCCGGCGCTGAATCATCCGGCCATCGCGCCGTTATCTGACGGGGGCGCGACCCTTGCGCCCCGGGGAGAAGACGCCATGGGTGCAAGGACTGTCCTGCCAATCCTGAAGCGGCTAGGCCGGGACCGCAGCGGCGCCACAGCCACCGAATATGGCCTGCTTGCGGCCTTTGTCGCCGTGTCTGTCGCGGGGATGGCGCCCTATGTGTACGACATGCTGGCAATGGTTTGCGCGATCATCGCCAGCCGCTGAGCGCGGCGGCTGCCTGATCGCCTGCGTATGGCCCTGCCGGAGCGCCGGGGCGTTCAGGCCAGCTTTTTGAAATCGCCAGCCACGCTTGGCCGCCCTCCAGCTTGACCAGGGGCCAATAGCTGGCCCAGTTTCCTCTCCGGCCTCATTCCGGGAGCAGGCGATACCATGGCCCACACCCAGATATCCGCTGATCCGCTGACCCGGATGCGCACCTTTCACCGCGCACCGGAACCGGATGTGCTTGCCCCGCTGCTGGAAGAGGCCCGCGTGCCGGATGATGCCCGCGCAGCGGCCGTGGCCCGCGCGTCGGGTCTGCTGGCCGAGATCCGCGCTGCCGACATGGAGGGCTGGGTCAACCGCTTCATGCAGCAATACCGGCTCAATACGGATGAGGGCAAGGCGCTGCTGAGCCTTGCGGAAGCCTTCCTCCGCGTGCCCGACAGCGAGACGGCCGACCTGCTGATCCGGGACAAGCTGGGCGAGACCGACTGGGAACGTTTCGCGGGGCAGTCCGAATCGACGCTGGTCAATTCGGCGACCTGGGGCCTCGTCGTCACGCGGGCGCTGGTAAAGGAAGAGGGCGGGGCGCTGCGGCGGCTGCTCGGCCGGGCTGGCGAGCCCTTCGTCCGCCGTGCGGTGGGGGCCGCCATGCGGCTGATGGCGCAGATCTTCGTGATGGGCCGCACCATCGATGAAGCCCTGAAGCGCGCCGACGACAGGGATTATCGTGATTTCTCAGCAAGCTTCGACATGCTGGGCGAAGCCGCGCGCACAAGGACGGATGCGCGGCGCTATCTGGATGCCTATGCAGCCGCCCTCGAAGCCGTCGGCCGAGGCGGCAACAGGCGCGGGCACAGCATATCGGTTAAGCTGTCCGCCCTGCACCCCCGTTACGAAACGGCCCAGGCCGCCGAGGCCGTGCCCTTTCTGGTGGACTGCCTGCTGCCCATGGCCCGCCGTGCGGCGGAGCTGGGCGTCGGCTTCACCATCGACGCGGAAGAACAGGACCGCCTTCTCATGTCGCTCGACATCATCGCGGCGCTGGCCCGGGATGAAGCGACGCGCGGCTGGGACGGGCTTGGCATGGCTGCTCAGGCCTATGGCAAGCGCGCCCGCCCCCTGATCGACTGGGCGCAGGCGCTGGGCGAGGAGAGCGGCCGCCGCCTGCAGGTCAGGCTGGTGAAGGGCGCCTATTGGGATAGCGAGATCAAGCGCGCGCAGGAACAGGGGCTTCAGGGCTATCCGCTCTTCACCCGCAAGGCGGCCACCGATGTCTCCTACCTTGCCTGCGCCCGCGCCATGCTCGATGCGCCCAATATCCGCCCGGCTTTTGCCAGCCACAATGCGCTGACAGTGGCGACCATCGCCGAAATGGCCGGCGGTTCGCGCGATTTCGAATTCCAGCGCCTGCACGGCATGGGCGCCGGCCTTTACGAGCGAATGGTGCGCGAGGAGGGCTACAGCTGCCGCCTCTATGCGCCCGTCGGCGGCCACCGCGACCTCTTGGCCTATCTTGTCCGCCGCCTGCTGGAGAATGGCGCCAACAGCAGCTTCGTGCACCAGCTGGCGGACAGCAGCATCGGCGAGGAGGAACTGCTCGCCGATCCGGTCGAGAAGGTTGCGGTCACCGCCTGCGCGCCGCATCCCTCCATTCCGCTGCCGGTCCATATCTTTCCCGGTCGCCGCAACTCTTCCGGTCTTGATCTTGCCGACCCGGAGCAACTGGACAGGCTGGAAGCGGATGTTCACGCGAGCCTCACGGAACGCCATGCGGCAGCGCCGCTGATCGGGGGCAGGCTGGTCGAAGGCGTGGCGCGCCCGCTGTTCATGCCGGCCCACCCCACCCGCGAAATCGGGCATGTGGTGGAAGCCGGCCCCGCCGAAGTGGAGCGCGCCCTTGCGATTGCGGTGGAAGCCGCCCCGGGCTGGGCTGCCACCCCCGTCGCCGACAGGGCTGCGGCCCTCGAACGGCTCGCCGACAGGCTGGAGGCCGACCAGACGCCCTTCCTCGCCCTGTTGCAGGCGGAGGCCGGCAAGACACTGGCCGATGCCGTCGCCGACCTGCGCGAGGCCGTGGATTTCTGCCGCTATTATGCCGTCGAGGCGCGGCGTCTGTTCGCCCCAATGGCCTTGCCGGGGCCGACCGGTGAGGCAAACAGCCTCGAACTTGCCGGCCGTGGCGTCTTCGTGACCATCGCCCCCTGGAACTTTCCGCTGGCGATCTTCCTAGGCCAGACGGTGGCCGCCCTTGTTGCTGGCAATGCCGTCATTGCCAAGCCGGCGCCGCAGACCCCGCTGATTGCCATGCGCGCGATCCGCCACGCCCATGCGGCCGGGATCCCGGCGGATGTGCTGCAGTATCTTCCCGGGGGTGGTGAAGTGGGCGCAGCGCTCACCGCCGACAGGCGGACGGCGGGCGTCGCCTTCACCGGCTCGACCCGCACGGCGCGACGGATCGCCCGCAGCCTGCTGGCGGATGAAACGCGCCCCCTCGTGCCGCTGATCGCCGAGACCGGCGGCGTGAACGCCATGATCGTCGACACCACGGCCCTGCCCGAGCAGGTGGTGGCCGATGTCATCACTTCGGCTTTCCGTTCCGCCGGTCAGCGCTGCTCGGCGCTGCGGTTGCTGATGCTGCAGGAGGAGGTCGCGCCCGCCATCCTCGACATGCTGAAGGGCGCGATGGACTGCCTCGTGATCGGTGATCCCCTCGACCGCAGAACGGACATCGGCCCGGTGATCGACCGGGAGGCGCGTGACAGGCTGATGGGCTATGCGGGCAGCCAGGCCGCGCGCATCATCCACCAGCTGGATGTGCCGGAAGACGGCTGGTTCGTGCCGCCAACCCTGATAAGGCTGGATGCGCCGGAGGAACTGGGCGAGGAGTGGTTTGGCCCGATCCTTCATGTCGCGACCTGGAAAAGCGGGGAGCTGGAGACGCTGGTGCGGCGCATCAATGCGACTGGCTATGGCCTGACCATGGGCCTGCACAGCCGGATCGCGGGCGCCGCGGAGATTGTCAGGCGCACGGCGCGGGTGGGCAACCTTTATGTGAACCGTGCCATGATCGGCGCGGTCGTCGGCGCCCAGCCCTTCGGCGGCGAAGGCCTTTCCGGCACCGGCCCCAAGGCCGGCGGCCCCCATTATCTGCCCCGTTTCGCCACCGAACGCGCTGTCAGCATTGACACGACATCGAGCGGCGGCAATGCGAGCCTCTTGTCGCTGGATGGTTAATTCCGTTCGCCGGAGCGTTTTTACGGGGCTTGCCAGTCCTTGCTGGCCGCGTCATGTGGTTTTCCGGAATCTGGCATGCGGGTTTCCGTGATACCTTGCGAGTTTTGTCTTCCGTTTCTCAGTATTGTTGAAAGAAAAAATGTGGATTTTGCCTGCTGTCATGATCAACTATACGTAAGTCAATTTGAGCCAGTTTCGGCCTTTTTTGTATATTATGTTCATTGAAATATAGAATGTGTTATTCTGACGGTTCTCATGCGCACTATTACGTAATGGTTTATATTAACGGCTTCAAATCCTGCCACCAGACCACGTCTGACTGTGAAGCCTGCGGGGGCAGACTTTCGCCATGTCCCTGATGGAGCGGCTTCTGGGTGGAAGCGAGCGCTTCCGTCGCAATGTCTTTGGCGCGTCCGCCGCCAATCTTGCTGCGCAGTTCATCGGGCTGGCATCCTTGCCGCTGCTGTCCCGCCTGTATGCACCCGAACAGTTCGCCATTCTGGCGGCCTTCACGCTCGTCCATGGCCTGGGGCTTGCCCTGGCGACCTTCCGGGTGGAATGGCTGGTGCCCAACAGCCGTTCCGATGGGGCAGCTGACAGGCTTGTCGCTGCCGGCATGCTGCTGCTTATCGGAAATATTCTTATCCTTCTTCTGGCGGGCCTTGCACTTGAGGATGTGGCCGCCCCGCATGTCGGTCTGCCCGCAGGGCAGGGCATGGTTCCGCTTCTTGCGGCGGGGCTGCTGGCTGGCGGTCTTCATCTGCTGCTGCAGGCCCGCAATGTCCGGCGCGGTCGGCTGGCCCCTGTCAATCTTGCACGCCTGGTGCAGGCCGTCACCACGCTCGCGGTGAGCGTTGCGCTCGGGTTCATGCTGCCGTCTGGCAATGGCCTTGTGCTTGGCTATGTCTGTGGGCTTCTCATGCTTGTGCTGATGCTCCGCAAGGATCTGCTTGCAGGGCTTGATGCCCTGTTTCTCCATGGTTTTGCCGGGGTTTCGCGTGCGCTGGCCGGAAAGCGGCGTCTGATGTCGGCATCGACCGGCCTTGCGCTTGCCAATACAGCCTTCCTCTCGGCGCCGACACTTCTGCTCATACTTTTCTATGATGATGTCATCGTCGGCTGGTACGGGCTTGTCTTCAGGGTAGCGACAGCACCCATCGGGATAGTCACTACGGCGGTAAACATGAGCTTCTGGGCCGATGCCGCCGATCTCGCCCGCCGTGATCCGGACAGGCTCTGGCGCTTCTACCTTGGTTCGGTGAAACGGCTTTCGATTCTGGCAGCGCTTGCCGTTCCCGTATTTCTCGCGGCCCCGCTTTACATACCGCCGCTTTTCGGACGGGAGGAATGGAGTGGTGCCGGGCACCTGATGGCGGCGATTACGCCTTTTCTTGTTGGCATGATCGTTTTCAGCCCTACCACGCACCTGATGGTCTATGGAAAGCAGCATTGGCAGCTCTGGGCCGATCTGGCGGCCCTGGCGGCATCGGTGCTTGTCTTTGCGGTTCTGGCGCGTGCCGGGCAGCCTGCCTGGATTGCGCTTCTGGGGACAACGCTCGTGATGCTGGCGGGCTATGGGGTGCGCTTTAGCCTGCACAGGGCCGCCAACCTTGCCCTTGTGGCCGAACGCGGACAATGAAGGATATGAGTTTGCAAATGGCATGGAAAGCAGCAAGGAAGGGTAGTGCAATAGTGTTTGGCGCGGCTGTATAGAGCAATGCTCCTGATCCGGCGATTATCAGAGCGGTTGTTGGGGCTCAGTTCTCCGAAGGAAGGCCTTTCCGGTACTGGCTCCAAGGCTGGCGGCCCTCATTATCTGCCCCGTTTCGCTACGGAACGCGCCGTCAGAATTGACACGACATCGAGCGGTGGCAATGCGAGCAGGCTGCAGAGTGGTGGGTGAGAATGCCATCATAGGGGCCGGGGCAGTTGTCGCGCGGGATGTTCCTGAGCGTGCTGTGGTAGCAGGAAACCCGGCTAAAATTATTCGTTACCTGGAGGCCTGACACCCATGGCGACGGTTGCATTCTTGCTTTTGTGCATGGCGCACGCCTTGCCATGGTTGCTGCTCAATCGGGAGCCACTTGGGAAAAGTGCGGCCAAGCTGACATCGTCCATAAGCTCTGCCATGACATTGCCATACGCACTTGTACTTATTATAGACCCTTCAATTTCCGATGCTTATTATTTTATATATAGTGATTTTGAATATTTCTATGTTTATTTCTCAGTCTTATATTCTATTGGTTTAATAATTTGTATTTTTGGCATAATGTCCACTTCATCCATAGAAATGGAAAGTCGCCAAGGTTTTGAGGAAGTTGTAGACAATACTGTTTATATTCGAATGTCAATTTTATGCTATATTATCTCTTTATTATTTATTGTAATTAAATTTCAAATGGCAGGCGGCTTAATATATTTTATATCAAATATAGGCAATAGAGCTGAAAACTTGTCTGGCACAGGGGCGCTTGACATCATAATTACGCCTGCAAGTTACCTTGCAGTATTTTTTGCCATATATTCTAATCACAAAACTCAAAAGCCGGGTCCGTTTGCAATTGTATTTATTGCATTGACACTTTTTGTTTTGCTGGCTGCTTTTGGCGGAAGAAAGACGCCAATGATGCTTATTGGACTTTCAATACTGGCTTATGCATCTTTAAAAGTAAATATAAAGATTTTTTCTCCTGTATTTTTAAGTATTTATGCGCTTATGACAGTTTTCTTTGTTGGTATGCTGCAATTCAGATTGAAGAGTCAAGGTTATGCGGGAAGTGGTTTTGATGGAATATTTGGAATAATTAAAAATACAAGTTATATAGATACATATTTGTTTATAATGTATTATTTTTCTCATTACGGTTACTGGAACGGAGCAGCATTTTTTGATCTCTTTGAGAGACTAAGGGGTGCCCCCTATCTTGGAGGTGTTCCACCTATTGATGATGGAACATATATAACAAGTTTGATGAGAGGTTGGAACGTTTACCCTCCCATGGCATTTGATAGTTTATACAAAAGCTCCTCTCCTCAGGAGACTTTTGGGTCAGGATTCATGAATTTTGGACCAATTGGTGTTTTAATTTTCTTTTATGTTAAGGGTGTTTTATCTGGATTGGTGCAGTCTATTGCCCATCGATATAATTTTAATCCATTTTTTATGTTTTTCTTGATGTACTTTTCACTCTGGTTTCATCTTACAAATCTTCGTATTTTTCAGGTTATTACATTGGTCTTTGGTCTGTTTGTTTTTCTTGGTATATTCAGGGCAGTCTCTTTCATTTCAAATCGTGCTGATAGTGCACGAATTGGCTAGAGCGTTTTCCCCAGGTTCTGATTTGGGCAGGATTCCTTCACGGACGCGGTTCTGCCCAAGCTCCTTGCTGAAGGCAGGATGCCAGCATGGATGGCACGAACGCTTTCACAGTATCTTCGGGATCGAGTTGTCGCAGTGATTGATAGGGGCTTGAGTTGCAGCGCAAGGGCTGCCCGTATCGGGGACAGTGTGTCGAGCAGCGCGATCACCTGGCGACGACGGGCGTTGGAGCATGGCCAGGCCGTGTGGCGGCGACCGTCATTCGGGCAAGATCGGGGCCTATGGGGCTTATATCCATGAGCTGATCGCCGAGCCGGGCGACATGACGCTGGTCGAGGTTCAGGCGCGGCTGTATGACCGGCATGCTTGCGCCGATGGTGCTCGACGGACTGGTCAACGGCGACTGGTTCGAAGCCTGTGTCGCGCAGGCCCTGGTGCCCGAACTGC
>CAYMZC010000014.1:0-32094 GCA_964394815.1 uncultured Sandaracinobacter sp. | reverse complement strand
TCGCCTCGGCATAGCGCCTGCTGGCCACTTCCGCCGAGGCATAGGGCTCCTGCAACTCGTGGCTCCAGTAGCGAAGCTGGCCGATCGGGATCTTCTGCCCCGTCACGGCGCAGAGCACATGGTCACCATCGGCGATCAGCCTGTAGCTTCCGGGAAGATAGTGGATTCGGGCCGGGCGGCCGGCGGAAAGATTGAGCATCGGGTCGGTCCTGTCAGTCGAATTGCATCTGTTGGCGGCCCTCAGAACAAACGCCCCTGCCGGGTGGCGGCGGGGGATTTCGGGCCGGATGGAGCGAAAGAAGCAGATGAGCCGGATGGGGGCCGGCCCGCCGGCACGACGTTCACATCACCATCGGCGAACTGAAGCGTGAGGGCAGCAGCCGCAGCAGCATCGGCGGCGCGCTTGGCATATCGGCCATCGGGCAGGCGCACCAGGGCATAGCCGCGCGCCAGCACGGCCTGTGGTGAAACGCTTTCCGCAAGCCGGAATCCGGCATCGAGCGCCGCGCGGGCAGCCGCCAGCCGCGCCTTCAGCAAGGCCGCATTGGGCGTGACGCGCGGCGCTTCGAGGCGCGCCCTGTCACGCGCGACGGCACGGACAAGCAGATGCGGCGCGAGGCGGCCGCCCAGGGCCGAAAGCCGGGCGGACTGAAGCGCCGTGCGCCCGGCAAGCGCGCGCGGCAGGCGGGCGGAAAGATCGGCAAGGCGCTGCCGGTGCGGCCGGGCCAGAAGCGCGGCGCGCGGCATTCCGGCGGCAATGGCGGACAGGCGCGCCCGTTGCAGGCCCGTGCGCGCGGCCATGGCGCGGGGCAGGCGTTCTCCGGCGTCATCGAGCCTCTGGCGCGCCAGCCCGGCCAGTGTCGCGGGGCGTGGCAGGCGGGCGGCAAAGGCCTGCAGCCGTTCGCGCCGCAGAAGCCGTGCGCGCCGCTCCCCGCGCGCGGCGCGCAGGCCGAGATCGGCGAGCGCATCGAGCAGGTCGGCGCGGACGGGCACGGCAAGCTCGGCCGCTGCCGTCGGTGTTGGCGCCCTGAGGGCGGCCGCGAAATCGATGAGGGTGGTGTCCGTCTCGTGGCCGACGGCCGAAATCAGCGGGATGGCGCTGGCAGCAGCGGCGCGGACCACGGCTTCCTCGTTGAAGGCCATCAGATCCTCGATGGAACCGCCGCCCCGCGCGACGATCAGCAGGTCGGGGCGCGTCCCTTCCGGCATGGCGTTGAAGCCGGCGATGGCGGCGGCGATGCGCGGCGCCGCCGCATCGCCCTGCACCGGCACGGGCCACAAGGTCACACGGCGGGGAAAACGATCCTGCAGGCGGTGCAGGATATCGCGGATGACGGCGCCCGACGGCGAGGTGATGACCCCGATGTGGCCGGGCAGATAGGGCCGCTTCGGCTTGCGCGCCGGGTCGAACAGACCCTCGGCCTCGAGGCGGCGGCGGCGTTCCTCGATCTGCTTCAGCAGCGCGCCGACCCCGGCCACCTCCATCCGCTCGACGATGAGCTGATATTTCGATGTCTTGGGGTAGGACGAAAGCCGGCCCGTCGCCACGACTTCCAGCCCGTCTTCGGGGCGGAAGGCCAGGCGGGCCATGTTCGGCTTCCACATCACGCCGGCGATGTTGGCGTCGGCGTCCTTCAGGTCGAAATAGCCATGGCCCGAGGCATATCGCTTGAAACCGGAAATCTCGCCGCGCACGCGGACGAGGCCAAACGCCCCTTCCAGCGTGCGGCGCACGCTGAGCGCCAGCTCGGACACGCTGTATTCGGGGACATTCGGAGCAGAGGAGGCCATCGCCAAGGCAGATAGACGCCCCGGCCGCCGACTTCAAACCGCAAAGGCATGAAGATGCCGGGCGCTGCTCCGGGCTGGCACCGGGCGCAGCCTGCCGCTATGCCCCCGCGCATGACCCAGCCCAAGAACGACGATGCGCTCTCCATCCTCCTCATCGGCTCCGGCGGGCGCGAGCATGCGCTGGCCTGGAAGCTGGCCAGCTCGCCGCGTTGCGCCAGACTGCATGCAGCGCCCGGAAACCCCGGCATCGCACGGCATGCCGACTGTGTGCCGGATCTCGACATTCTCGACGGCGCGGCCGTGGTTGGCTGGGCAAAGGCGCATGGCATTGGCCTTGTCGTGATCGGGCCGGAAGCGCCGCTGGCCGCCGGTGTCGCCAATGCGCTGCGCGACGCCGGCATTGCCGTTTTCGGCCCGGATGCAGCTGCCGCGCGACTCGAGGCCTCGAAGGGCTTCACCAAGGCACTGTGCGACGAAGCCGGGATCCCCACGGCCGCCTGGCGGCGCTTCGATGCGCTGGAACCGGCACTTGCCTATGCATCCGCTCACCCGCTTCCCGTGGTGGTGAAGGCCGATGGCCTCGCAGCCGGCAAGGGCGTGACCGTGGCGGCAAGCCATGCGGAAGCCGAAGAAGCGCTGCGCGCGCTTTTCGCCGAACCCGGCGCCGAAGTCGTGATCGAGGAATGCCTCGTGGGCGAGGAAGTCAGCTTTTTCCTGCTGTGCGACGGCGCCACCGCCCTGCCCCTTCTGGCAGCGCAGGATCACAAGCGCGTCGGCGACGGGGATAAAGGCCCCAACACCGGCGGCATGGGCGCCTATGCCCCGGCGCGCGTGTTCACGCCCGCCATCGAGGCCGAGACGATGGAGCGGATCGTGCGCCCGACGCTGGCCGCCATGGCGGCGCGTGGCACGCCCTTCACCGGCGTGCTGTTCACCGGCCTGATGCTGACGGCGGATGGCCCCAAGCTCATCGAATATAATGTCCGCTTCGGCGATCCGGAATGCCAGGTGCTGATGGCGCTTCTCGACAGCGACCTCGTGGAGCTTCTGCTTGCAGGCGCGACCGGCGGGCTGGCGGGCCATGCGGCACGCTGGAAGCCGGGTGCGGCCGCCACCGTCGTCATGGCGGCGCGCGGCTATCCGGGCACGCCGGCCAGGGGATGCCCGATCGAGGGACTGGAAGACGCCGAGAGCGAAGGCGCCCTCGTCTTCCATGCCGGGACCGCCCGTGATGCGTCGGGCCGTCTGGTGGCCAGCGGCGGCCGTGTTCTTGCAGTTACGGCCAGCGGTTCGAGCGTGCGCGAGGCTGCCGCCCGCGTCTATGGTGCAATCGAAAAGATCAGCTTTGCCGATGGCTTCTGCAGAGCCGATATCGGCTGGCGTGAGATCGCGCGCGAGCGCGCTGCGGAACAGACAGGAGAATAGGTCATGGCAAGCCGCCAGGAACAGTTTTCGGGCACAACCGAAGTCCGCGAGGCCCACCGTATCGACGAGGCCGCGCTCACGGCCTGGATGGAAGCCAATGTGCGCGATTATGAAGGGCCGCTCGATGTCCGGCAGTTCAAGGGCGGGCAGTCGAACCCGACCTACAAGCTGATCACGCCGAAGCGTTCCTATGTGCTGCGCCGCAAGCCGCCCGGCCTGCTGCTGAAATCGGCCCATGCCGTCGATCGCGAATATCGCGTCATCAACGCGCTGTTCAAGGCTGGCTTCCCCGTGGCCGAGGCCTTCGGCCTGTGCATGGACGAAAGCGTCATCGGCACCATCTTCTATGTGATGGATTGCGTGGAAGGCCGCATCATCTGGGACGGCACATTCCCCGACGTGCCGACGCCCGATCGCCGCGCCTATTTCGAGGCCATGAACGAAACCATGGCGAAGCTGCACATGATCGACCCGGACAGCATCGGCCTTGGCGATTATGGCAAGCCCGGCAATTATTTCGCCCGCCAGATCGCGCGCTGGTCGAAACAATATGTGGAAGACGAAGCCGCCGGCCGCGTGGAGGCCATGGACCGCCTGATGGAATGGCTGCCGGCCAACATCCCGGCGGGCGATGAATCCTCCATCGTCCACGGCGACTATCGCTGCGACAACATGATCTTCCACCCGACCGAGCCGCGCGTCCTCGCCGTGCTCGACTGGGAGTTGTCCACCCTCGGCCACCCGCTGGCTGACTTTTCCTATCATCTGATGATGTACCGGATGCCGCCCGGCACCGGTTCGGCTGCGCTTTCGGAAGTGGACTGCGCGGCGATGAACATCCCGACAGAGCAGGAGTATATCGAGCTTTACTGCCGCAAGACCGGGCGTGACACGGCCGAAGTGACGGCGAACATGGATTTCTACATCGCCTACAACATGTTCCGCCTGGCCGGCATTCTCCACGGCATCCGTGGTCGGGTGATCCGTGGAACGGCGTCGAGCGCCCATGCCAGGACGCAGGCTGCCAATGTCGAGCCGCTGGCGAACCTCGCCTGGGAACAGGCGAAAAAGGCGGGCGCCCGCTAAACCGGGCCGGCAGCAAAGGGCCGGCAGCACTGGCCAGCCAGCCGCGAAAAGGCCGCACGGCGCCCTGGCTGTGCGGCCTTTTTCATGGCTAGAATGTGATGAAGGCGCATCGCGCCCGATAGCCCCCCTGCCCCCACAAAGCTGGCGCCGGACCCGCATGGCTGCGGATCCGGCGCTGTTGCTTACAGGGATGTCTCCTGGAAGCTCAGATCGGGTTGACAGTCACCTGGCCCGAATAGCCCGAGGCGGAACAGCCGTTGAGCGAAAGCTGGGCGCCTTCGGCATCGGCGAGATCGGCCGCATTGTTGTTGGATGCAACCTGCCAGCTGGACGGCTGCACGCCGGAGAGCAGGATGCCCGAAGTCTTGTTCTGCGTCATGGTGACATTGCTGTCGCTGGCGTTCATCAAGATGCCACCCCGGCCACCGAGCAGGATGTTCGACTGGATGGTGACACCATTCGTCTTGGACCCCCAGCTGCTGAGCGCTGCCTGGCTGTCGCTCGTCCCGATGAAGATGTTGCGCAGGAACTTCAGGTTGTTCACCGTTTCGCCCACACGGTCACCGTGGAAGGTGGCCGGTCGTGTCGTGTTGTAGACGCAGTTGTCTGAAACCGTGATGTTGGTGTTGGCGAGGTAGAAGCTCATGCCGTTGCCGTGCACGCCCTGGAGATCGGCGAGCACATTGTTCCTGACGGTCGCGGTCTTCACACCCTGCAGATAGATGCCGGTGCGGCCCAGCCGCTGGAAGCTGTTGCCATCGACCACGATGTTCGTGACCCCGGTGCCGAACCGCGCGCCCGACCCCTTTTCGAGATCGGTGAAGCGGTTGCCGCGCACCACATAGCCATTGCCTGCATTGAGCTGGACGATACCATAGCCGTTCGCGAGCGAGGCCGGGCCAAACCGGTTGTTCTCGATGCGGATGGCGTTGGGCGTTCCGCCCCAGTTGCCGATGGCAAGGCCTTCGCGGGTGGTGCCGTTGTTGGCGGTGCCGCGAGCGAAGTGGAAACCGCGGATGGTAACGTTCGACATGCCGGCGAGGTTGATCGCATGGCGGCCGGTGCCGATGTGGAACTGGGTGCCGCCACCCGAACGCGGATAGACTACCGCCTTGCCGGGCGCCGTGATGGCGAAGAGGCCCGGCTTCGTGACCGCCTTCACGCTGCCGACGATGGCGGCCCGGCCATCACGATCCGGATAGGGGCGGACACCTGTGGGATCGAAATAGATCGTCCCGCCCGAGACGGACTGGATCTCACGCTCGATCACGACATTGCCATAGTTCCAGATGGCGATGCGGGCCGAAGGCTGGCCGGCGGCGGCGGCGGCGAGCGCCGGATTGTAGAGACGGCCTGCCGCAAGCTGCTCGGCCTGGGACAGCGGCACCACGGCGAAGCTCGACACATCGTCGCTGAAGAAGGGGTTGGAAACCGTCGGCGCCTGGGCTTCGTGCAGGGCGCCAAGGGCGTCGAAGAGCTTGCGCGCGCCCGTCGAAGGCTCGGTAAAGCTGACAAGGCGCAGGCTCTGCCAGTTGCTTGCGCCGCCGCAGGCGATCTGGCTGGGACAGGGGATGGAGCTCTGGACAGGGTCGGCGCCATCGAGAATGGCGTTGCCCGAACCATAACCGGTGCCCTGATAGATGATGGGGGCGCCGCTTTCGCCGCTGAACTTCAGGTTGATGCTGCCACGATAGGAAACGCCGCCACGGAAAAGCACGGTATCGCCACCGGCCAGCCGGATGGAGGCCGGCCCGCCCGTTGCCGCCGGATCGCCCGGCGCATGCTTCCAGGGTGCCGAGGCCGAGGTGCCGGCATTGGCGTTGTTGCCCGAGGCAAAGTCCACATAGAAGGTCCGGCCGTCACCGGCAGGCTGGCTTTCGGGCACGCTGACGGAGCCACCGGCATCGCCGACAGGCGTGATGCTTTCCGGCATCGAAGCCAGGATGAGACCCGAGGAGAGCGTGGGCCTGCTCGTGGTCGTGGTGACATTTGTCGTCGAAAGGCTCGGGGAAGAGGTGCCCGTGACAGTCGTCGTGCTCGTCGTCGGCTGCGTCACCGTGCTGATGATCGTTTCCGGAAGCGATGAGAAACTGGCGACAAGAAGCCTGCTCGTTTGAACGAAACGCGCAACGAGCGAATCCCAGCTGCTGGTCGTTGTGGAGGCGATGGCGGGGCTGCTGGCAGAGACCAGGAGCCCGCAGATTGCGAGACCTTTTGCGAGTTTCATTGTGCAACCCTTTGTTTTTATGTTGCGACCCGCGCCTTGGATCGCTGACAGACATTAAGGTTACAAGTTTGAAAGATTGTTACTTCGATGAAGCGTGCAAAACTGGCGATGAGTTGAGCCAAATGCAGCGGAACAGCGCGCACAAGCCGCCGCGGCGCAAGTTTGCGCCGAATCAATGTGAAAATTTTTTCGTTATTTTCTAGTGATTTGGCGATGTTTTTGTGATTCGTTTATCAGTTATTTCGCCAGAAATGGTGTCATTATCCGGCTGAATCCGCCCCCAGCGCGTATTTTCCGCCTGTTGCGCCAGATCGTTAACCGAGCCGATGGTTTTGCTGGCCAGCGTGGCAAGAACGACAAGCACGCCAAGCCCGATCGCCCAGACCAGCAGGATGAACCATTGGGCGACACCGCCGGCAAAGGCCATGGTGTCGGCGATCCACTGGGTGCTGGCCGGATCGATGTCGAGCCAGTGGCTCACGCGCACCACGGCAACGCTGCCGGTGCCGGCCGCTGCATGCAGAAGCCAGGCCAGGGCCGACCAGCCAAGGGCCAGCATTCCGAAACAGCCCCAGGCAAGCGGTCTCATTCGACCTCCAACCTTGTAACCAGCAGCTTGTCGATCTTGCGGCCATCCATGTCGATCACCTCGAACCGGTAACCATGCGCTTCGAAGATTTCACCGGTTTCGGGAATATGCTCCAGTTCCGAAAGCACGAAGCCGGCAACGGTCTGGTAATCCCGCTCCTCCTCAAGCCGGAAACCGAGAAGCTCCGCCAGTTCGTCGGCCGCCAGCCCGCCTGATACCAGAAAGGAACCATCCTCCCGCATCAGGAAGGCCGGATCATGGCCGATATCCATGTCCGACCGGAATTCGCCGGCAATGGCCGAAAGCAGGTCGGCCGGGGTGACGATCCCCTCGAAATGCCCATATTCATCGACGACGATCGCCATCGGCACATCGGAATCCCGAAGTGCCGCGAGGGCAACGGTCGAATCCGCAACATCCGGAAGCACGGGCGCCTTGCGCACCAGATCGCGCAGGCTGATCTCGCGCCCCTCGAGGATAGCGGCAAGCGCATCGCGTGCCTGGATGACCCCGACAATCCTGTCGATCGACCCTTCGCCCACCGCCAGCCGGCTGTGCGGCGTGGAAACGAGGCGCGCGCGAACATCCTCCGGCGGCGCGTCGATGTCGATCCAGTCGACTTCCCGGCGCGGCGTCATCACGCCACGCACCTGCCGATCCGCCATGCGCATGATGCCGGAAATCAGCTCCCGCTCCCTTTCCTCGATCACCCCGGCCACCTCGGCCTCGGCGACAACGTGGCGAAGCTCTTCCTCCGTCACGCTGATGTCGCCTGTCCGCTCCAGCCGGAGCATGCGGAAGATGAGGGCGGTGGAGGCGTCGAGCACGCTGACAAAGGGGCTGGTGATGCGCGTGACGACAACCATCACGGGCGCCACTGCCACTGCAATCGCCTCGGGTGAGCGCAGGGCCAGCTGCTTGGGCACCAGTTCCCCGATGATGAGCGAGAGATAGGTGACGACAAGGATGACAAGGCCGAAGCCGATCTCGCCGGCATAGGCGGCCGGCAGGCCCATCTGCTCCAGCATGTAGGCGGCCGGGCCGGACAGGCTGGCGCCGGAAAAGGCGCCGTTCGCCACGCCGACAAGAGTGATGCCGATCTGCACGGCAGACAGGAAGCGCCCCTGTTCGGACTGAAGGGCAAGGGCGGTGGTGGCGCCACGGCTTCCAGCCCGTTCCAGCACCTGAAGGCGCACCCGGCGGGCCGAGACGATTGCAAGTTCCGCGCCCGCGAAAAAACCGTTCAGCGCGATCAGGGCGAGGATGATCGCGACATCGGTCCAGGGAATGGCCATGGCTGTTGCCTCTATGCCCACAAGAGGCGCAAGTCTCAAGCGTTCAGAATGCGCCCGGAAACCCATTGGAAAGGGTATTGGAATGACAGGAACCCACAGGCTTCACATCGTCGATGTTCCCGGCGACGAAGCCCTTCCCTTTCTCCTCGTCCATGGCTGGTGCTGCAGCCACGAGGCCATGCTTCCGGTGGCCGAGGCCCTGCCGGAAGCGCCGCACCGTCTCGTGGATCTGCTGGGCCATGGGCAAAGCCCGAAAGCCGCGGATATTTCCATTCCGGCGCAGGCGAGGGCCGTTCTCGATGCCGCACCGGATCGCTTCATCGTCGTTGGCCACTCCATGGGCGGCCAGATCGCGCTGGAAATCGCTGCCCTCGCGCCCGACCGCGTGGCAGGCGCCGTCCTCCTCGATGCCGCCCATATCGTGGCGACGGACAAGGTCCGCGCCACGGGCGAGGGGCTGATGCGCCAGCTCGATGCGCGCGACCCGGTGGAAATCGTCGGCGCCTTCGCCCGCGCCCAGCTGGCCGGGCCGGTCGACGCGGCGCGCTACGACAGGCTGGTTGAGATCATGACCAGGACAGACCCGCAGGTGATCCGCGAGGCCTTCCGGCAGATTCTCGCCTGGAACGGCGCGCCAGCGCTCGCGGCCCTCGCCCGCCCGCTTCTCGCCATCGCCATCGACAAGCCGGTGAACCGCCTGACGGATTTCGCCCGCGCCAGCCGCCATGTCACCACTGGTCAGGTGGCCGCTTCCGGCCACATGGTTCAGTATGAAGCAATGGATCAGGTGGCAGCCATGATCCGACGCTGGCTGACGGTTAAGGCCGAAGCCATCGGAACAGCAGGCAGGCTTGACAGTTAGTTATTAAAGCAGATCATCCAGAAACATAATCCAAGAAGGAGCACTCAGCCCATGCGCACGAAATTCACCATGGCCGCCGCCCTTTCCGCCCTCATCATCACGACAGGCTGCACGACCGACCCGGTGACAGGCGAGAAGAAGATGTCGAGCGCGGGCACGGGCGCGCTTATCGGCTCAGGCGCCGGGGCGCTTCTGGGCACCATCCTCGGCGGCCGCAACAGCCGCACGGAAACCATCCTCGGCGCCGGCATCGGCGCGATCGCAGGCGCCGGCATCGGAACCTACATGGACCGTCAGGAAAAGAAGCTGCGCGAGGAAACCGCCGGCACTGGCATCGAAGTCGACCGGGTGGGCGATGAGATCCTTCTGAAAATGCCGGACAATGTCACCTTCGACACCGGCTCCGCCATCCTGAAGCCCGAGTTCCGCCCGGCAATCCAGACCGTGGCGGACACGCTACGCCAATATCCCTCCACCTTCGTGGACGTGCTGGGCCATACCGATTCCGTCGGCTCGGCGGATTTCAACCAGCGCCTGTCCGAACAGCGGGCGCAATCCGTGGCGGGCGCGCTGATGGGCTTTGGCGTGCAGTCCGCCCGCATCGCTACGCGCGGCTTCGGCTTCACCTCGCCCGTCGCCTCGAACGACACGCCGGAAGGCCGGGCGCAGAACCGCCGCGTCGAAATCCGCATCTCCCCGGTTTCCGAGGGCGATGTGGCAGCCGCAAAGGCCAACTGACCAGGCCCGGCACCTGAACAGGAAAGGGGGGGCGAAGCACCGGCTTCGCCCCCCCTTTTTACTTGGGCATCATGGACGACCCGCCGGGGCATCAGCCCCGCAGCGTCGCCCCGAGCTTCGCGGCCGCCTTCACGATGGCCGCACCCACGGCTTCGATATCGGCATCCGTCAATGTCTTGTCCGCCGGTTGCAGGGTCACGGCATAGGCAAGGCTGATCTTGCCTTCGGGAACGCCCTGCCCCGCGAAGCGATCGAAAAGCTGCACATCGACAATGAGCGCCTTGTCCGCCCCACGGATGGCGCGGGCCAGGGCCTCGGCCGGCTGGTCTTCCGGCACAAGGAAAGCGAAATCGCGGTGGACAGGCTGCAGGCTGGATGGATTGAAGACCGGCCGTGCCCGCCTGGCCCGCCGTTCCGGCAGGCTGTCGAGGAAGATTTCCGCCGCCACCGCCCGGTCGAGATCACCCAGCACATCGGGGTGAAGTTCCCCATATTCAGCCAGAACGGCCTTGCCGAGAACCAGCCGTGCCGAACGACCCGGATGATAATGGGCCGAGGCGGGCTGGATGGTCTGCAGCCGGTCAACCGGCGCACCGGCCGCCTGCAGGGCCGCCAGCACCTCGGCCTTCACGTCGAAGGCATCGAAGGGGCGCGCCTTGCCTGCGCGCCAGTCGCGCGGTCGGGCATCGCCTGCCAGCAGGATGGAAAGCGTCGGCCGTTCACCATCCGCCAGATAACGGCGGCCATGCTGGAACAGCCGCACCGACTGCGCGCCGCGCGCCATGTTGCGCCCGGCAGCCGCCACCAGCCCGGGAAGGAGCGAGGGGCGCATCACGGCCAGCTCGGCCGAAAGCGGGTTTTCCAGACGCCAGTGATGGCCGCCGAACCGCGCGGCTTCGTCTTCGGCGATGAAGCTCCAGGTGATGGCTTCGTCGAGCCCGCGCGCCGCCATCAGCCGCTTCAGCCGCCGTTCCAGCTTCTGCGCCGGCGTTGCCGTCGGGGTCGCGACACCCTCGGCGCGCGGCAGCGGCACGGACCGGACCTTTTCCAGCCCGTGCAGCCGGACGACTTCCTCGACCAGATCGGCAGCGCCATCCACATCGCGCCGCCAGCTCGGCACTGTTACCTGCCAGGGCAGGCCATCGGCGGAGACGGTAAAGCCCAGCCGTTCCAGAATGGCCTTCTGTTCGTCGGCGGCAACCTCCAGTCCGCCCAGCGCCAGCGTGCGCGCCGGGTCGAAGGCGATGCGCCTTTCGGCGACCGGTGCTTGGCCGGCCTGCAGCGTTTCCGTGATGGTGCCGCCGCACAGGGCGTGCACCATGGCAGCCGCCAGATCGAGGCCCGGCTGAAGGAAGGCAGGGTCGACGCCCCGTTCGAAGCGCGCCCGGGCGTCGGATGTGATGCCGAGCGCGCGGCCGGTTTCCCCGATCCGCGCCGGGTCGAAATAGGCAGCCTCGATCAGCACGTCGGTCGTGGTTTCGGAAACGCCCGAATCCATGCCCCCCATGATCCCGCCAATGTCGTGAACCGCCGCATCGTCGGCGATCACCGTCATTTCGGGCGAAAGAGCATAGCTCTTGCCGTTGAGCGCCGCGATCGTCTCACCCGGCTTCGCCCGGCGGGCGACAAGGCCGCCCTTGAGCTTCGCGATGTCATAGACGTGCAGCGGCCGGCCGAAACCGATGGAGAAATAGTTGGTGACATCGACCAGCGCCGAAATCGGCCTGAGGCCCGCCTTTGTCAGCAATTGCTGCAGCCATTCCGGCGACTGGCCATTGGCAACGCCCAGAACGGCGCGCGCGTGAAAGGCCGGGCAGCCATCGGGATCCTCTGTCGCGATGGAGACAGGCGATTGCAGCCCGGGGGCAATCACCGGCAGGGCCGGCGCCTTCAGCGTGCCGAGGCCGGCCGCCGCCAGATCGCGCGCCACGCCGTAAACGCCCATGCAATCCTGCCGGTTGGGCGTGATGGCGATATCGAACACCGGGTCGTCATGGCCTGCCCAGACGGCATAGACGGCGCCCACCGGCGCATCGGCCGGCAGGTCGAGAATGCCGTCATGGTCTTCACCAAGTTGCAGCTCGCGGGCCGAGCACATCATGCCGTTGGACTGCACGCCCCGGATCTCAGCCACCTTCAACGTGACATCGAGGCCCGGCACATGCGCGCCCGGAGGGCCGAACACGCCCACCAGCCCGGCGCGCGCATTGGGCGCGCCGCACACGACCTGCAGCGGCACACCGTCCCCGGCATCGACCGTCAGCACCTGCAGCTTGTCGGCCCCGGGGTGCCGCTCGGCGGTGAGCACGCGGGCGATGCGGAAGGGCGCGAGCGCCTCGGCCGGGTTGTCGATGCCTTCCACCTCCAGCCCGAGGCGGGTCATCGCCTCGGCCAGTTCGGCAGCGCCGGCATCCGTATCGAGGTAGCGCTTCAACCAGGACAGAGGGAATTTCATGCGCCCACTCCCGCCGAAAGCGTCGGCACGTCGAGCGCGGCGAAGCCGAAGTGCTTCAGCCACCTGAGATCCGCATCGAAGAAGGCGCGCAAGTCCGTCATCCCGTATTTCAGCATCGCAAGCCGGTCGATCCCGCAGCCGAAGGCAAAGCCCTGCCACTCGTCCGGGTCGAGGCCGCAGTTGGCGATCACGCGGGGGTGGACCATGCCCGCCCCCAGAATTTCGAGCCAGCTGGCGGTGCCGCCGACCTTCAGCGTGCCCCCTTCCCAGCTGCAGCCCACGTCGACCTCCACCGAAGGCTCGGTGAAGGGGAAGAAGCTGGGCCTGAGCCGCAGCGTCACGTCATCCACTTCGAAAAAGGCCTTCACGAAGGTCTCCAGCGTCCATTTCAGGTGGCCGAGGTGGATGTTCCGGTCGATCACCAGCCCCTCCACCTGGTGGAACATGGGCGTGTGTGTTGCATCGGAATCGGAACGATAGACACGGCCCGGCGCGATGATGCGGATGGGCGGCTTCTGGCTCATCATGGTGCGGATCTGCACCGGCGAGGTGTGCGTGCGCAGGACCATCCGTTCGCCGCCGCCTTCCGGCCGTGCGTAGAAGGTGTCGTGCATCGCCCGGGCGGGATGCTCGGGCGGGATGTTGAGGGCGGTGAAATTGTGCCAGTCGGTCTCGATCTCGGGGCCTTCGGCCACCGCGAAGCCGAGGTCGGCGAAGATTTCGGAAAGCTCGTCCATCACCTGGCTGATGGGGTGGACGGTTCCCGGCTCGACAGGGGCAGCCGGCAGGCTCATGTCGAGCCGCTCGGCGGCGAGGCGCGCTTCCAGCGCGGCGCGGCCAAGCGCTGCCTTCTTCGCGTCGATTTCGGCCGAAACGGTTTCGCGCAGGGCCTGATAGAAGGGTGCTGTCCGCAGCCGTTCGTCGGCGTCCATCTTGCCGAGCGATTTCATGAGCTGGGTGATGCTGCCGCTCTTGCCCAGGGCGGCCACGCGCACGGCTTCCACGGCCTCGGGGCTGGCGGCATCCGCCAGCGCTGCCAGAATTTCGCCTTTCAGGGCTTCGGTCGTCATCGGGGTCTCCGTCCGGGGCGGGGGCGCATTTTCACGGGGCCGGGCCTAGCGACTGAGGGCCGAAAACGCAAAGGGCGCGGAAGGGTCATGCCCCACCGCGCCCGCTTGCATCGGCATGCTGTGCCGGTGGCGGCGGATCAGGCCTTGGCGGCCATCACCTGGTCAAACACCGCCTTGAAGGCTGCCGGTTCGTTCATGGCGAGATCGGCAAGCATCTTGCGATCCAGCTGCAGGCCCGAATCGGCCAGAGCATGCATGAACTGCGAATAGGTCACGCCCAGTTCGCGGGTGGCAGCGTTGATACGCTGGATCCACAGCGCCCGGAACGACCGCTTTTTGACCTTGCGGTCGCGATAGGCGTACTGGCCGGCCTTCTCGACGGCCTGCCGCGCGATGCGGATGGTGTTCTTGCGACGGCCATAATAGCCCTTCGCCTGTTCGAGAACGCGCTTGTGACGCGCACGGGCGGTAACGCCCCTCTTGACACGTGCCATAGGTCCGCTTCTCCTACTTCAGCCCGTAGGGCGCCCAGAGCTTGATCGTCGGCGTATCGGCCTCGGAAAGCACGCTGGTACCGCGGTTCTGGCGAATATATTTGCTGTTGTGGCTGATGAGGCGGTGGCGCTTGCCGGCCACGCCATGCTTCACCTTGCCGGTGGCGGTGATCTTGAAACGCTTCTTGACCCCGCTCTTGGTCTTCAACTTGGGCATTTTGGCTCCTTTCTGGCCGGGTTTCCCCGGAGGATGCGAGAGGAAGCGGCCACGGCAGCCCATTCAGCCGGGCGGCTTCGGTTTCTCTTGCGTGAAGGGCGGCCCCTTATCCCGTAGCCGCCGGCTTTGCAAGACACGGCTCGAATGGCGGGATCAGGTCAGGTCAGCTCAGGCCCGGCCCGCCTCGCCCGACAGTAGCGACACATCCACCCCGGCGATGGCATAGCCGCGTTTCCAGCGTTCGGCCGGGGGGGTTTCCCACAGAAGGTCGATGGTGGCGGGCGTGGTGAACCAGCCGTTGTGCGCCAGTTCCTCTTCCAGCTGCCCCTCGCCCCAGCCGGCATAGCCCAGCGCCGCCATCCAGCGGCGCGGCCCCCGGCCACGGGCGATGGCTTCCAGAACGTCGCGCGTGCCGGTCAGCGCCCAGCGGCCCGATACATGGCGGGTATCCTGGCCGGCCCAGTCCGGCGTGTGAAGGACGAAGCCGCGTTGCGGCTCCACCGGGCCGCCCATCATCACCGGAATCTCGGGCGTGTCGCCGGGGTCGATCTCCAGCTGGCGCATCAGTTCGGGAACGCTGATGTCGTCCATCGGCAGGTGAAGGCAAAGGCCCAGCGCGCCGGCCGGATCATGCGCGCACATGGCAACGACGCTGCGCTCGAAACGCGGGTCGCCGATGCCGGGCATGGCCAGCAGGAACTGGCCGGAAAGATAGGGAATGCTCTGCACGCCCTTTAATCTAGGCGCTTCGGCCTCACATGAACAGTGCTGGACGCGAAGGTCCGCCGGGTTATACCCCGAAGCCAGAACCGAACACCGGAGAAGGAGGATCACATGACGATCAAGGTTGGAGATCAGGTTCCGCACGCAGTCCTGATGAAGATGACGCAGGACGGCCCCGCCCCCGTCGATACGAACGACCTCTTCAGGGGCCGCACCGTCGCCCTGTTCGCCGTGCCCGGCGCCTTCACGCCCACCTGCTCGGCCAAGCACCTGCCCGGCTTCATCGAGAAGGCCGGGGAATTCGCCGGCAAGGGCGTGGACGAAATCGTCTGCCTCTCGGTCAATGACGCGTTCGTGATGGGCGCCTGGGGCAAGTCCTCAGGGGCAGAGGACAAGATCAGCATGCTGGCCGACGGCAATGGCGATTTCTCGAAAGCGCTCGGCCTCACCATGGACGGCTCGAAGTTCGGCATGGGCACCCGCTCGCAGCGTTTCTCGATGCTGGTGAAGGACGGCAAGGTCGCCGAACTCAATGTCGAGGAACCGGGTGCGTTCAAGGTCTCTTCCGCCGAGCATCTGCTGGCCCAGCTGTAAGGACGGAGCCATGGATTTCGAATATTTCGACGGCGCGCAGCGCTGTCTCGGCGTGCTGGAACTGCCCGACGAATCGAAGTTTCCCGGCCCGCGCCCGGGCGTCGTGGCCGTGCATGAGGCCTGGGGCCTAGGCGCGCAGGTGCAGCGCCGTGCGAAGATGCTGGCCGAACTCGGCTATGTGGCGCTCGCCGCCGACATCTTCGGCGACCGCTACATCCCCGCCGACCCGCCGGCCGGCATGGCGAAGATCGGCGAGTTCCTCGACGACCGGCCGACCCTGCGCCGGCGCGCGGCGGCTGCCGTTTCGGCGCTGAAGGCCCACCCGCGCTGCAACGGCAAGGTCGCGGCCATCGGCTACTGCTTCGGCGGATCGACGGTGCTGGAACTGGCGCGCTCCGGAAACCCGGACGTGCTTGGCGTGGTCAGCTTCCACGGCGCGCTGGAAACGCCGATGCCGGCTGAAAAGGGCAAGGTCACGGCCCGCATCCTGGTCTGCCACGGCGCCGAGGACCCGCTGGCTCCGCACGACAAGCTGAACGCCTTCCTGTCGGAAATGGCGGATGCCGGGGCCGACTGCCAGACCATCGCCTACACCGGCGCCATGCACAGCTTCACCAACCCGGAAGCCAATGGCGCGATCATGCCCGGCATCATCTATCATGAACGCACCGACCGCCGTTCATGGGTGGCGATGCAGACGCATCTGGCCGAGGTGTTCGGCTGAAGCCGGCCCGAAGAGGAACTGAAACGCGAAAGGCCGGGGTCTCCCCCGGCCTTTCCTTTTGGGGCTGATGCCCCTTTCAGTCCCTGCGCGCCTCAGTCGCGCAGCAGGTCGTTGATGCTCGTCTTGGAACGGGTCTGGGCGTCCACCCGCTTCACGATGACAGCGCAGGCCAGCGACGGCCCCGGCGTGCCATCGGGCAGCGGCTTGCCCGGCAGGCTGCCCGGCACCACCACGGAATAGGCCGGCACCTCGCCGATGAAGACCTCGCCGGTCGCCCGGTCGATGATCTTGGTGCTGGCGCCCAGGAACACGCCCATCGACAGCACCGCGCCTTCGCGCACGATCACGCCTTCGGCCACTTCCGAGCGCGCGCCGATGAAGGCGCCATCCTCGATCACCACCGGCCCGGCCTGCAGCGGCTCCAGCACGCCGCCGATGCCCGCCCCGCCCGAAATATGCACATTGGCGCCGATCTGGGCGCAGCTGCCCACGGTCGCCCAGGTATCCACCATGGTGCCGGAGCCGACATGGGCGCCGATGTTCACGAAACTGGGCATCAGCACGACGCCGGGGGCGATGTAGCTGCCGCGCCGGGCGACGGCGCCCGGAACCATGCGGAAACCGGCCTCGGCAAAGCGCTCTGCCGTCCAGCCTGCCGTCTTCTGGGGCACCTTGTCCCATGCCGGGGCGCAGGCGCCCTCGACAAGGCCGTTGGGCGTCAGCCGGAAGCTGAGCAGCACGGCCTTCTTCAGCCACTGGTTCACCGTCCAGCGGCCATCGGCGGCCCGCTCGGCCACGCGCACGGCGCCGGCGTCGAGCGCCGCAATCACTGCCTCCACGGCGTCAGCCGTCTCGCGGTCATCCGCTGTCAGGGTGTCGCGCCGGTCCCAGGCGGCTTCGATCGCGGCTTCAAGGCCGCGCCATTCGGTCGTCATGCAGTCAGTTCCTCCAGCCAGTCAGTAAGGTCGGCAAGTTCATGGTCGATGAAATCGGGCGAATGCCCATGGTCTCCGCGTTCGGATCCGTTGTTCACCCAGGCCGTCTTCATGCCCAGCGCATGGGCCGGCTTCAGATTATGGGCCATGTCGTCCACGAAGAGCGCTCGGGCCGGGTCGATCCCGTGGGCGGCGACCACACCGGCATAGGCGCGCGGATCGGGCTTGGGGTGGTAGGCCATGGCGTGAATGTCGTGGATCGCCTCGAACCGGTCGAGGATGCCGATGGCGGCCAGCACCTTTTCGGCATAGGCGAGGTCGCCGTTGGTGAAGACGATGCGCCGGCCCGGCAGGCTGTCGAGCGCCGATGCAAGCCGCGCATCCGGGTCGAGGACGGACATGTCGATGTCGTGCACGTCGGCGAGGAAATGGTGCGGATCGACGCCATGGCTCAGCATCAGGCCCCGCAGCGTCGTTCCATGCTCGTGGAAATAGCGTTTCTGGACAAGGCGCGCTTCTTCCCGGCCAAGGCCCAGCAGCCGTGCGACATAGGCTTCCATCCGCCGGTCGATCTGGGCGAAGAGATTGGCCCGCGCCGGGTAGAGGGTGTTGTCCATGTCGAACAGCCAGGCATCGACGCTTGCAAGAAGCGGCGCGGACTGCTTGGCAGGGGGACGAGGATGTTCCATGCGCCGCCCATAGACGAGGTTTCCCGAATGTGGCCAGTTAGCTTTGCACCGATCCGGCTTCCGGCCTCGCTTAGGGCCGCAGCTGGCCGGGCCGCCGGGCGTGCCGCGCTGCTGGCGGCGGGCCTTGCGCTTGCGGCCTGCGGCGGCGCGGGCGGCAGTGGCCCGGTGGCGCCCTCGGCCGTGCGGCCGCCCCCTGCCCCGCCCGCACCGGCGCCGGCGCCTGATTATGATACGGCCGAATACCGCCGCTCGACCGCCGCGGTTGCCGCCAATGTCCTCCCGGCATGGTCGGCCGGGGCAAGCGGCGCGGGTGTCGTCATGGGCTTCGTGGACAGCGGAATCGACGCGACGAGCGCGGAATTCGCCGGGCGCATCCTGCCCGCCAGCCGCGATGTCTCGGGCCTGGGGCGCGGCATCCTGGATGAAACGGGCCATGGCACGGCGGTGGCTGGCGTGGCGGCGGCGGCCCGCAACGCCTCCGGCCCTGTCGGAATCGCGCCGGAAGCCTCGCTGGCGGTAATGCGGGCCGACAATGGCGATTGCACGGACGGCTGCCGCTACAATGACAGCGCGATCGCCGCCGGGCTGGACGCCGCCGTCGCCGCCGGGGCGCGGGTCATCAACCTGTCGCTCGGCGGCACCAGCGGCTCTCCCGTGCTGCGCAACGCCTTTGCCAGGGTCACGGCATCCGATGTCGTGCTCGTCGTGTCAGCGGGCAATGATTCCAGCCCCGAAGTCGATCCGCTCGCCACCGCCGCCCTTGCGGCTGGCGGCAGGGGCGCGGTCCTTGTGGCAGGCTCGGTCAACAGCGACGGCAGCATCGCCGATTTCAGCAATCGCGCGGGCGCTGCCGCCACGAACTATATCGCAGCGCTGGGCACAGGCGTCCGCAGCTTCGATCATCTGGGAACGGCCTATCTTTATTCCGGCACATCCTTTTCGGCGCCGGCCGTCAGCGCCGGCATAGCGCTTCTCGCCCAGCTTTTCCCCGATCTCGGCGCGAGCCAGCTCGTCTCCATCCTGCTCGATTCAGCCGATGACGCCGGCGCGCCGGGCACGGACGCGGTCCATGGCCGTGGCCTCCTCAACATCGGCCGCGCCATAGCGCCCGCCGGGCAGGCGATGCTGGCCGGCACGGCGGTTCAGGTTCCGCTGGGAGCGGGCGGGGCGCTTGGCAGCGCCTTCGGCACCGGACTTGCCGGCGGCCGCGGCCTTGGCACTGTCGACATCACCGACCGCTACGGCCGCCAGTATCGCGTGGCGCTCGGCATGGGGCTGCGCCCGGCCACACGGGCGCGGCTTTCCGCCCAGCTGGAACGCCCGGCCATGGAATCGGCATCCCTGGCGGCAAGCCTGGGCGGTCTTTCCGCCAGCATGGATCTGCGCGCGGCGCACAGGGCGACCGGCCTTGCCGCTGCGGGCTTTGCCCCGGCCGATGTGGCGCACCTGGGCCTTGCCCAGCGTGGCCTCGATGCCCGGGCCGGGCTGCGCACGCCCCTGCGCGAAGCGCGGCTTCGCATCGCCCATGGCGGGATGACGATTTCGGCGGCCAGCGGCCAGCTTTCCGGCGCCCTGCTGCCCGGAAGCGCAGCTGGCGGCTTCGTCACGCCCGATGCCTATGCAGCCGACGACGGGGCGGCGCGGGCGGGCAGCCGCGCGGTCGCCGCCGAAAGCCGGCATGGCGCCTTCACCCTTGCCTTTTCGGCCAGCGCTGCCCGGCTGATGCTGCCGCTTTCCCCCGGCCTTTCCCGCATCGCGCACCAGAGCCGTATGGCTATCGGTGCCCGCTATGCCGAAGGCCCGGTGGCGATGGGCCTGATGCTCGCGGACACGAACGACGATGGCGCATTCATGGGCACGCGCCTCGCCCCGGAATATGGCCTGAAGGGCGGACGCAGCCAGCAAATCGGCGTCGCGGCCGATATCGCGTTGTCGGGCCTGACGCTGCGGCTGGCGGCCACGCGCGGCTGGCACCGGCCCGACCTGTCAGCCGGCGGCCTGCTCGTCGCCGACGGCAGGCTCATTTCACAGGCCTGGTCCGCCATGGCCGAAACGCCGCTGGCGGGCGGGCTTGTCTCGCTTCGGGCATCAGGGCCGCTGGTGGTGGAATCGGGCCGGTTTCGCCTGGCGAACGGCGCCGGGGTGACAGCCGCCGCCGATGGCCGCGAACAGGCGTTCGAACTGGGCTGGGAAAGCCATGGCCTCAGGCTCGCGGCCTATCACCGCGCCGATGCCGGCCATGTGGCGGGCCTGTCCGACAGCGGCGGCGCCATCACGCTGAGCCGCCGCTTCTGACAGCACCATCGGCCGGGACGGGGCCGGCGCGGAAGAGGGCCATCCATCCCCGTTATCCACAGGCAAGGCCCCTTCCATGGCGGGCGGATAAGGCGCAATAGGGTCGGCCCATGGCAACGCTTCCTTCCAGCACCATCAACCTCGCGCTTGTGCCCGGCGGCCAGGAACCCGCGCGCCTGCCGTTCAACCTCGAAGCGGAAAAGGCCCTGCTGGGCGCCCTGCTGCTGGAAAACCGGCTGCTCGAGGAAATCATCCTGCAACTGCGGGAAGAGCATTTCCACGAGCCGCTGCATGGGCGCATCTTCGGCCAGATCAAGCGGCTGGCCGATCTCAACATGGTGGCGAACCCGGTCACGCTGCGCCCCCTGTTCGAAACGGACCCGGCGCTCGCCGAGCTGGGCGGCCCCGCCTATCTCCTGCACCTGACTGAAGACCCCTCGGCTATGATCGCGGCCAGGGATTGCGCGCGCCAGATCTATGATCTCGCCCTGCTGCGCGCGCTGGTGCGGGTGGGCGCCGATCTCGTTCAGGCGGCAACCGACACGTCGGGCGAAGTCGCGCCGCAGAAACAGATCGAGGCGGCCGAGGAAGCGCTCTACCAGGTCGCCGAAACGGGCGACACCGCAAGCGGCGCCCAGGATTTCGCCGGCGCCGCCGCCAAGGCCGTGGCCATGGCCGCCAACGCCATGAAATCGGGCGGCCATCTTTCGGGCCTCACGACCGGGCTTGAAGGCATCAACAGCAAGATCGGCGGCCTTCACAATTCCGACCTTCTGATCCTTGCCGGGCGCCCGGCCATGGGCAAGACGGCGCTTGCCACCAACATCGCCTTTTCCACCGCCTATCAGTTCAAGAAGGACCAGCGCGACGGCATCCAGCCATCGACCGGCGCGCCTGTTGCCTTCTTCAGCCTGGAAATGTCGGCCGACCAGCTGGCCAACCGCATTCTTTCCGAACAGGCGCGCATCAGCTCGGAAAATCTGCGCATGGGCCGCATCAACCAGTCCGAGTTCAACGAACTCGCCCGTGCCGCGCAGGATCTGCACGACCTTCCGCTCTACATCGACGATACGCCGGCCCTGTCGATCGCGGCCTTGCGGGCGCGCGCGCGCCGGCTGAAGCGGCAGAAGAAGATCGGCCTCATCGTGGTCGACTATCTGCAGCTTCTGCAGGGAACGGGGCGCAGCGTATCCGATGGCCGGGTGGCCGAAATCAGCGAAATCACGCGCGGCCTGAAAACGCTGGCGAAGGAACTGGACCTGCCCGTCATCGCCCTCTCGCAGCTGTCGCGGCAGGTCGAAAACCGGGATGACAAGCGCCCGCAGCTTTCCGACCTGCGGGAATCCGGCTCGATCGAACAGGACGCCGACATCGTTCTCTTCGTCTTCCGCGAGGAATATTATCACGAATCGAAGAAGCCCGAGGACGGCAGCGAGAAGTTCCAGGCCTGGCTCGAAAAGGCCGACCGCCTGCGCGGCCGCGCCGAAGTGATCGTGGCAAAGCAGCGCCATGGCGCAACCGGCACGGTGCCGCTTGTCTTCGAGCGCGAATTCACCCGCTTCGCCGACCCTGCCGATGGCGCCTGGACAGGCGGCGACTGGGGCGAATGACAGGCCGCCGGATGAGGCCCGGCCTGCAACCGCCGCGACTGTGGGGTAAAAGCGCGCATGGCCGCGCGAAGCGGGCTGGCGCGCACCGCTTCCGGCGCTAAGGATCGCCCCCATGGACTTCACTTCCGACAATGCGGCAGGCGTTCACCCTGCCCTGATGCACGCCCTGGCAGCAGCCCAGGACGCCGAACCGCAAGGCTATGATTCCGACCGCTGGTCTTCCCGGCTGGATGGCGCCTTTTCCGACCTGTTCGGCACAGCCTGCCGTGTTTTCCCGGTTCCGTCCGGCACAGCAGCCAACGCCCTTTCCATCGCGGCCCTCGTTCCGCCCTATGGCGGGCTGTGGTGCCATGCCGAAGCCCATGTGGAAGTGGATGAAGCGGGCGCCATTCCCTTCTTCACCGGCGGGGCCAGCCTGATGCTGGTTCCGGGCGCGAACGGCAAGCTGACACCGGCAGGGCTGGACGAGGCCGCCGCCCGCCGCCGTGGCGACGTGCACCAGGTGCAGCCGGCAGCCCTCAGCCTGACGCAGGCAACCGAATCGGGCACCGTCTACACGGCTGCGGAAGTCGCCGCCCTCGGCCACTGGGCGAAGGGGCGCGGGCTTGCCGTTCACATGGACGGCGCGCGCTTTGCCAATGCCGTGGCCAGCCTCGGATGCCACCCGGCCGACATCAGCTGGCGCGCCGGCGTCGACATCCTGTCCTTCGGCTGCATCAAGAATGGCGGCATGTCGGCAGAAGCCATCATCGTCTTCGATGACCGGCTGGCATCGAGCCTGCCGGTCAGGCGCAAAAGGGCCGGCATGATGCCCTCCAAGGGGCGTTTCGCCGCCGCCCAGCTTCTTGCCATGATCGAAGGCGGGCTGTGGCTGGAAAATGCCCGCGCCGCCAATGCCGGGGCCGCACGGCTTGCCCGCGTGGCGGCAGGGCGGCTCATCCACCCCGTGGAGGCCAACAGCCTGTTCCTGCGCCTCGACGCCGCCGAACGCGAAGCCCTGCGGGCCGAGGGCTTCAGCTTCTACGACTGGGAGCTGGAAGGCCCGGACGCCATCCGCCTCGTCGTCCGCTGGGACCAGAGCGAACAGGCGCTGGCGCGGCTGGAATCGGCGCTGGGCCGGCTTTCATGACCCCCCGCGCCCTGCTGCAGTTTGCCATCGTCGTCCTCATCTGGGGAACGACCTGGATCGTCATCAAGGACCAGCTCGGTGTCGTGAACCCCAGCTGGTCCGTCACCTACCGCTTCACGGCGGGCGGGCTGGCGCTGCTGGGCTGGTGCCTCCTGCGCGGGCTGCCGCTGGCGGTTCCGCGCGCAAGCTGGGGCTTCGTGGCGCTGCTGGGGCTGTTCCAGTTCGTGCTCAATTTCAACTTCGTCTACCGCGCTGAAGCGCATATCCCCTCAGGCATACCGGCCGTCGCCTTCGCCTTGCTGATGGTGCCGAACGCGATCCTTGCCTGGCTGTTCCTCGGCCGGGGCGTCAGCCGCCGTTTCCTGATCGGGGCCATGCTGGGGATCGCGGGCGTCGGCCTGCTCTTTGCCCAGCAACTCGGCCCGGCGGGCGGCCGTGACGCCACGCTTCTGGGCCTTGGCCTCACCATGGCGGGCGTGCTGTGCGCCTCCATCGCCAATGTCATGCAGGCAAGCCCCGCATCCCTGCGCTTTCCGCCGCTGGCGGGCCTTGGCTGGGCAATGCTGACAGGCGCCCTGATCAACGCGCTGGTGGCGCTTGGCCTTTCCGGCCCGCCTCAATGGGACGCGCGACCGGAATATCTTGCCGGCATCCTCTATCTCGGGCTTTTCGCCAGCGCGCTGGCCTTCGGCATCTATTTCGATCTCATCCGCTCGGTAGGCCCGGCCGAGGCGGCCTGGACTGGCGTTCCCATCCCCATCCTCGCCATGGCCATATCGACCTTTGCCGAAGGCTATCGCTGGGACTGGCTGTCGGCGGCGGGGGCCGCATTGGCGCTGGCGGGGCTGGTGGTGGCCCTGATGCCCGGCGGCGGGCGCAAGGCAAACACAAAGCCGGTTCAAACTGCCGAAAGCCCGGTCCTGCGACAATGAGGCGTGACCAAGCCCCTGCCCTCGTCTGATTCGGCGGCGCGACGTCGCCGCGGGCTGTTGCTTGGCCTCGTGCTCGGCGCGCATGCCGGGGCAATCCTGCTGCTCCTGCGTCCCGTGGCGCTTCCGGTTCCCGTTATCGAAGCGGTGATGCTGGTGGTGGATATGCCGGCCCCGCAACCCGGCGAAGACCCCGCGCGCGCCGACATGGCCGGCCTGCCCGACCCGGAAGGCGAGGCCAGCCCGGAAGCGCCCCGCATGGAGCCCGTGCCGGTGTCGGTGCCGGAACCGGACATCCGGATCGAACCGCCAGAGCCCGCCACCCTGCCGCCCGTGCCGGCACAGGGGCAGGACAGGGCCGCAGGCGCAGCCACGGCCGATGCGAGGGGGAGCGGCGGCGGCGGCGTCGGAAAGGGCGCCGGCAGCGGTGCTTCGGGGGCCGGAACAGGCGGCGGTGGCGCTGGCATCAGCCGCGCGCGCTGGCTGTCCGGCAGCATCGAGCGGCGCGATTATCCGCGCAGCGCCAGCCAGGCAGGCCGCGGCGGCACCGTGATCGCCCATTTCGATGTCACGGCCGAAGGGCGCGTCAGAAACTGCCGGGTCGTGCAATCCAGTGGCGACCCTGCCCTCGATGCGACCACCTGCCGGCTGATCGAAGAGCGCTTCCGCTACACGCCCGCACGCAATGCAGCCGGCGAGGCCGTTCCCGACATCGCCGGCTGGAAGCAGGATTGGTGGCTGGCGCCGCGGCGCTGAGCCCTTATTTGCCGGTGAAGCGTGCCGGCCGCTTTTCGAGGAAGGCCATCACGCCCTCGGCGAAATCGGGGCTGCGACCAGCAAGAAGCTGGTGGCGGCGCTCAACCATCAGGCCTTCGGTCAGCGACTTGTCCATGCACTCGCGGATGCCGTGGCGGATGAGGGTGAGGGCGCGCGTCGGGCCGGCAGCCAGCTTCTTGGCCACCTTCATCGTCTCGTCCATCAGGGACGCATCATCGACCACGCGGGTGACCATGCCCCATTCCAGCGCCTGCTCGGCGGGCACGCGCTCGCCCAGCATCATCATGGCCGTTGCGCGTGCGCGGCCGATCATGCGCGGCAGCATCCAGGTGGAGCCGACATCGGGCACGAGACCGATGTTGACGAAGGCCTGGAGGAAATAGGAGGATTTCGCGGCGATGATGATGTCACCGGCCAGTGCGAACGAGCAGCCGGCACCGGCCGCAGGGCCGTTCACGGCCGTCACGAACGGCACAGGCAGGGCGAACAGCCGCTCGAGCAGCACGTTGAAATGGGTTTCCAGCACCTTGCCCGCATCGATCGGGCCTGCGGCAGTCTCGCTGCCGCCGGCGGTGCCCGGCGCGAGATCCGCGCCCGAGGAAAAGCCGCGCCCGGCGCCCGTGAGTACGAGGCAGCGCGCATCCGACAGACCGTCACGGATACGGTCGACGGCCTCGATCATCTCCTGGATGACGTCGGTGTTGAGCGAGTTCAGGCGCTCCGGCCTGTTGATGGTCAGGGTGGCGACGCCATCCGATTCCGACCAGGTGATGTTGTTGTAGGTCATTCCAGCTCTCCCAGATTGCCGGATGATCTAGCCGCAGCCGGGGCAGCGGTCGTGCTCGGCATATGGGGAGGGTAAGACAGGGAAGGCCCGCCGACGACGGCGAGCGGCAATGGCAGGCGAAGGTGGCAGGCGGGGGGCTGCTCAGCCCCGCGCCGAAAACATCAGGAAGGCCGGGATCTCACCATCGGCGAAGCCCGGGCCGCTTGCGGCTTCGTCACCGTCGCGCCGGTCACGGCCGCCACGGCGCATGTCGCGGCCAGCATTGCCCGCGGTGTCATGGGCCGGACCTTGGCTGCCATCGCGCCTGCCTTCGGCACGGCCGCCGCGGCGTGGCGCACGCGCCTGCTCTTGCCCCTCGCGGCTGCGGTCCGTTCTGCTTTCCGGCCGGACTTCCCGAGTCGCTTCCCGGCTCGCTTCCCGGCTCGCTTCCCGACTGGCTTCCTGCAGCGATTCCTGTGGTGATTCTGGCTGGGCTTCGGGGCGCGCCGCCCCGCTGGCAGGGGCTTCGGATCTGGGCACTTCGGATTTGCGGGGGCGCTCTTCCTTGCGCCTGGATGCCTTGGCGGCCCCTGACTTCCGGCCCTCGGCGGCTTCCGCAGCCGGCTGCTCGGCGGAGCCTGCCTCGAAGGCCAGCGGCGCGCGACGGGGGATGGTCTGGCCCGTCAGCTTTTCGATGTTGGCGATCGATTCGATGTCGTCCGCCGTCACCAGCGAAATGGCGACGCCCTTCTGGCCGGCGCGACCGGTGCGGCCGATGCGGTGGACATAATCGTCCGGGTGCCAGGGAATATCGAAATTGAAGACGTGGCTGACGCCCTTGATGTCGAGCCCGCGGGCTGCAACATCGGATGCGACCAGCAGGTTGATTTCATCGGCCTTGAAGCGATCGAGCTCGCGGATGCGGTCGGCCTGCTCCATGTCTCCGTGGATCTGCCCCACCCGCAGGCGCGCGCGCTTCAGGGCGGCGGCCAGATCCCGCACCGTCGTCTTGCGGTTGCAGAAAATGATGCCGGAACGCACCTCTTCCGACTTCAGCAGATCCTTCAGCAGATCGCGCTTGCTGCGCGCATCGGCCGGAACGAGAAGCTGGGCGATATCCTTGTTGGTGGTGGCCGGCCGCGCCACCTCGACCATCTTCGGGTCGCTCATGAAGCGGTCCGCCAGCTTCTTGATGGGTGGCGGCATGGTTGCCGAAAACAGCAGCGTCTGGCGCTCGGGGCGAAGCAGGGCGCAGATCTTCTCGACATCGGGGATGAAGCCCATGTCGAGCATGCGGTCCGCCTCGTCGATCACGAGCACGTCCACGCCAGACAGCAGGATCTTGCCGCGCGCATGCTGGTCCATCAGGCGGCCGGGCGTGGCGATCAGCACATCGACGCCCTTTTCCAGCGCCCTGTCCTGGTCTCCGAAGGCAACCCCGCCGATCAGCAGGGCCATCGAGAGCTTGTGATACTTGCCGTATTTCTCGAAATTCTCGGCCACCTGTGCCGCCAGTTCGCGCGTCGGCTCCAGGATGAGGGAGCGCGGCATGCGCGCCCGCGAGCGCCCTTCGGCCAGGATGTCGATCATGGGCAGGACGAAGCTGGCCGTCTTGCCGGTGCCGGTCTGGGCGACGCCGATAAGATCCTTGCCCATCAGAACAGCCGGGATGGCCGCCGCCTGTATGGCGGAGGGCTCGGTGTAACCAGCATCCGCGACCGCTTTCAGAAGCGCGTCGGAGAGGTGAAGATCGGAAAAGGGCAACAGTATTCCTCAAGCCGGCAACCGCGCGCTGATCGCACGGCCCGGAAGCGCGCAATAGCCTGAAGCGGTGCATAAGGAAAGGGGAGCGGTTTCCCGCTCCCCTCCAGTCAGGCGGTATGTCCGCCTGTCCTCCCCATTGTTCCGATCAGAAGCTGAAGCCGACGGCAACGCCGTACCGGCGCGGCTCCAGGGTGAAGATGTTGGTGAAGAGGCCCGACGAGGCATCCGTCACATACTGGCCGCTGATCGAGTCCGAGTCGAAGAGGTTCTGCACGAACGCCTTGATGTGGAAGCGGTTGTCCGGTGCGTTCACCTGCAGCTGCAGGTTCACCACCTCGTAGGACGGGATCTTGTCGATAGCCCTGTTGAAGGTGCGGGAATAGGCTTCCCCGGTGAAGTGGACATCCCCGCGCAGGACCGCGTTCCAGCCATTCTGGAAATCGGCCGTATACTGGGCGCCCAGGCTCACCTTGAACTGCGGCGCGTTCGGCAGTTCATTGCCCGTCAGGTCGAACGGCACGCCCGAAGGCAGGACCGGGTTGACCGCGGCCGGATCGAACACCACCGGAACATTGGCGGCAGCAGCAGCCCCCGCGAGCTGTTCGCAGAGCGAGAAGGCGCCCGTGGTATTGGTGCCCGGAACCGGAACCGTGCCCTGGAGGCCGGCGCCCGGAACCGCCGCGTTGAAGGCATTGACGAACGCATTGGCGAGCGCCGCATTGCCCGGCACCTGGAAGACGCAGTGCGCCGCGCTGCCCAGATCCTTGATGATGACGGCATCGCTGAGGCCACCGGAAGGATCACGGGAGTCGACCAGCTGGAGATCGCCCAGCTTCGTCTTCAGGTAGCTGAGGTTCACGTTGAACAGCAGGCTCGGAGTCGGCGCGACGATGAACTCGCCTTCGAGACCCCAGATTTCGGCGTCGGTGTTGTCGTTGAAGCTGGTGCGGTTGATGATCCGGCTGACCTGAAGATCCTTGTACTTGTAGTAGAAGGCCGACAGGTTCGCCCGGAAGGCGCCACCCAGGAAGGTGTTCTTGGTGCCGATTTCGAAGGCATCGATGAATTCAGACTTGAATTCAGCCGGCGCCGAGAAAAGAGCTTCGTTGAACGGCGGGTTGAGGCCGCCCGACTTGTAGCCCCGCGAGTAGGAGGCATAGACCAGCGTGTCATCCGTGAAGTCGGTGACCGGCTTCCAGTCGATCACGAAACGGCCGGTGATGGCATCGCTCTTGACGACCTTGTTGCGATAACCGGGGAAGCCGGGCAGCACGGTCGCGTCGGGCGTGCCATAGGGCGCGAAGACGTTATAGAGCGGCTGGCGATCGCGGATATATTTGCGGTCGTTGGAATAGCGCAGGCCGGCCGTGAACTTCAGCGAATCCGAAGCCTCGAAATAGGCCTCGCCGAAGATGCCATAGGCATCGAGCGTGAAGAGGTTTGTTTCGGAGTTGAAGAAGGGCGATGCATAGGCAAGGTTCGGGTCACCCGTGAATGCAGGACCGATGACGAGGGCGGCATAGTCCAGACCGGACGAGTTCACCCAGTAGTTGACGTTCCGTGCTTCCGTGTTGAGGTAGATACCGCCGATCAGGAAGTTGAAGGGGCCATCGAACTTGGTGTCGATATGGGCTTCAGCCGACCAGGTGGTCACATCCGCGCTGCTCTGGTCATAGTTGGTCAGGCGGACATCGCAGCGCTCGACCTCGTCGTTGATGAAGCCGACATAGTTGAGATTGGCTTCGGAAACGCAGATCTGGTTGCCGCTGAACAAGCGTGCGGCGCCCGGCGCGAACAGCGGCGAGTTAAGCACGTTGTAGACGCCGGTGCCCGGGCTGAAATCCAGCGGATTCTGGGCGCCGAGGAAGTAATCCACGCGGGAATCGACGCTGCTGTTCATCCAGCCGCCGGTGACGTTGAGGACCGCCGGGCCGAAATCATGTTCGATCTTGAGCTGCGCCTGCGTCTCGAACGACTTGTAGGTCGGCTCGAACGAGGTGTTGATGGTGCGCAGGTCGCGCGGAACAGTCTGGCCGGCGAAGCCGTCCGGGCCATAGATGTCGGTCAGGCCGAAGGGCGCGAGCGCGCCGCCGGAAATCGACCCCAGGAACTGCTTCGACGGAAACACCGATCCGAGGGCATTGTTGGCATTGGTGTAGTCATAGCCAAGCCGGTCCGGCTGGCAGCCGAGGATGCCCGTCGGGTCGCGGTGGCAGAGCTGCTTCTGGATCCGCGAGCGGTTGCTGTCCTCTTGATAATGGTAGCCGATCAGGTCGATGGTGGTGTCCGGGCCGGGCTGCAGGCGCAGCGTGCCGCGGATCGACCACTGGTCGCGACCGTCGACATTGTTTCCGGTGAAGAGGTTCTTCGTATAGCCGTCGCGCTTCAGATAGGTGCCGGCGATGCGGATGCCGGCGAAATCGGCGAGCGGCACGTTGACCATGCCCTCGAGGCGCCAGCTGTCGTAATTGCCATATTCGACCGTGCCCTTGGCCTTGATTGCGGTCAGGTCAGGCCGGGCGGTGATGAGGTTGACCGCGCCCGAGGTGGCGTTGCGGCCGAAAAGCGTGCCTTGCGGGCCGCGCAGAACCTCGATCCGCTCCATGTCGAAGAATTCGCTCTCGAACAGGCGGGTGCTGGAAAGCGGCACATCGTTCACATGGATGCCCGTCGCCGTATCGCACGAGGTGCCGACGCACAGGTCGCCGATACCGCGGATGGTGAAGGATGCCGCCGTGAAGTTGCCCTTGGTGAAGGTGACGTTCGGCAGCGAAAGCTGCAGGTCGGACGAGTTGTTGATCTGCTGCGTCTCGAGCGTTTCCGCCGAGAAGGCCGTGATCGCGATCGGCACGTCCTGAAGGCTCTGCGCCTGGCGCTGGGCGGTGACGACGATGTCGGCCACGCCCGAAGATGCGGTCTGTGCCCAAGCGCTTGCCGAGGCAAGGCTTGCGACGGAAACCGCGGAGATCAGCGCGGCACGCGCCGCCAACCTGGTTGATGTCATTCTGTCATTCCTCCCCATCCTGTGACGAGGCCACCACTCCCTGGGCGGTCCCCGGATCTGGTCTGGGAAGGTGGTACGGAAGCCGTTTCCGGCATGACCGCATGAAAGCGGCTCTTTTATCCCCGCCGGTCCTCCCCAGGCCGACCATTGCATTCAATCAGTCCACCAAGGGCTTGTCCAGCGCGATAGGGCCTTTCCGACCCTCTCGGAAATGATGAGGGGAAACGTGGTTTTCTTGCAACTGTGCCGCGCCGCGCGCGTGGGCCGGCCACCGGGCCAGGCCGTCCTTCCCGCTTCAGCGCCGCCGCTTTTCCACCTTGTGCAGCGGGGCGATACGGCTGACGCGGCAACTGCCGCCGGCGCGGCCGATGATATGGTCCTGGCCGGCGCAGAACTGCCCTGCCGTGCCCGGCTTGTAGTAGAAGCCGCCATAATAGCTGAGCTGCGGGCACTTGCCCGCAAGCGTCAGACGCCAGCGCTTTCCGCCACGCATCACCACATCGACCGTCTTCTGATCGACAACGACAGCAGCGGCGATGCGTGTCGCGTCGATGCAGGCGGTGCGGCTCGACCGGCCGGGCTTCCACTGCTCCGCCATCTCGGGCTCGGCCGGCCTTGCCTGCACCCGGCCCAGCTGCGCCATGGCCGGAGCCGGCAGAAGCCCGGTGGCCAGGACCAGCAGGACCATGGCGCCGGCGACCAGGCTGCGCCGCCGGGCAGCCACAGGCGGGCAAAGGGCTGATGGCCCCACGCCCGTCACGCTGAAAGACTGTTGTTGAACCACGACACGGCCCCCGCCTGCGGGGCGCAGCTTGAACAGTCGCTGAACCCCGGCCGGGCGGTCTTACCGATTAGTTGGCGGGTTTCACGAACCTGAGCGTCATGCGGTCGCTTTCGCCGATGGCGGCATAGGCATCGCGGTCGGTGTCGCCCAGCGCCATGGTCGGCGGCAGGGTCCAGACACCCTTGGGGTGATCGGCCTTGTCCTTAGGGTTGGCGTTGATCTCGCTCGATGCGTCCAGCCGGAAGCCGGCGGCTTCGGCCATGCGGATCACGTCGCTCTGCTTCACATAGCCCGAACGCCGGCTTGCCTCGCTGTCGCGGTCTTCGGGCAGGCGATGGTCCACAATGCCCAGGACACCGCCGGGCTTCAGGGCGGTGTGGAAGGCGCGAAGGGCCTCCTCGGCGAAGCCCGCGCCCATCCAGTTGTGCAGGTTGCGGAAGGTGAGCACCATGTCAGCCGAGCCGGGGGCGGCGATGTTGTGCTCGATCCCCTTGCCGAAGCTTGTGACGACAGCCTTGCCGAACATGTCCGGGTTGGCGGCCAGGCGTTCCTTGAAGGCGGCGCGCTGGCGCTGCTGGCCGGCCGGGCCATTGGGGTTGTTGTGGGCGGCGATGTAGAGGCCCTTGTCCTTCAGCACGGGGGCGAGGATGTCGGTGTACCAGCCGCCGCCCGGCGAAATTTCCACCACCGTCATGCCGGGCCTGAGGCCGAAGAAGAGCAGCGTTTCCTTCGGGTGGCGATACTGGTCGCGGGCGCGGCTTGCATCGCTGCGATGGGCGCCGGCGATTGCGCTGTCGATCAGGGCCGCCGTTTCAGCCTTGCTGTCGGATACGCTGGCCTTGTGCGTGCCGTGATGGCGTGCATCCACAGCAAACGGCATGGCGAGCGCGGCGGCGGCGGCCAGCAGCGCGGCAATCTTGAAACGGCCCATCAATATCCCCTCTCTTGTTCCTGCCCGCCCTGAAATCCGGTCATCCGGTCCCTGCCCGGGCCTGAAGGAGATAGGGCCTCGAAAGCCGTGCGCAACCCGCCTAAGAGGCCGCGCATGAGCTTCGAAGCCACTATGGCCGCCTGTTTGAGATCGGAAGAGCGTCGTGTAGGGAAAGAGTGTACGTCCTGGTG
>CAYMZC010000013.1:0-32428 GCA_964394815.1 uncultured Sandaracinobacter sp. | reverse complement strand
GGCCGCCAGCGGCATCGGCGATTTCCGCTACATCATGAAGTGGAACGAACTGAACGCCCCGCTGCGCCGCAACACAACGCTCGATGACGTCGGCGGCGCGGGCCTCTATCTCCTGTCGGACCTGTCCTCGGGCACCACCGGCGAAGTGCTGCACGTGGACAGCGGCTATCATGTGGTGGGCATGAAGGCCGAGGATGCGCCGGACATCGCGCTGGCCTGATTGCCATATGGCGCACCATGCGCCATTCCGCAGCCATGTCGCACAACAGCTTCGGTCACCTGTTCCGTTTCACCACCTGGGGGGAATCCCATGGGCCGGCGCTTGGCGCCGTTGTCGATGGCTGCCCGCCGGGCCTGTCCCTGTCGGAAGCGGATATCCAGCCTTTCCTCGACAGGCGCCGGCCCGGCACCAGCCGCTTCACCACCCAGCGGCAGGAGCCCGACCAGGTCGAGATCCTGTCCGGCGTGTTCGAGGGGCGCACGACGGGCACGCCGGTCAGCCTGATGATCCGCAACGTCGACCAGCGGTCCAAGGATTATTCCGAGGTGGCGGTGAAATACCGCCCCGGCCATGCCGACTATGCCTATGACGCCAAATATGGCTTCCGCGATCCGCGTGGCGGCGGGCGATCATCCGCCCGCGAGACGGCGGCGCGGGTGGCGGCCGGCGCGGTTGCGCGCAAGGTGCTGGGCGAGGCCGTGACCATCCGGGGCTATCTGGTGGAGCTGGGCGGCGACGCGATCGACCGGGCCGCCTTCGATGCGGCCGAAATCGACCGCAACCCCTTCTTCTGCCCGGATGCCGGGGCCGCCGCCCGCTGGGCCACCATGCTGGATGCCGCCCGCAAGGCCGGTTCGTCGCTTGGGGCCGTGGTGGAAGTGGTGGCCGAAGGCGTGCCGCCGGGCTGGGGCGCACCCGTCTACATGAAGCTCGACAGCCAGCTTGCCGCCGCGATGATGAGCATCAACGCCGTGAAGGGCGTGGAAATCGGCGACGGTTTCGCCGCTGCACGCCTGCGTGGCGAGGATAACGCCGATCCGATGCGCCCCGGCCCCGATGGCCGGCCTGTGTTTCTGGCCAACCATGCCGGCGGCACGGCGGGCGGCATCAGCACCGGCCAGCCGCTGGTGGTGCGCATGGCCCTGAAGCCGACGAGCAGCATCCTGACCCCGGTGGAGACGGTGACGCGCACCGGAGAGGCCGCCGAAGTGGTGACGAAGGGCCGGCATGACCCCTGCGTCGGTATCCGCGCCGCCCCCGTGGCCGAGGCGATGATGGCGCTGGTGCTGGCGGATGCGATGCTGATGCACCGCGGCCAGACAGGCCGCTAGACGAAGCCCGGCCAGACAGGCTGCTAGACGCAGACCGGCCAGACGGGCCGCCAGACGAAGCCCGGCCAGACGGGGCGCTGGGAATCTGTAGGGCGGGGCTGGCTCAGAAGAGCCAGCTCTCCACATTCTGCAGCGGCTCTTCCCGCTGGGCGGCCAGCAGGCTTTTCACCGCGCGCACCGCGAACCATATGGCAATGAGCGGAAAGACGATGAAGGCCGCAAGCCCCAGGGTGATGCCGGTGATGATCGCGGCGATGATCGTCCAGACGATGCCGATCCAGAAGGTGCGGATGTGGTAGCGGTAATGGCTGTCCTCCCAGCCGGGATGCGCCTCCCCCTTCCAGACATAGGCAAGGATGACCCCCACGAGCGCCGTGATGCCCGCCAGGAAGGAGCCGAGATAGAGCAGGCTCAGGATGGTCGGGCGGTTCATCTGGAAATCGTTTGTCCGCGTTGCGGGATCATTGGCCATCGTCGCCCTCCTGTTTTTTGATCGGGGCCAAGCTTGACCTTTCCGACCCGCGTTGACAAGTGAAGCGGGTGCCAGATGCCTGGGCGGCCGCGGGGTGGAAACAGCTCGAGGAAAGTCCGGGCTCCAGGGATCGACGGTGGCGGGTAACGCCCGCCGGGGGCAACCCCAGGGACAGTGCAACAGAAAGCAGACCGCCGCACGGGCCGCCTTCGGGGGGCTTGCGGCAAGGTCGAAAGGGTGCGGCAAGAGCGCACCGCGCCCCTGGCAACAGGGGTGGCATGGTAAACCCCACCGGGAGCAAGACCGAATAGGCGCGCCGCGTCCGGAGCGATCCGGGCAGGCCTGATCCGGCCGGAGCGTGCGGGTTGGTTGCTAGAGGTGCGTGGCGACATGCACCCCAGAGGAATGGTCGCCCAGGGGGGAAACCCCCGGACAGAACCCGGCTTACAGGGCGTCTGGCACCCTTTTTTCCGCCGTCCGGCCCGCGCGCCCTGCCGGCGGGGCAGGCTTCGTGATGGCTTGTGCGGTGCAGCAGTTGCGGCTAAGCGCGCGCCACTTTCCAGAACAGCACAGGATGCCCCCAATGGCCGTGACACGCACCTTTTCCATCATCAAGCCCGACGCCACCCGCCGCAACCTGACCGGCAAGGTCACCGCCATGCTGGAAGAGGCCGGCCTGCGCGTCGTCGCCTCCAGGCGCATCCGCATGACGAAGGAACAGGCCGAAGGCTTCTATGCCGTCCACAAGGAGCGCCCCTTCTTCAACGATCTCGTTGCCTTCATGACATCCGGCCCGGTCGTGGTGCAGGTGCTGGAAGGGGAGGATGCCGTCGCCCTCAACCGCCGCGTGATGGGCGCCACCAACCCCGAGAATGCCGAGCCGGGCACCATCCGCCGCGAACTGGCCGAAAGCAACGAGGCCAATTCGGTGCATGGCTCCGACAGCGCGGAGAATGCCGCGATCGAGATCGCCTTCTTCTTCAAGCCGGAAGACATCGTCGGCTGAAGACCTGGCATGGCAGGGGCTGAGGGCGGCATGGTGCCGCCCGTCAGTCTGCCACAGCGGGCAGCCTGACGCCGCCCGTCAGGCCTCCAGTTCGCTGTCCCAATAGAGATAGTCCCGCCAGGTCTCATGGCAGTGGTGGGGCGGGAAGCCGCGGCCGTTTTCCTGCAGCTGGTGGCTGGTGGGCTGGAATGGCCGCTGCCGGGGCAGCATGCCCGCTTCAGCCGGCGTGCGCCCGCCCTTGCGCAGGTTGCAGGGCGCACAGGCCGTTGTAACATTGGTCCAGGTGGTGCGCCCGCCATAGGTGCGCGGCACCACATGATCGAAGGTGAGTTCCTCGCGCGCGCCGCAATATTGGCAGCTGAAGCGGTCGCGCAGGAAGAGGTTGAAGCGGGTGAAGGCCGGGGTTTGCGACGGCTTCACATATTGCCTGAGCGCGACGACCGATGGCAGCCGCATGGTGAAGCCCGGGCTGCGGACTTCCCGCTCATATTCGGCCACCACATTCACCCGTTCGAGGAAGGCGGCCTTGATGGCGTCCTGCCAGCTCCAGAGCGATAGCGGATAATAGCTCAGCGGGGTGTAGTCGGCATTCAGCACCAGCGCCGGGCAAGCCTGCGGTGATGCCCATTGCCGGGCCTGGCGTTCGTCCAGAAGATCGGGGTGATACATCGGCGCCGCTCCTCAAGGTTCGGGAGCAGGGTGGTTCGTGCCGGCCCTATCGCACTTCGGGCAGCCGCATTCCCACGCCTGCACCAGTTCCGTGAGCCCCTATACCAGAGGCTGTATGTCGATGGTATGACAGCACCAGATATTGGGAAAATCAAGCCGGAGTCTCTGGCCCCACATGCCGCATCCACAACTTATCACGCGCTTCGCCCCTTCGCCTACGGGCTTGCTGCACCTTGGCCATGCCTGGTCGGCGGTTCTTGCGCATGATCTCGCACGCGCGGGCGGGGGCCGTTTCCTGCTGCGCATCGAGGATATCGACACCGGGCGGTGCCGCCCCGGGTTCACGCAAGCCCTGCTCGAGGATCTCCGCTGGCTGGGCCTCGGGTTCGACGCCCCGCCGCTCCTGCAGTCGACCCGCCGGGAGGCACATGCAGCGGCGCTGGCGCGGCTGGCGGGCATGGGCCTGACCTATCCCTGCTTCTGCACGCGCGCCGACATCGCCCAGGCCTCCAGCGCCCCGCATGGCATGCCGCCTGTCTATCCCGGCACCTGCAGGGCGCTGCCGGCGGAGGAGGCCGGGCGCCGCATGCAACGGGAACCGCATGCCATCCGGCTGGATGTGGAAAAGGCGCTGGCCCTTTCCGGTCCGCTTTCCTGGCAGGATGCCCTGGCGGGTGGGGTCGAGGCCGATCCGGCGGCGGGTGGCGACATCGTGCTGGCCCGCCGCGACATCGGGGTCGGCTACATGCTGGCCGCCGTGGTGGATGATGGCTTCCAGGGCATCTCCCGGATCGTTCGCGGCCGCGACCTGTTCGAGGCGACCCATGTGCAGCGCCTGCTGCAGCATCTGCTCGGTCTCGAGCCACCGCAATATCTGCATCACGCCCTGCTTCTGGCCGAAGATGGCCGACGGCTCGCCAAGCGCGACAAGGCCGAAACGCTGGCATCCCTCAGGGCCGGCGGCATGGACGGAAAGGCGCTTG
Organism: uncultured Sandaracinobacter sp.; assembly: GCA_964394815.1. GTDB lineage: Bacteria > Pseudomonadota > Alphaproteobacteria > Sphingomonadales > Sphingomonadaceae > Sandaracinobacteroides. The sequence goes on along the minus strand of CAYMZC010000013.1, from coordinate 27,966 downwards.
CCGACAGGCTGCGCGCCGAGCCGCCGGAAGGCCCGGACAGGCACTTGCCAAAGCCCGAAGTCCATGCGAGCAACATGCATGTGTAAGGCGTAAATCCTGCCTGTTCTCAAAGATTAACGGGGGTTTCCATGATCAGGGGTTCCGTGCTCGCTCTGGCGGGTGCTTTCTGTCTGGCTGCTGCGCCTGCGGCAGCGGCCAGCTGGCTTGTTCTCGGCTCTGCCATCGCTGTCCAGACGCCTTCCAACCCGGGTGGCGTGCCTGTGCTGCAGGGCGTGCCGTTCCACCAGCAGTTCATGAGCTTCGCCTTCACCATCGATGACAGCGTTGCCGGCATCGATGTCGCCTCGCCGGGCGGCGTTGGCGAGGCGCGCCTCTATCCCTATGCCGTCACCAGCTTCGCCCTGTCGGTCGGCCCGTGGACGATCATGCAGACGCCGGCCGCGCGCGGCGCGCTCTTTGCCATCAACGATGGCGCGGCGGGTTCGGGCGGGCGGATCGACCAGCTGATCTATTCCGAAACCACGGCCTTCGTGCCCGGCTTCCAGCCCGCCTTCATGACCGATGCGCCGCTGCCGGCTGATGCGTTCGTCTCCGGCTTTGTCTTCGGCCGCTCGACCGTTGTTCAGGGTGGTGCGCCGACGCTGCTCGGTTCGGCGGCCATTCCGCCGCTCGACCAGCTGTGGATCAACGGGCCGACCTTCCTGTCCTTCGATGTCAGGGCCGGCATGCCGGCCAGCCAGCAGGCCCTCAATGCCCTGCCGCTCGCCCGATTCGGGGCCTCGCAGCTGCAGTTCGGCGTCTTTCGTCTGGACGCCCCCGCCGTGCCCGAGCCGGCGACATGGGCGATGATGATCGCCGGTTTCGGGCTGGTGGGCGCCAGCCTCAGGCGGCGGCGCATGGCCGCAGCCTGAAGCCCCGCCGGGCATTTTTGCGGTGCATTCCAGCGTTCATGCGCCTACATGTGGGCGCATGAACGCTCTTCTCATCGCCCTTATCGTCCTGGCGGCGCTGGCGACGGCCTATGTGCTGATCCGCGGCATCATCACCATGGCGAGCGGCAAGGACATCACCGGCGCGCAGTCGAACAAGTTCATGTCGCTTCGCGTCACCTTCCAGATGATCACCATCCTGCTGGTCATCATCCTGCTGATCCTGGGCGGCCGCGGGCTGGCGAGCTAGGCACGGGCCATGGTGAAGCTGAACCGCATCTACACCCGCACGGGCGACGACGGCACGACGGGCCTTGCCGATGGCTCCCGCCTGCGCAAGGATTCCGCCCGCGTGGCCGCCTATGGCACGGTGGACGAAGCCAATTCCGCCCTTGGCGTGGCCATGCTGCACGCCGGCGATGACGCCGCGCCCATGCTTCTGAGGATCCAGAACGACCTTTTCGATGTCGGCGCGGATCTGGCGACGCCGGGCGATGATTTCCTGCCCGGCGGCACCATGCCGGAATGGGAGCCGCTGCGGATCGTGCCCAGCCAGGTCCGGCGGCTGGAAGCGGAAATCGACGCGATGAACGCCGTGCTGGAGCCGCTCAACAGCTTCATCCTGCCGGGCGGCTCGGCACTGGCGGCGCATCTGCATGTGGCGCGCACCATCGTGCGCAGGGCCGAACGCGATGCCGTGACGGCGGCTGCCGAAACCCCGGTGAACCCGCTGGCGATCCACTATCTCAACCGGCTGTCCGATCATCTGTTCGTGATGGCCCGCTTCGTGAACCGCCCGGGCGCGGGCGGAAACGGCGATGTGCTGTGGGTTCCCGCCGGCAACCGCTGATCCGAAGATCGACAAGGAAAGACAAGACGATGAAAGCCCTTCCCCTTGCCGCCCTTCTTCTGGCGGCTGCAGCGCCCCTCGCTTTTGCCCAGGCCGCCAGGGCCGCTGGCGCCGAAGCGCCGGCCGCACCCGCAGGGCCGGTCATTGGCGCCTGGGGTTTCGATGTTGACGGCATGGATCCCGCTGTCAGGCCCGGCGATGATTTCTACGCCCATGCAAGCGGCGCCTGGGACCGGGCGAACCCCATCCCCGAGGATCGCGCCCAGTTCGGCATGTTCCACCATCTGCGCGATCTCAGCCAGACGCGCACGCGCGCCATTCTCGATGATCTGGCCGCCAACGAGAGCCTGACCGGCCCTGCCCGCAAGGCGGGCGACTATTATGCCAGCTATCGCGACGAAGCCCGCATCGAGGCGCTGGGCCTTGCGCCGCTGAAGCCCCGGCTGGACGCCATCGCCGCAATCGCGACGCGCGCCCAGCTTGCTTCGGCCCTTGGCGAAGCCAATGCCCTGCGCTCGGCCATACCGCTGCGCGTCGGCATCGGGCAGGATCTGAAGGATCCGTCGAAGATGGTGGCGTCCGTTTACCAGTCGGGCCTGGGCATGCCCAACCGGGATTATTATCTCGAGGAGAAGTTCGCCGAAACCGCTGCCGCCTATGAGGCCCATGTCGCCCGCATGCTGGCGCTGGCCGGCTATGATGCGCCGGCCGAGCGTGCGGCGCGGGTGATCGGACTGGAGCGCGCGATCGCACAGGCGCACTGGAGCCCGGTGGAGACACGGCAGGCCGATCGGCGGCACAATCCGGTGGCTGTCGCCGACCTTGCGGCCCGCTATCCCGGCGTCGACTGGTCGAGCTTCCTGTCGGCCGCCGGGCTTTCCGGCCAGACGGAGATCAACATCGGCCAGCCTTCGGCCATCGCCGGCACGGCGAAGCTGGTGGAAGGGCATGCGCTGGAGGCCTGGCGCGACTATCTCGCCTATCATGCGCTGCGTGCCGCCGCAGACGTGCTGCCGAAGTCCTTCCAGGACGAGGCCTTTGCCTTCCACGGCACAAGGCTGAACGGCACGCCGAAGATCGAGGAGCGCTGGAAGCGCGCGGTGGATGCCACCTCCTCGGCGCTGGGCGAGGCCGTGGGCGAAGTCTATGTCGCCCGCCATTTCCCGCCCGAGGCCAAGGCGCAGATGGATGCGCTGGTGCGCAACATCCTTGCCGTGATGGACGACCGGCTCGCCAACCTCGCCTGGATGGACAAGGCCACGCGCGAGAAGGCGCGGGCGAAGCTTGCCCGCTTCACGCCGAAGATCGGCTATCCAGAAGTCTGGCGGGACTATTCCGACCTGACCGTCGTGCGTGGCGATGCGCTCGGCAATCTGGAGCGCGCCGCGCGGTTCGATCATGCCCGCAACCTCGCCAAGCTCGGCAAGCCGATCGACCGGCGCGAATGGTTCATGACTCCGATGACCGTGAACGCCTATGCCAATTTCGGCTGGAACGAGATCGTCTTCCCGGCGGCCATCCTGCAGGCGCCCTTCTTCGACCCGAAGGCCGATCCGGCCGTGAACTATGGCGGCATCGGTGCGGTGATCGGGCACGAGATCCTGCACCATTTCGATGACCAGGGCCGCAAGTTCGACCCCGACGGCAAGCTCGCCGACTGGTGGTCGCCTGCCGATGTCGAAAGGTTCGGCAAGCTCGCCGACAAGGTCGTTGCCCAATATGGCGCCTATGAGCCGCTTCCGGGCAAGCCGGTCAACGGGCGGCTGGCGCTTGGCGAGAATATCGCCGACCTCGCCGGCCTGTCGATCGCGCACGAGGCCTGGCAGCGCTCGCTCGGTGGCAAGCCGGCGCCGGACATCGACGGCAAGAGCGGCGACCAGCGCTTCTTCCTCGGCTTTGCGCAGATCTGGCGGTCAAAATATCGTGAAAGCGCGCTGGAGCGGCAGCTGGCTGTCGGCCCGCACACGCCCAGCCATTTCCGGGCCCGTGTCGTGCGCAACCATGATGCCTGGTACAAGGCATTCGACGTGAAGCCCGGCGACGCCCTCTACCTGCCCGAGGACGAGCGAATCCGCATCTGGTAGGCCGCGTTCAGCCGGGCAGCCCCAGCTCTTCCGGCGCAATGCCAAGCTGCGCCAGAAGGGCGGCATGGGCATCTGCCGTATCGGCCCAGAACTGCGGGACGGACAGGTCTGACGGGGCGATCCTTTCGGGCCAGTAGCGTTCGACCAGCCGCTCCAGCCTGTCGAGCCGCGCGTCATCCAGCAGGAAGCGCGGGTCGACGGCGGCGAGCGCCTCTTCCGGCAGGGCGACCCGCAGCCTGAGGCAGGCCGGGCCGCCGCCATTGCGCATGGATTCCCGCAGGTCGAGCACATGGATCTGGCCGATGGGGTTGCCCGGATCGGCGACGACCCGGTCCAGCCAGCCACTGACGCTGGGGGTTTCCCGCGCTTCTGCCGGCAGGATCAGGGCCATGCCTTCGCCAAGGCTGACGAGAGCCGCATTGAAGACATAGGATGCGATGGCATCGGCCAGCGGAACCTCGGCCTCGGGCGCTTCCACCAGTGTGAAGCCCGGAACGCGCGCCGCCAGCGCCTCCAGCGTTTCCGTCCGGTTTTCGAAGGCTGCCTCATGGGCAAAGAGGACCGTTTCGTTGGCGACGGCCACGACATCATTGTGGAAGGCGCCCGCTTCGATGGCGCGCGCGGCCTGCGCCGTGAACAGCGCCATATCCACCCCATGTTTGCGCGCCACGGCCTGCGAGGCGCGCGGATGCTGCCTGGCGGGGAAGCGGCCGCCCCGGTTCTCGCCATGCACAAAGACTTCGAGGCCCGGCGCCTCATGCCCGGAACAAAGCCGCATGTGGTTGGCAGCCCCTTCATCCCCGAAGGCGGGCGGAACCGGCCCGTGCACTGCAAAGAAGCGCCTGTCGGCGAAGGCAAGGCGAAGCTGGGCGAGTGTTTCGGGCCATTCCTGCGCCCGGTGCGCCATGGTGGCGAGGTTCGCGACGGTCAGGTGCGTGCGCCCATCGGCGGTATCGGCAGCCGGGCTCACGGTTGCGGCATTGGCTGTCCACATGGCGCTGGCCGAGCAGGCCGCCGCCAGCAGCGGCGCATCCTCGCGCGCTGCGGCTGCGGCCACTTCCGCATCAATGCCGCCAAAGCCCATGGCGCGCAGCAGGCCCGTATTGGGGCGGCGATGGGGCAGAAGCAGGCCCTGCGGCACCCCCAGCGAAACCAGAAGGCGCATCTTCGCCAGCCCCTGAAGCGCTGCCTTGCGTGGCGCGCTTTCCTGCCCGGCATTGCTGGTGGCCGCGAGATTGCCGAGGCTCAGCCCGGCATAATTGTGGGTCGGGCCGACAAGGCCGTCGAGGTTCAGTTCCGGCATCAGCGAAGCCCTTGCGACAGGGTGAGGGCGGGGTGTTCGGCTTCCACCGAGGCGACGGGCCAGGCGCAGTAATCGGCCGCATACCAGGCCGATGGCCGATGATTGCCAGACCGGCCGACACCGCCGAACGGCGCATTGGAGGCGGCGCCATTGGTCGGGCGGTTCCAGTTGACGACGCCCGCCCGGCTTTCCGCCCAGAAGCGGTCGTAAAGCGCCCTGTCGCCGCCGACAAGGGCGGCGGACAGCCCGAAGCGGGTAGCGTTGGCGGCCGCCATGGCCGCCGGGAAATCCTTCACCCGAACCAGTTGCAGCAGCGGGCCGAACAGTTCGTCGTCCGGCGTCGACAGGCCGGTCACGTCGATGAGACCGGGGGTGAGGAAGGGGAGGCCTTCGTGCAGGCGCAGCATCGGCCTCAGCGTCTTGCCGCCCAGCGCGGCGGCACGGGCGATCAGGGCATCGGCCGTGCCATTGTCGATCACCGGGCCCATGAAGGGCTGCGGGTCGGCGAAGGGCTGGTCGATCCGCAACCGGTCCATGAGGGCAAGGATGGCGTCGAGCAGCGGCTCGTGTGCGCCATCTTCCAGGATCAGCCGCCGCGCGCAGGTGCAGCGCTGGCCCGCCGACAGAAAGGCCGACTGCACCACGATGGCCGCCGCCGCCTCGATGTCCCCGGCCTGGAGATCCCAGATGACGAGCGGGTTGTTGCCCCCCATCTCGAGGGCAAGGATCCGGCCCGGCCTGTCGGCGAACTGGCGGGCCAGCGCTTCGCCCGTGGGGGCCGAGCCGGTGAAGAGCAGGCCGTCCGTGTCGGCGGCAGCCAGCGCCCGCCCTGTTTCCGCCCCGCCCTGAAGGACTGTCAGCAGGCCATCGGGAAGCCCGGCCCTTGCCCACAGCGCTGCCATGTGCGCGCCGGTCGCCGGGGTCTTTTCGGATGGCTTGAACAGGATGGCGTTGCCCGCGATCAGGGCCGGCACGATATGGCCATTGGGCAGGTGGGCCGGGAAATTATAGGGGCCAAGCACCGCCAGCACGCCATGGGGCTTGTGCCGCAGTGCCTGTGTTGCGCCATGCGGGTCCGCCTTGAAGGGGGCGCTGCGGCTGCCTGTCCGCTCCGCATGGGCGGCGATGGAAATGTCCACCTTGCCCATCACGCTCGAGACTTCGGTGCGCGCTTCCCAATGGGGTTTGCCCGTTTCCTCGGAGATCAGCCGGGCGAGGCCTTCGGCATCCGCTTCCACCGCCGCGCGATAGGCGCGCACGATGGCGATTCGATCCTCGATCGGGGCGAGTGCCCAGTCGCGCTGGGCGGCGCGCGCCTTTTCCAGCGCGCTGGCGACATCTCCGGCGCTTGCTGCGGGGCCTTCCCACAACAGGCTGCCGTCATGCGGGCGGATGCTCCGGATGCTCATGTCAGGCCGGGGCATGAAGAAGCGCCTCTCCGGAATGGAAGGGGCCGCCGGGTGGCAGCATTATGCCGTCGGGCGATTCCCGCACCGGCAGAAGGGCAGCGCGAAAGCCCTGCAGCGCGCCGCCGGCCACGAGCTGGCGGGAAACGCCCGGAAGTGCCTCTTCGCCCGCCATCCGGGCAGGCCGGGCCTCGCGGATGGCGCGCAGCTCTTCCATGCGGCAATCCATGGTCGGCCCTCCGTCAAAGATGTCCACATAGCCGTTGCAGGCGAAGCCCTCGGCTTCCAGCATCGCCCGCGCGCCGCGGCCATCGTCATGCGGCTGGCCGATGCACGCCTGCGTTTCCGGTGGCAGCAGCGCCACATAGACCGGGTATTTCGGCATCAGGTCGGCGATGAACTGGTTGCCGTGGATGGAATTGAAGGTGTCTGCTTCCTGGAAGCTCATGCCGAAGAACTTGCCGGCCAGCCCGTCCCAGAAGGGGGCGCTGCCGTCCGGCCGGATCCGGCCCCGCAATTCCGCAAGCACGCGGCTGGAAAAGCGCTGACGGTGGTTCGCGATGAACATGTAGCGGCTGCGCGCCAGAAGCCGGCCCAGCCCGCCGGTGCGCAGATCGGGGTGCAGGAACAGGCCGCCCACTTCGCTGGCGCCGTCATGGTCGTTCACCAGATGCAGGACGCCGGTGCGGAAGGTGCGCTCCAGCTCGCGCGAGCGCATCGAAAGGGTGGAGATCTTGTAGGAATAGAAGGGCCAGCGCACGCCCACGCGGGAAAAGATGCACGCCGTGCCGCCGATGCGCCCCGTCGGCCGGTGCTCCAGCACCAGCATGTAGAGTTCGTCGTCGGGCGCGTCGATGCGGGCGGCAAGGCTCCTGTCTGACCAGTCGAGCCGCGCCGCGAGGGCCTCGCGGTCATTCGGGAGGTTGGTGAAGCCGCCGCCTGTCCGGGCCGCAAGGGCGGCCAGCGCGTCGAGATCCTGCCGCGAGGCGGGGCGGACATGCCATTGGGAGAGATCGATTTCGGCCATGGGGCCATCTTGCCGCACATCAGGGCGCGGGGGTAACGATAGTCTGCGCCCGAAACCGCAGATTCTGCGGCAGGCGAGGGAATTGGCGAAAGATCATGACGGACAGCCCCGACCGCATCGACCGCCGCATCCTGGATGTGCTGCAGCAGGATGGGCGAATCACCAATGCCGCCCTGGCGGACAGGGTGGCGCTGTCGCCATCGGCCTGTCTCGCCCGGGTCAGGCGGCTGGAAAGCCTCGGCATCATCACGGGCTATGGCGCGCGCATCGCGGTGGAGAAGCTGCGCCCGGCCCTCATCATCTATGGGGAGGTGACGCTGAAACGCCACCTCCCCGAGGATTTCCGCAGTGTCGAAGCCCTGTTCGAGGCCGATCCGCGCGTGCTGGAGGCCGCTGAAATCTCGGGCAAGAGCGACTATCATGTGAAGGTGCTGGTCTCGGACATGGCCGAGTGGCGGGCGCTAACAGCCGAATGGACATCGGGGCCATGGCAGATCGAGCGGGTGAGTTCCTCGGTGGCGATGCATCGCACCAAGGCCTTTTCAGGCTACCCGCTCTGACCGCGCCCGCCTGTATGCGCGCCCGCCTCTATTCCAGTTCGAACTGCATCGAGACGGTAACGGCCATCTGCACCTCGCCCGGCTCGACCGGGCTGTCGGCGCGCGACTCCATCGCCATGGCCACACGCGGCATCGGCATCGGCTGGTCGCTGGTCACGCCCTCGCGGATGGACAGGATGCGCTTCACCTTCATGCCGGCAGCCCTGGCGTAGAGGTCGGCGCGCGCGCGGGCCAGCGCCACGGCATCAGTCCTGGCCTTGTCGAGCAGCGGATCGGGCTTTTCGACCCGGAACTGCGGGCCGTGGATGCTGTTGGCGCCTTCCGCGACAAGCGCATCGATCACGCGACCGGCGTTCTTCAGGTCGCGCAAGGTCACGCGCACCTGGTTCGATGCCTGGAAGCCGGTCAGGATCGGTTCCCTGTCCTTTTCGTAGCGGAACTGCGGCTGCAGCGAGAGGCTTGAGGTCTGGATGTCGCGATCGGCGACACCGGCTTTCCTGAGGGCCGCGACCACGCGGTTCATGCGCGTGGAATTGGCGGCAAGGGCTGCTGCGGCATCGGTCGCCTGCGTGACGACTCCGGCGCCGATATCGGCGATGTCGGGTGCTGCCCGCACATCGGCGGTCGCCGAAATGTCGAGCGTCGTGGCTTCACGGGAGCCCTGATCTGTCGCCTGGCCTGCCGTCTGTGCCGCGACCTGGGCGCTGGTGCTTGCGGCCGCCATGGCGGCGAGCAGTGCGACGATATGTCTTTTCTTCATGCCGTCTCCTGGGCTTCGGGTGGGTTGGCCCCTGGGCGGGGCTTTGCGCTCTTCTGCATTTCTGGCGGCATGCACATGTCTGCCGGATGAAGCATCCGGGCTGGCGGCATGCCGTGATGTCCCGGTCCGGGCGTTTCGGTCCGGGCGTTTCGGGCCGGGCGGCCCGGGCGCTTCAGGACGCGCGGCCTTGCAGCTTGCGGTAGAGCCAGAGCAGCAGCACCGCGCCGACAGTCGCCAGCAGCAGGTTCCAGAGGGAGCCGCCAGTACCCAGGCCGATGAGATTGGCCAGGAATCCGCCAACGACCCCGCCTGCGATGCCGATGAGGATGGTGACGATCATCCCGCCCGGATCACGCCCCGGCATGACCCACTTTGCGAGCGCGCCAGCGATCAGGCCGATGATGATCCAGCCGAAAAATCCATAGTCCATGCCGGTCTCCCGTGCGTTGCTGCCAGCCTGCCAGCCTGTCTGGCAGACTGATCGATATTTCCCTTGGAAAGCCTAGCATGAAAGCCGGCGCATCCGGCAGCGGAAAAGGGCAGGGGCCTTGCCTTTCAGTCTTTTGTCATGGCCGACGCCCTTTGTGGCATGGCTTGTGAAGCCTGGCTTTATTTCACGCACGACAAGGTGTATGGGCCATCGCGCAGGCGCCTGTCTTTGAGGGGAGCGGGCCGGCTGTAGCGGGCATGGCTGCGCCAACGCGCAGGCGGGTCCGGGCAACATTAAGGTTATTGACGGCATGAACATGCAACTTTCCCCTCGTGATCCGGAAATCCGCGCCCATCTCGAATCCGGCGGGACGGACCCGGAGGTCGCGCGCAAGGCGCGCCGGCGCCTGATTCTCACCATCGCCGCCATCCTGATCGGCCTTGCCCTTTTCGTGTGGTTCCTTGTCGAGCGCGCGACGGCTCCCAAGCCGACCGCGCCGCCCTCCGGCCCGCCGGCGGTAACCGTGATGGTGCCCGGCACGAGCGATGTCGCGGACCGTGTGGCCGCCGTGGGCAGCATTTCCGCCCGGCGTGACATGCCCGTGGGGGTCGTTGGCGAGGGCGGCATGGTATCCGCCATCCGGGCCGAGGCCGGGCAATATGTCGCCCGTGGCCAGGTTCTGGCCGAGCTGGACAGCGGTGTGCAGCGCGCGCAGCTTGCGCAGCTGGAAGCGGGCCTGGTGCAGGCCGGTGCCGATGCCCGCCTTGCCCAGGCCGAGCTCGATCGCGCCCAGGCGCTCGTTGCGCGCGGCTTCATCTCCAGGGCGGATATCGACCGCCGCACCGCCACCCGCGATTCCGCGCGTGCCCGTGTCGATGTCGCGCGGGCGCAGGTCCAGGAAATGCGCGAACGAATCCTCCGCCTTTCCATCCGCGCCCCCGAAGCCGGTCTCGTGATCCAGCGCAATGTCGAACCGGGGCAGGTCGTCTCGCCGGCGTCGGGCGCCTTGTTCCGCGTCGCTGCCGGCGGCCAGATGGAAGTGCGCGCCCAGATCGCCGAGCAGGACATGCCCCGGCTTCAGGTCGGGCAGGAGGTGACTGTCACGCCGGTCGGCTCCGCCAGCAGCTATGCCGGGCGGATCTGGCTTCTGGAGCCGGTGATCGACCCGCAGAGCCGCCAGGGCGTCGCACGCATTGCGCTGCCTGCCGCCGAAACCATCCGGGCCGGGGGTTTCGCCAATGTCGTGGTCGAAGGCGGACGGACGGCGCGCCCGGTCGTGCCGCAATCCGCCATCCAGACGGACAAGGGCAAGAGTTTCGTGCTTGTTGCCGGCACCGATGGCGTGGTTGCGCGGCGCGATGTGCGCATCGCCAGCGTGTCGGCTTCCGGCGTCGCCATTGCCGACGGGCTTTCTGGCGATGAGCAGGTCGTCGTTTCAGCAGGCGCCTTCCTGCGGCCGGGCGAGAAGGTGACGCCCGTTTTGCAGGCGGACGCCGCGGCTGCCCGGGGGATGTCCGGAAAGGCGGGCTGAGGTCATGGATCTTCGCAACATATCCAGCTGGTCGATCCGGAACCCCATACCGCCGATCATGCTGTTCCTGCTGCTGACGGCGGCCGGGCTTCTCAGCTTCTTCCAGATGAAGATCACCCAGATGCCCGACATTTCGGCGCCTCTGGTGCAGGTGATGATTTCCCAGCCGGGCGGCGCGCCCACCGAGATCGAGACCCAGATCACCCAGAAGATCGAGGGCGCGGTTGCCGGCCTTGGCAATGTGAAGAACATCTCGTCGGTGGTGCAGGAAGGGTCCAGCTCCACCTCGATCGAATTCCACCTCGGCACGCCTGTCGACCGGGCGGTGAACGATGTTCGCGACGCCGTCACCAAGGTGCGCTCCAACCTGCCCGAAGGCATATTGGAACCGCAGGTGAGCCGGATCGACATCGAAGGCGGCGCCATCGCCTATGTTGCCGTGAAATCGACGGCGATGACGCTCGAGGAGCTGAGCTGGTTCGTCGACAATACGGTGACGAAAAGGCTCGTGTCCGGCCCGGGCGTCGCGCAGGTCATGCGCGGCGGCGGTGTCTCGCGGGAGATTCGTGTCGATCTCGATCCCGCGCGGCTGCAGGCCTATGGCATCACCGCGGCCCAGGTGAACGCGCAGCTGCGGCAGCTCAACATCGACGCGCCGGGCGGCCGGACCGACATTTCCGGCGCCGAGCAGGCTGTCCGCGTGCTCGGCGGCGCGCGCACGGCCCTCGAGCTTGGCGAGACACGGATTTCCATCAGCGGCAGCCGCGAAGTGCGCCTGTCCGACATCGCCCATGTGCATGATGGCGCATCCGAGCAGCGCTCGATCGCGCGGCTCGATGGCCGGCAGGTCACCAGCTTCGGCCTGTTCAAGGCCAAGGGCGCATCGGATGTCGCCGTCTATGAGCGGATGAACGAGGAACTGGAGAAGCTGGAATCGGAATATCCCGGCGTCGAGTTTGTCGAGCTCTACACCTCGGTCGAATATACCAAGGGCGAATACAACAGCGCGCTGACCGCCATGTGGGAAGGCGCGCTTCTGGCCGTTCTCGTCGTCTTCCTGTTCCTGCGCGACTGGCGCGCGACGGTCATCGCGGCGCTCGCCATTCCGCTTTCCGCAGTTCCTGCCTTCTGGTTCATGGATCTCATGGGCTTCACGCTCAACACGATCAGCCTGCTGGCGCTGTCGCTTGTCGCCGGGATCCTCGTGGATGACGCGATCGTCGAAATCGAGAACATCGTCCGCCACATGCGCATGGGCAAGTCGCCCTTCCAGGCCGCGATCGACGCCGCCGACGAAATCGGCCTCGCCGTTGTCGCCACCACCTTCTCGATCATCGCCGTCTTCCTGCCGGTCAGCTTCATGTCGGGCATCAGTGGCCAGTATTTCCGCCAGTTCGGCCTGACCGTATCCATCGCGGTGTTCATGTCGTTGCTGGTTGCGCGGATGCTCACCCCGCTGATGGCGGCCTATTTCCTGAAGGCGCATGGCGAGGAGCCGCATGGCGAGAACCGCATCATGCATGCCTATTTGCGTTTCCTGCGCTGGACGGTGCACCAGGATCGTCACCAGCCAGCCCCGGGGCTGTTCGCGAAGATCCGCAACAAGGTGGTCGAGCGGTGGCGGCCGCTGATGATGATGGGCGCGGCCGCACTGTCCTTCGTGCTGACCATCTTCCTGTTCGCGCAGATGCCGCAGACCTTCCAGCCCGATGCCGATTTCGGCACCTCGATCGTGCAGCTCGAATTGCCGCCCGGCTCGCGGCTCGAAGATACCGAACGCGCCGTCGATGCGGTCAGTGCGCTGCTCCGCAAGCAGGATGAAGTCGCCTCCGTCTATGAGGAAATCGGCGATGGCGGCGAAGTGCGCCGGGGAACGCTGTTCGTGGAGCTGGTGGATCGCGAGGAGCGCGCGGCCAGCACCAAGGAATTCGAGCGCCGCATGGCGCCGCAGCTTGCCGCCATTCCTGATGCGCGCCTCAATTTCCAGAACATGTCGGGCGGCGGGCAAAGCCGCGACATCGTGGTGATGCTCGCCTCGGATGATCCGGAGCTGCTGGACGCGACGTCGGCGAAGGTCGAGCGCGAGATGCAGGCCCTGTCCGTCATCCGCGACGCGCGAATCGACGGCGATCTTCAGCGGCCTGAAATCCTCATCAAGCCGAAGTTCGACATGGCCGCCCAGCTTGGCGTTTCCACCTCGGTGCTGTCGCAGACGATCCGAATCGCGACGCTTGGCGACATCGAGCAGAACATGGCGAAATTCTCGCTGAGCGACCGCCAGGTGCCCATCCGCGTGAGCCTGACGGATACCGCCCGCGCCGATGCCGACGCGCTTGCGAACCTGCCGGTGCCGACGGCTTCCGGCGGGACAGTGCCGCTCAAGGTGGTTGCCGATGTGAGCTTCGGCAACGGCCCCAGCAAGATCCGCCGCTACAACCAGACCCGCCGCACCATGCTCGTCGCCGATCTCAACGGCGTCGAATATTCGGTGGCGACGGAAGCCATCAACAAGCTGCCCTCCATGGCAAATCTGCCGACAGGGGTCAGGCAGGTGAAGTTCGGCCAGGCCGAGGCGATGGAGGAACTGGTGACGAACTTCGTCGTCGCCATCGTCTCGGGGATCATGCTCGTCTTCGCGGTGCTGGTGCTGCTCTACAAGCGGGTGCTGCCGCCCTTCGTGAACATGGGCTCGCTGCTTCTCGCCCCGCTGGGGGCGGCCATCGCCCTCATTCTCACCGGGCATTCCATCTCCATGCCGGTCTATATCGGCATATTGATGCTGCTGGGGATCGTCGCGAAGAATTCCATCCTTCTGGTCGATTTCGCCATCGAGGAAATGCGCCATGGCGTCGACCGCGAGACGGCGATCGTCGATGCCGGGCACAAGCGGGCGCAGCCCATCCTGATGACGACTGTCGCCATGACGGCGGGCATGCTGCCCGTGGCCCTTGGCCTGCATGGCGATTCAAGCTTCCGGGCGCCGATGGCGATCGCAGTGATCGGCGGGCTCCTGCTGTCCACCTTGCTCACGCTCGTGATCGTGCCTGCGGGCTTCACCCTTGCCGATGACGTGGAAAAGCATCTCGGCCCCTGGCTGAAGCGGGTGTTCACCACTGGCGGAAACGATGGCCCGCAAACGGCCGCGCCGCCACTGCCAGACAAGGCGGGGCCGCAAGCTGCGGAGTGACCCGACACCCGGGGGGCCGGACGAGCGTCTGGCCCGCGGCCTTCGGCTGCGACGGATGGCGACGGGCCTGCTCATCCTCATGGGGCTTCTGTTCCTGGGGGCGACCTGGGCGACAGTGCACATCCACCCGGCGTTCGTCTGGCTTCAGGCCTTTACCGAGGCGGCGCTTGTGGGTGGCCTCGCCGACTGGTTCGCGGTGACGGCGCTGTTCCGCCACCCCATGGGCCTGCCGATCCCGCACACGGCGATCATCCCGCGATCGAAAGACCGCATCGGCGAGACACTGGCCGGCTTCCTGAAGGACAATTTCCTCACGCCGCGCAATGTTGCCCGAAGGCTGGATGATTTCGATGCCGCGGCCATGCTGGCGGCGATGCTGGAGCGGCCGGCAAGCGGCGGTCGTGTCCGCCGGGGGCTGATGCGGCTGGGCGAGCAGCTTGCCGAAACGCCTGCCGCCGCGGCGATCTTCCGGCGACTGCAGGAAGGGACGCTCACACGGCTGCGCGATCTCGATGTTTCACCGCTTCTGGGGCGGATGCTGGAAGCCGCCATTGCCGATGGCCGGCATCGCCCCATGATCGACGAGCTGATCCTGTGGGCCGGGCGTACGCTGGACAGCCAGGAAGGCCTGATCCGCGCCATGGTGGAAGAGCGTACCGCCTGGGTGCTGCGGCTGGTGAATGTGGATGAACGCATCGCCGACGAACTGGTAGGCGGCCTGCGCGGGCTTCTGGCCGACCTTGCCGCCGATCCGCGCCACCCCGTGCGCGAAAAGGCCGACAAGGCGCTCGCCAACCTGGCCTTCGATCTGCAGCACATGCCCGAGACACAGGCGAAGGTGGAGCGCGTGAAGCGCGACCTTATGGCAAGCCCGGCCCTGGCCGACTGGCTGGAAGGCCTGATGGCGCGGCTGAAGGACGGGATGAAGGGGCTGGGGCAGGGCGCCTTTGCCCGCGACATCGCGCTCGCCATGGCCACGACGCTGCGCGAGGATCCTGCGCTGCCGGCTGCGGTCAACCAACTGGCGCGCCGGGCGATCGTGGGAACGGTTGCCGACCATGGCGACCGCATCGTTGGTCTCGTGTCCGAAACGGTGAAGGGCTGGGATGCCGGGACCATCAGCGAGAAGCTGGAAAACGCCGTCCTGCGCGATCTGCAATATATCCGGCTCAATGGAACGCTGATCGGCGGCAGCATCGGCCTCTTGCTGCACGCCGTTCTGGTGATTGCGGGCGCCGCCTGAGGAACAGGGCGCGCGCCCGGCGATTATCGCCGTTCAGGCAGTTTGAGCGCAAGCTTGCGCAACATTTTGCGGTATTGATATAATTTGCCATGTCTGTTACATGGGCTGCCGGTCACGGAAATATCCGGGCCGGAACAAGAATGAACGAACATGGTCGCACAGTATATCCTGCCCACCCTGGCGCTGCCGGCACTCATCGCCCTGTCACTCTACAGTGCGCCTGCCCATGCTGTAACTTTCCTTGAATTCGGCCCTGAAATCGGGGCGCGCGGCATGATGCAGTTCCAGGGCCTCAGCGGCGAGACGGGGCTCGAAAGTCTCGCGGCATCCGTCACCTTCACCCTGGTAGACCGCACCGAGGACAGTTTTACCTTTGCCTATGAGGCAAGGAATCTTGCTGGTGGCGAATTCACGAGCGCCCGGCTTTTCGGCTTCGGTTTCAACCTGAGCGACAAGCCCAAGACCATCACGGCGGATGGACTTTATGGCCGCGTCGGTTCCGGCAATTTGCCGGGCGCCGGCAAGGTCGATGTATGCCTGATGGCCGGTGGTTCGGGCAAGGCCTGTGCGCCCAGCGGCAGCGGCGGCCTCGGAATTGGCTCGCTGCCGGCCGAAGGCTCCTTCACCCTCAGCTACAAGAACCCCATGGAAAGCGTGCAGATCAGCAACGGCTCTGCGCGCTGGAACGATCTTTCCGCGCCGGAGGCCGGCATGGATGACGAGGATGGGACTGCGGTTGCAGCCTTCATCCCGCTTGACCCGATGCCCGAGCCGGGAAGCTGGGCGATGCTGATTGCCGGTTTCGGCATGGTTGGCACCGCGCTCCGACGACAAAGGCCGGGGGCACGGATGGCATAGCCGCCCAGCCCACCATCATTTCCGGCCATGCCAGCCGTGCATGACAGATGTCATGCGCGGTTAACTGGCGTTAACTACATATAGATTCTGTTTATGTCATCCTTCGTGTTAAGAAGGAAATGCTTCCTCCTGTTTCGCATACAGGGTGCGCTGGGAGGGGGCGTTTCAGGCCTTCGGGCCGTTTGAACAGGGTTGGATGCCATGAACATGTATTTGCGTGCGGGCCTTGGGGCTCTTGCGCTGGCTGCTTTCGCAGCACCGGCGACTGCTGCCGTTTCGATCGACACGACGGCCTGCGTTTCGGTTTCGGATGAAGCTGGCTGCCGTTTCACCGGCAACATCGCGCCCAATACGGTGCAGGAAACGCAGGACACGTACAATGATTTCATGCCCGCATTCCCGGATGCGCCGATCACGCTGAACTATCTCGGCCAGTCGGATGAAGGCTTCGGCATCCTGACTGGGGATGGAACCACCTCGGGCAGCTGGGAAACGCCGGGCTATCTCGTGGATTTCCTTGCCGTCAAGGCCGGCAATGGCTTCGTGCTCTACAAGCTTGCCGAAGCCGCCAGCAGCGGCAGCTGGAACACGTTAGACCTGCCTGCCAACAAGGCCGGCAACTATCCGGGGCTTTCACACCTCACCTTCTTCGGTTCCGAAGGCGGCGTTCCGGGCGTGCCCGAGCCGGCCACCTGGGCGATGCTGATTGCCGGTTTCGGCATGGTGGGCGCCTCGCTGCGTCGCCGTTCGAAGCTTTCCAGCGTTTCGGCCTGAACCACGGGGCATGCCGAAACGGGAAGGGGGCGCCTCGGCGCCCCCTTTTCATTTCCGGCCATCCCTCAGTTGATGGTTGCCCCGCCGTCGATCACCATGGCCTGGCCAGTGGTGAAGGCGCCCGCCCGGCTGGCAAGGAAGACGGCCATGCCGGCGATCTCGTCCGGCTCGCCGATGCGCTTCAGGCTGCTGCCGGCGGTTGCCTGCTTCAGGATATCGGGGTTTTCCCACAGCGCGCGGGCGAAATCGGTGCGAACGAGGCCGGGGCAGATGCAGTTCACCCGCACGCCTTCGGGCCCATATTCGGCGGACAGGTTGCGCGCGAGCTGCATGTCGGCTGCCTTGGAGATGTTGTAGGCGCCGATCACGGTGGAGGCCTTCAGCCCGCCGATCGAGCTGATGATGGTGATGGAGCCATCCTTGCGGGCCAGCATCTGCGGCGCCAGCATCTGGATGAGCCAGTGGTTCGACACCACATTGTTCATCAGAATCTTCACGAACTGCTCGTCTGCAAGGCCGGACATGGGGCCGAAATAGGGGTTGGTGGCGGCGTTGCACACAAGGGCCGTCACCTTGCCGTAGCGCTTGAGCGCGTAATCGGCGAGCGCCTGAAGCTCCTCCTTCGAGCTGATGTTGGCGGCCTTTGCCGTGGCTGCCGCCCGCCCGACCGCGGCGTTGATTTCGGCGGCCGCTGCCTCGCAGGCATCCTGCTTGCGGCTTGAAATCACCACATCGGCTCCATGCGCCGCCATATGATGGGCAATGGCCTTGCCGATTCCACGGGATGATCCGGTGATGACGGCCACCTGGCCGGTCATGTCGAACAGATTGCTCATATGTTTCCCTCTCCCTTCCTGATTGTCGTGCAGTGATGGCCTGCTTGCGCCTTTCCGGCAATGATGGTTGAGAAGGCATCGATGACGCCACAAGACCAGCGCGCCGATGCGCCCCCGCCCACAGCCATCAACGCGCATGCCCTGAAGGCGATGCTGGCGTCCTGCCTCTTCTATGCGGCCTTCGGAGGCCTGATCCAGTGGTTCCCCATCTGGCTCATCAACGAGCGGGGCTTCACGGGCGAGCAGCTCGGGCTGGTCATTTCCATTGCGGGGATCGGGCGAATCGTCGCCGGGCCGCTCACCAGCGCCTGGGCGGATGGCCAGGCGGACAGGCGCGCCCCCATCCGCCTTCTGGCCGCCATCACCCTCCTGGCGCTGGGTGGCATGTGGGTGGCTGAGGGCTTCGGCGTCAGCTTCTTCTTGGCCTTTGTGGCGGAGGTCACTTTCTGGGCGCTCATCGCCTTCCTCGAAGCGGCGCTGCTGCGTCTGGCGCGGCCCGGCCGGTTCCCGAGCTATGGCGTCGCGCGGGGGCTTGCCTCTTTGTCCTTCGTTGTCGGCAACATCGCCGTCGGCATGCTGGTGGACTGGGGCGGCAACGCCACCATCTGGTGGTGGCTGGTGCTGACGACATTGGGCCTGCTGGCGGCCAGCTACACCATGGCGGCCGAACCCGTGGTGCGCACGTCGCAGCCGCCCTTCGCGCAGCGGCTGGCGCAGGGCTTCGCCATGGTGAAGCGGCCGGAATTCGCGCTGCTGATGTTCGCCTGCGGCATGATCCAGGCGGGCCACCAATATTATTACATCTTCGGCACCCAGCTCTGGATTGCGGAGCTGGGGGTTTCCGGCACCACAGCCGGATGGCTCTTTGCATTCGGCGTCATCATCGAGGCCGGTTTCCTGATGTTCGTCGCCCCCCGGATCGAGCATGTGCGCCCCGCGACGCTGATCCTTCTGGGCGGGATCGGGGCGCTCGTGCGCTGGAGCCTGATGGCGAGTTCGCCGACGCTGGCCATGCTGTGGCCGCTGCAGGCGCTGCACGCCATGAGCTTTGCCTGCACCTTCCTGGGCGCGATGCGCGGCATCTACCTTCTGTGGGGGGATGATCGCACGCCGACAGCCCAGATGATGTTCATGGCGCTGGCGACGGCACCGGCGCAGGCGCTTTCCAGCTGGATCGGCGGGCGCGTGTTCGACACCGGCGTCGGCAGCCAGGGCTATGTCTCGATGGTGGGGGTGGTCGCCATCGGCACGCTGCTGGCCTTCTGGCTGTGGCGGCGCCCTTTGGCGCCCGTACCCACCTGATGGCGCGCGGCTGAGAATGCCAGGCTGAAGGGCTATTCGCCCTTCAGCATCGTTTCCGACAGCCCGCCGACGAAGGTCTCGAAGTCCTTCGCTTCGCGGAAATCCTTGTAGACGGACGCGAAGCGCACATAGGCGACAGGGTCGAGCTGTTCGAGGCCCTGCATCACCAGCTCGCCGATCTGCCCGGCCTCGACCTCGGGTTCGCCCATGGCTTCCAGCTGGCGCTGCACGGCCGAGATCAGCCGCTCGATCCGCTCCGGCTCGATTTCCCGCTTGCGGCAGGCGATCATCACCGAATGGGCGAGTTTCTCGCGCTCGAATGACTCCTTCTTGCCGGACTTCTTCACGACCACCAGTTCGCGCAGCTGCACCCGCTCGAAGGTGGTGAAGCGCGCCCCGCATGACGGGCACTGCCGCCGGCGGCGGATGGCGCTGCCATCCTCCGTTGGCCGGCTGTCCTTAACCTGGCTGTCCTCATTGTGGCAGAAGGGGCAGCGCATCGGCTTTTCCCGTCAGGAATAGATGGGGAAGCGGTCGGTCAGCGCCTTCACGCGGGCGCGCACATCGGCCTCGACCGCCGCATTGCCCTCCGCGCCATTGGCGGCCAGCCCGTCTAGCACATCGGCGATCATATGGCCGATGGCTTCGAATTCGGCGGTGCCGAAACCGCGGGTCGTGCCGGCCGGCGAGCCGACGCGGATGCCGCTGGTCTTCGTGGGGGGCAGCGGATCGAAGGGCACGCCGTTCTTGTTGCAGGTGATGTGGCTGCGCTCGAGCGCTTCGTCCGCGTCCTTGCCGGTAAGGCCCTTCGGCCTGAGGTCGATGAGGGCGAGGTGCGTATCGGTGCCGCCGGCCACGATGTCGCAGCCACGGGCCTTGAGCGTTGCCGCCAGCACCTGGGCATTGGCGACGACGGCCCTGGAATAGGCCTTGAATTCGGGGCGCAGCGCTTCGCCGAAGGCGACAGCCTTGGCGGCGATCACATGCATCAGCGGGCCGCCCTGCAGTCCGGGGAAGACGGCCGAATTCAGCTTCTTGCCCAGATCAGGATCGTTCGAAAGGATCATGCCGCCGCGCGGTCCGCGCAGGGTCTTGTGGGTGGTGGTTGTCACGACATGGGCGTGGGGCAGGGGCGAGGGGTGGATGCCCGCCGCCACGAGGCCCGCGAAATGCGCCATGTCCACATGGAGAAGGGCGCCCACCTTGTCGGCGATTGCGCGCATGCGTTCGAAATCGATGATGCGCGGATAGGCGGAGCCGCCGGCGATGATGAGCTTCGGCTGGCATTCAACGGCCTGGGCTTCCAGCGCTTCATAATCAATCAGGTGGGTATCGGCGCGGACGCCATATTGCGCGGCGTTGAACCATTTGCCGCTCATCGCGGGCTTCGCGCCATGGGTCAGGTGGCCGCCGGCATCGAGCGACATGCCAAGGATGGTCTCGCCCGGCTTCACCAGCGCAAGCATCACCGCGCCATTGGCCTGTGCGCCAGAATGCGGCTGCACATTGGCATAGTCGCAGCCGAAAAGCTGCTTCGCGCGGTCGATCGCAAGCTGCTCGACCACGTCGGAATGCTCGCAGCCCTGATAATAGCGCTTGCCGGGATAGCCCTCGGCATATTTGTTGGTGAAGATCGAGCCCTGCGCTTCGAGCACTGCGCGGCTGACGATGTTCTCGGAGGCGATCAGTTCGATCTGGCCCTGCTGGCGGCCAAGCTCACCCTTGACGGCGGCGGCAACGGCCGGGTCGGTTTCGGCGAGCGGCGCGCCGAAGAAGCTGTCGTGGAAGGCGGGGGATTCGGGCTGGGTGCTCATGGCGGGGTTCCTATCCGAGCTTCTGGATGCGGGCGGCGTGGCGGCCGCCTTCGAACGGGGTTTCAAGAAAGGCCTTCAGCGCGTCACGCGCGGTTTCGCTGCCCAGCAGCCGCGCGCCGAGCGCGATGACATTGGCGTCATTGTGCTGGCGGGCGAGGCGGGCCGAAAGATTGTCATGCACAAGGGCGCAACGCACGCCGGGCACGCGGTTGGCCGCGATCGAGATGCCGATGCCCGAACCGCAGACGACGACGCCCATCGCGGCCTTGCCCGAAGCGACGGCTTCGCCGCAGGCGCGGCCGAAATCGGGATAGTCGACGGAGGTGGTTGCGTCGCCTGCGCCGAGGTCGAGCACAGTGTGCCCCATGGCGCGAAGGTCTTCAGCCAGCTGGGCTTTCAGCGGGTAGCCGGCATGGTCGGAAGCGATGGCGATATCCACGAGCGGAAACGGTCCTGACTTGGGTTGGCCCCAATGGCCCTGGGGCCTGTTGGAAGCGTGACCGGGGGGCTATGCCGCAAATCTTCGCATTCGCCAAGCAACAGGCTAGGGTTGCGGCCATGCTGCACCGTCCTGCTTTCTATCTCGGCTATTCCGGCCTTGTTCCAGCCTTCGCCGCGCTTGGCGTGGCGGCCTTTGCACCGCCCGAATGGCGCGAACTGGCCTATCGTGCCGGCGCGCTCTACGCCGGGCTGATCCTCAGCTTCCTGGGCGGGGCCTGGTGGGGCATGGCGACTCGGGCCGGGCCGGACCGCGCCTGGCCGCTCTATCTGCTTGCCGTCGTGCCGAGTCTCGCGGCCATGGCGCTGCTTCTGGTGATGACGCCCGAACGCCTGATCCTGCTGGGAGGTGTCATCCTGCTGACGCTTCCGGTCGACCGAATGCTGGTGACGCTGGGACTGGCGCCCGCCAACTGGATGCAGCTTCGCGTGCCGCTCACCCTTGGGCTTGCGGGCGCGACAGCGGGGCTGGGCCTGCTGGCGATCCTGTAGCGGGGCCGCCCTTTCAGGCGGCCTTGCGCATTTCCAGCCGTTCCCAGATCTCGACAAGGGCGGCCACAAGTTCCGCCATCATCGCCGGCGAGTGCGCCGGGCCGGGGGTGAAGCGCAGCCGTTCCGTGCCGCGCGGCACGGTGGGGTAGTTGATGGGCTGCACATAGACGCCATATTCGGCGAGAAGGATGTCGGAAATCTTCTTTGCCTTCACCGGGCAGCCGACCATCAGCGGCACGATGTGGCTTTCCGTCAGCATTACCGGAAGCCCGGCTTCCGCCATCAGCCGCTTCAGCGTGGCGGCGGCGGCCTGCTGGGCGGCGCGCTCCTCGCCAGACTGCTTCAGGTGGCGCACGCTTGCCAGCGCGCCCGCCACCAGCACCGGCGACAGCGAGGTGGTGAAGATGAAGCCCGGCGCATAGGAACGGATGCAGTCGACGATCGCGCGGTCTGCGGCGATGTAGCCACCCATCACGCCGAAAGCCTTGCCCAGCGTTCCCTCGATGATGGTGACGCGGCTGGCGACCCGGTCGCGGTCCGAGATGCCGCCGCCGCGCTGTCCATACATGCCAACCGCATGCACCTCATCAAGGTAGGTGATGGCGCCATATTTGTCGGCGAGGTCGCAGATGGCGTCGATGGGGGCGATGTCCCCGTCCATCGAATAGACGCTTTCGAAGGCGATCAGCTTCGGCGCATCCGGGTCGGCGGCGGCCAGCAGCTCTTCCAGATGGGCAAGATCATTGTGGCGCCACACCAGCTTGGGGCAGCCGGAATGGCGGATGCCGGCGATCATCGAGGCGTGGTTCAGCTCGTCCGAGAAGATGATGCAGCCGGGAAGCAGCTTGCCGAGCGTGGACAGCGTCGCCTCGTTCGAGACATAGCCCGACGTGAAGAGGAGCGCTGCTTCCTTTTCGTGCAGGTCGGCCAGTTCGGCTTCGAGATCGATGTGGTAATGGGTGTTGCCGCCGATGTTGCGGGTGCCGCCGGAACCGGCGCCCACATCATGCAGCGCTTCTTCCATCGCGCCGATCACCTTCGGGTGCTGCGCCATGGCGAGATAGTCGTTCGAGCACCATACGGTGATCGGCTTCGGGCCATTGTGGCCGGCAAAGCAGCGCGCGTTCGGATAGGCGCCCTTGTTGCGCAGGATGTCGATGAAGACGCGGTAGCGCCCTTCCTCGTGCAGGCGGTCGATCGCCTGCTTGAAGATCTGGCTGTAATCCACCACTGGACGCGGCACCTTTCCTTGTTCCGCCGCATGGGCGACGGTGCAATCATGACAGGAAGACCCTAGCAAGCCCGCCCGGGTGCGTCCATAATCAGAAAACAGTGGATTTTTCCATGACGGATATCAAGAATCCCCTTCACATCCTGGCCGGCCGGCCGGTCGTCCTGCTGCTTTCGGGCGGTCTGGACAGTGCGACCTGCCTCGCCATGGCGACAGGCGCCGGCGCCCGCGTGCTTGCCCTCACCATCGATTACAACCAGCGCCACCGCCGGGAACTTGCGGCCGCCGCCGCCCTTGCCAGCCGCTACCGGGTTGCCCGCCACATCGTCCTGCCACTCGACCTGCGCGGCTTTGGCGGATCGGCGCTGACGGACGACATCGACGTTCCGAAGGAAGGAGTCGGGCCCGGCATTCCCGTGACCTATGTGCCGGCGCGCAACACCATCTTCCTGTCGGTTGCCCTTGGCTGGGCGGAAGCGGCTGGCGCGACGGACCTTCTGATCGGGGTCAATGCGCTCGACTATTCCGGCTACCCGGATTGCCGGCCCGAGTTCATCGCCGCCTTCGAGACGATGGCGAACCTTGCCACGCGCGCCGGGGTCGAGGGCAGCGCCCGGTTCCGGGTGCACAGCCCGCTCCAGCATCTGTCGAAGGCCGGAATCGTGCAGGCGGCCGTGGCGGCCGGGCTGGACATGGGGCTCAGCTGGTCCTGCTATGACCCGACACCCGAAGGGTTGCACTGTGGCCGCTGCGACAGCTGCCGCCTGCGCCACAAGGGCTTCGTGGAAGCCGGTGTGCCCGACCCGACGCTTTATGCCGTGGTGCCCGCCTGATGACTTATGCCGTGAAGGAGCTGTTCCTCACCTTGCAGGGCGAGGGGGCGCAAACTGGCATGCGCGCCGTTTTCCTGCGTTTTTCCGGCTGCAACCTGTGGACCGGGCGCGAGGAGGACCGGGCAAAAGCTGTCTGCCAGTTCTGCGATACGGATTTCGTCGGCATGGATGGTCCGGGCGGCGGACGCTTCGAAACGGCCGATGTGCTGGCGGATGCGGTTGAGCGTTGCTGGGGGCCGGAAGCCCGGCACCGGCTTGTCGTCTGCACCGGGGGCGAGCCGCTGCTGCAACTGGACGGGCCGCTGATCGAGGCGCTGCATGCCCGTGGTTTCCGGATCGCGGTCGAATCGAACGGGACGCTAGCCGCGCCCGAAGGGCTGGACTGGCTGTGCATCAGCCCCAAGGCCGGAAGCCGCACGATGCAGCGTTCGGGCGACGAGCTGAAGCTGGTCTTTCCCCAGCCCGGCCTGATGCCCGATGCCGTAGAGGGCTGGGACTTCCGGCATTTCTTCCTGCAGCCGATGGACGGGCCGGACCAGGCCGCCAATGTGGCCGCCGCGATCGAATGGTGCCTTGCCCACCCGCAATGGCGCCTGAGCCTCCAGACCCACAAGCTGACGGGCATTCCCTGAATGAAAAAAGAGGGCGCCGCTTGTCCGGCGCCCCCATTCATCGCAAAGGCCTGCTGTCAGGCAGCGACGACAGTGCGGCGCCGGCGGGCGGCGGAGCCGACGAGGCCGAAGCCCAGGATCAGCATGGCCCATGTCGCCGGTTCCGGAATGCCCGGCGCGGGGGGCACGCCATCGGCCGTGCCGGTCAGCAGGATGTAATTGCCCCCGAAGCGAAGGCCGTAGATCTGGGTTCCGTCATCATAGGCAACGCCACGGAAGCGGAAGTCGTTGAAGCCGCCGGGCGTGCTGATGGGCGCCAGCGTCGCAATGTCGAAGGAATCGATCACGCTGCCGTCGGACGCCAGCGTCCAGATGGTGGCATTGTCCCCGACGCCGGGGGCGTAGTTCATGAAGAAGCCCATCTGGTCATAACCGGTCGACCCAAGCAGCTGGGCATATCCGGTGCCTGAATCGACTCCGATATAGACTGCATCGCCGCCAAAGCTGCCGTTCGAACCAAGGCCATAGCTGCCCTGGCCGACGACCGAGCCCAGGCCGCTGTTGCCGCCGCCGCCCGGTGCGGCCGTGAAGGTGAGGCCGTCGACATCGATCGGGCCGAAGGTGAAGTTGTAGGACCCGGTGGCATAGGCCGAAAGGTCGAGCCCGCGGCCGGTGTAGCCGGCTTCGCTGGTAAGGAGTGTGGCAGCCGCAGTGGCTGGCACGGCGATGGCGACGGCCGCAGCCGTGAGAATGAATTTCAGCATGTTGGTCCCCTATTGGTGCCGATCAGGTCCGAAAACCTGTGAATGCACAGCCCATGCCCCGGGCTGCACAAGGCATTCTACACCCGGAGCCGTCGGCACCCTAGGAAAAAACCGACAAGATCATGTCCCCGCTCCCACCCACTGAAGCGGCTTCATCGCGGCAAGGCCGGTGGGGTCTTGCTGAGTCAGGTCTTGCTGAATCAGGGCTTTCTGAGTCAGGCCTCGATGAGTTTCCGTTCCTGCGAGAGGCGCAGCATTTCCTTCTGCAGCTTCTCGAAGGCCCGCACCTCGATCTGGCGCACCCTTTCGCGGCTGATGCCATATTCCTGCGAAAGATCTTCCAGCGTCTGCGGCTCATCGACAAGGCGGCGCTGGGTCAGGATATGGCGCTCGCGGTCGTTGAGGCTCAGCATGGCCTCGCGCAGCAGGTCGTGGCGGATGCCCGCTTCCTGCTTTTCGGCCACCAGCACATCCTGCGTCGGGCTGTCGTCGGTCAGCCAGTCCTGCCATTCGCCCTCGCCATCCTCGCGGAGCGGCGCATTCAGGCTGGTGTCGCCGCCCTTCGCCATGCGGCGGTTCATGTTGACCACTTCCTCCTCGGCGACGCCGAGGTCGGTTGCGATCTTCTTCAGGTCATCGGGGTGCAGGTCGCCGTCTTCCAGCGCCTGGAGCTTGCCCTTCATCCGGCGAAGGTTGAAGAACAGCTTCTTCTGGGCCGCCGTGGTGCCGATCTTCACCAGCGACCAGGAGCGCAATATATATTCCTGGATCGAGGCCTTGATCCACCACATGGCATAGGTGGCCAGCCGGAAACCGCGCTCCGGCTCGAACTTCTTCACACCCTGCATCAGGCCGATATTGCCTTCCGCGATCAGCTCGGCGACGGGCAGGCCATAGCCGCGGTATCCCATGGCAATCTTGGCCACCAGTCGCAGATGCGAGGTGACGAGCCGGGTCGCGGCCTCCGGGTCCTCATGCTCCCTCCAGCGCTTGGCGAGCATATATTCCTCTTCCGGCGCCAGAAGCGGGAACTTCCGGATCTCGGCCAGATAGCGGTTCAGGCTGGCGTCAGGCCCGAGGGCCGGTATGCTTGCCGGAAGATTGGATGTCATGCGTTGCTCCTCACCTGAAAGGCCATCATGGCCTGAGGTGCGTTAAGAGAGCCTGAATATCAGATGGCGGCGGTGTTTCGAAGGACATCTCGTCGCGGCTGATGGGGTGGCGGAATTCAAGGCTGCGCGCATGCAGCGCCTGCCGCGCGAAGCCCAGCGCCCGGCACGTCTCCGCAAGCCGGCCCTGGCCATAGACCGGATCGCCCAGCAACGGATGGCCGATATGGGCCATGTGGACCCTGACCTGATGGGTGCGGCCGGTCTCCAGCCGGCATTCGACGAGCGCCGCGCCCTTCAGCGCCTCCTTCATGCGATAATGGGTGACGGCGCGCTTGCCGCGCGGGGCGCCGACCACAGCCATCTTCTGCCGGTTCGCATCCGATCGGGCGAGATGGGTTTCCACGCGGCCGGCGGGTGGCACGGGCAGCCCGGCCACCACGGCCAGATAGCGCCTGCCTATGCTGTGATCGGCGAACTGGGCGGCAAGTCCGGCATGGGCCCGGTCGGTCTTGGCGACGACGAGAAGGCCCGATGTGTCCTTGTCGATCCGGTGGACGATGCCCGGACGCGCCACCCCGCCGATCCCCGAAAGCCGGCCGGCGCAATGGTGGAGAAGGGCGTTCACCAGCGTGCCATCCAGATTGCCGGCCGCGGGGTGGACGACAAGCCCGGCGGGCTTGTCCACCACGAGGAGATGCTCGTCCTCGAAGAGGATGGTGAGCGGTATGTCCTCGGCGATTGCCTCTGCCGGGCGTGGCGCCGGCACATCGACGACGACGGCCTCGCCGCCCTTCATCTTGCGCGCCGGGTCGCGCTCCATCGCGCCGTCCACCATGACGGCCCCGGAAGACACCAGCGCCTTCAGCCGCTCGCGCGAGAGGGTGGGGATGGCGGCGGCGAGTGCGCGGTCGAGCCGCCAGCCCGCCGAATCGGCGGATAGGGTCGCGCCGTGCGGGCCGGCTTGCGTGGTCGGGGCTGTGGGCGCATGCATGGCGAATGCATGTCGTGATGAACGGCCCCCTTTCAAGCCCTGATGACGTCCTGATCGCCGCCGCCGCCGGGCGGCTGATTCTGGGTGCCGCCCGCGCCGCCCATCCGCTGGAAGCCTGCGGCCTGCTGTTCGGCACTCCGGGGAGGATCCTCGAGGCGACCGTGGCGCGCAATGTCGCCGCTACGCCGCGCACCCGGTTCGAGATCGACCCGGCGCATCTCTTCGATGCCCATCGCCGGGCACGGCAGGGGCCGCTATCGATTCTGGGCTGCTGGCATTCCCACCCCGATGGCAGCCTGTTTCCCAGCACATGGGATCAGGAAGGGGTCTGCGATGCGGGCTGGCTGTGGCTGATTGCAGCCGGTGGGCGGATACGGGCCTTCCTGCCCGTGGCGGATGGCCAGAGGATCAGCGGCTTTGCCGAAGCCCCGCTTCGCGAGTTGCCCTTTCAATGACAGGGTTGTAACAAAAGGGACGATGGCGTTGGGTGTGATCCTCTGGTTCGACGGGGCGCGGGGCTTCGGCTTCATCCGCCCGGAC
>CAYMZC010000012.1:0-32912 GCA_964394815.1 uncultured Sandaracinobacter sp. | reverse complement strand
CTATGACCTCACCTTCTTCGAGCGCATGGAGCAGCGTCTCGCCGAGCAGTTCGCCGGCGATTTCGGCCCGGGGCGCAGCAACAAGGCACGCACGCTGTTCGGCCTTTCCGAGCGGCTGAAATATGACGACACCGGCCGCATCGTCCTCACGCCGACCCTGCGCGACATGGGCGAACTTGGCGGCCAGGCCATCTTCCTCGGCGCCGGCGACTATTTCGAGCTGTGGGCGCCCGAACTGCTGCTTGAACAGGAAGGCCAGGACCCCCGCCTGCTGCGCACGGTGAAGACCCTTCTTGCCGGGAAGAGTGGGTGATGGAGGGGCTGGTCCATGTTCCCGTCCTCCTCAACGAAGTGATGGCCGCCCTCGCACTGGGGCAGGGCGATCATCTCGTCGATGGAACCTATGGCGGCGGCGGCTATTCGGCGGCGGCGCTTACTGCTGGCGCGCGTGTCACCGGCTTCGATCGCGACCCGCGCACCATCGCGCGGGCATCCGGCGCCCTTGCTTCGGCGGCTGGCGCACTGCGGCTTGTCAACCGCCCCTTTTCCGCCATGGCCGACGAACTTGGCGTGGACTCGGCCGATGGCGTGGCGCTCGACCTCGGCTTTTCCTCCATCCAGATGGACGACCCGGCCTATGGCCTGTCCTTCCAGGCGGATGGCCCGCTCGACATGCGGCTTTCCGGCTCGGGCGAAAGCGCGGCCGATTTCCTGAACACGGCCGAAGAAGCCGAAATCGCCGACGTGCTCTTTCACTATGGCGAGGAGCCCGCCGCCCGCCGCATCGCCCGCGCAGTGATCGCGGCGCGCCCCCTTCGCACCACGGCTGATTTCGCTGCGGTTGTCCGCCGCGTGGTGAAGGCGCCGCGCGATTCCAGGCGCGACCCGGCCACGCGCAGCTTCCAGGCTGTGCGAATCCGCGTGAACGACGAACTGGGCGAACTGGAGCGCGGCCTCGAAGCGGCCGAGGCGGTGCTGAAGCCGGGTGGCCGCCTTGCCGTCGTCAGCTTCCACAGTCTCGAGGATCGCATCGTGAAGCGCTTTCTGGCCGAGCGGTCGGGCGGTCTTCCCGGCGGTTCGCGGCACCTGCCCGAAGCCGCGCCGGGCCGCGCGCCGAGCTTCGAGCGGCCCGGGAAGGCGGTGCGCCCCTCGGAAGCCGAGGTGCAGGCCAATCCGCGGGCGCGTTCCGCCACCCTGCGCTTCGCGCGCCGCACGCCTGCGGCCGCATGGGGCAATGCTTCGCCGGACAAGAACAAGACCAATAGGGAGAGTGCAGGATGGCGCGCATGATGACGGGGTTTGCTGCTCGCCAGGTCTGGGGGCGTGAAACCGTGGTGCGCGATTCCGGTCGCCGCGCCTGGGCTTCCACGGCCATTCTGGTGGCCGGGACGATCGCGGTGGCGATCACCAGCTACAGCCTTTCGCTGAAGGTTTCGGCCGAGCGGCGGGATACGGACCGTCTCGAACGCCAGGTGCGCGGGCTGGAAACCGACCTCAAGGCCCTGAACGCGGAACTGCGCGTGCGCATGCGCCTGCCCCAGTTGCAGCGCTGGAACGACGAGGTGCTTGGCCTCGTGCCCATTTCCGCCAGCCAGTATCTGCAGAACCCGGTGCACCTGGCCTATTATGGCAAGGCCCCTGAAGCCCGGGGCCTGCCGCAGGTGCAGCTTGCCGTGCGCGATGTCGCCGGCCCGCCCGCCACTGCCCCGGCGCCGCAACTGGTGTCGGCGGAGGTTGCCCCGGCACCGGTGGAGCGTCCCGCCATCAGGCCCGCTCCAGCCGCGCCCGCCCAGGCCGCGGCGCCTGCTGTGCGCCTCGTGTCCGCGCCGGCGCCTGTCGCCAGCCCGGCGCCCGGTCGGCCTGTCCGCCCTGCACAGGTCGCGCCCGACGATCTGCTGCGCCAGGTCGAGCTGACCTTCCAGTCCCCGCCGGGCATCGACGACTGAGCCGATGAGCCCCGCCGCCCTCGCCCGCCAGAGCCTTCGTCTTCCCGGTCACCGTCAGGTGGCTCTCGGGGTGGCGCGGCAGCGGCTGGCGATCGGCGTCCTGCTGTTCATCCTGTTCACCGGCATCATCGGCTATCGCCTTGTCATGCTGTCGGCCTTCGATGGCGCGCCGCGCCATCGCGGCCTTGCCACCGCCTCGCCCTTTGTCCGGGCCGACATCGTCGATCGCAACGGCATCGCGCTGGCCAGTTCGTTCGAGGCCTATGCGCTCGCCGCCCGCCCGCGCGACATCCTGACGGACAAGGAAGAGCTGGTTCGCAAGCTCGTCACGATCCTGCCCGAACGCGGCGAGCAGGCGATCCGCGCCGCTGTCTATCATGATGGCAAGTTCCGCTACCTCGCGCGGCGGGTCCTGCCCGAGCAGGCCGAGGCCATCCGCCGCCTTGGCGAGCCGGGCCTGACGCTCGAGCGCGAGCCCGAGCGCCTGTATCCGCATGTCGGCATGGCGGCGCATCTTGTTGGCTATACCGGCATCGACGGACGGGGCGAGGCCGGCATCGAGCGCGCCTTCGAGGCGCGGCTGACCGACCCCGCCCGCATCGACGAGCCGCTGGTGCTGGCGATGGATGCGCGTGTGCAGCAGGCGCTGGAAAGCGAGCTGAACGCTCAGATGCTGGCCCATGTGGCGACGGGGGCTGCGGGCGTGGTGATGGATGTTCAAACGGGCGAAGTGCTCGCCATGGCGTCGCTTCCCGCCTTCGATTCCAACCGCCCCGGCGGCCTCATTGGCATGCCGAGCCACATGAACCGCGCGACGCTTGGCGTCTATGAGCTCGGCTCCACCTTCAAGGCCTTCACCATCGCCATGGCGCTTGATGCCGGCGTGCTGCCGGACCTTGGCGAACGCTTCCCCACAGTGCCGATCTTTGTCGGCCGGCACCGCATTTCCGACAGCCACCCCAAGGGCTATCCGCTGTCGGTGCCGGAAGTGCTGATCCACTCCTCCAACGTGGGCACGGCGCGCATGGCGGAGCGCCTCGGCCAGAAGCGGCAGGAGGAATTCCTGCGCAAGCTGGGCCTGATGGAGCGCGCGCCGGGCGAACTGCTGGAGGCAGGTCGCACGCTGACGCCGCCGGCCAACAACTGGGGCCTTTCCAGCGTGATGACGGTGGGTTTCGGCCATGGCATCGCCGTCACGCCGCTGCACCTTGCCAATGCCTATGCAACGCTGGTGAATGGTGGCATCCACCGCCCGGCCACCTTGCTGAAGGTGCCCGAAGGGATGGAGCGCCCCAGTGAGCGGGTCTTTACCGAGCGGACATCAAAGCTGCTGAACGGCATGCTGCGCCTCGCCGTGCTCGACGGCACAGGCCGCCGGGCGGACGCGGAAGGCTATCGGGTTGGCGGCAAGACCGGAACAGCGGAAAAGGTGCTGGAATCCGGGCGCGGCTATGATCGCCGCCGCAACATCACCACCTTCGCCGGCGCCTTCCCCATGGATGACCCGCGCTATGTCGTCGTCACCATGATCGACGATCCGACGGAAGGCTCGCGCTCGGCCGGCATTGTCGCGGCGCCGGCCTTCCGGAATGTCGTGAACCGCATCGCCCCCGTGCTGGGTGTCGCGCCCGACATGGCGCGCGAGCCGGATACAAGCATTTTTGAAGGCCTTTACAAGCCCCGCCACCAGAAGCCTGCCCAGCCATGAGCAACAGATGTTTCCCGCCACCGCTCGACGCCCTTGAACAAGGGGTGACCGGCTTTGCCATCGATCATCGCAAGGTGGCGCCGGGCACCGTGTTCGGCGCCTTTCGGGGTGCGCGCTTCGATGGCGAGAGCGTGATCGCGGACGCCGTGCGCGCGGGCGCCATAGCCGTTGTCGCGCGGCCCGAAGCGCGGGTGGAGGGCGCGCTGCACATCGCCGATACAGAGCCGCGCCGCGCCTTCGCCCGCCTGGCGGCAGCCTTTTACGCGCCCTTTCCCGCCGTGACCGTTGCCATCACCGGCACCAACGGCAAGACATCGACGGCCGAAATAAGCCGCCAGCTCTGGCGGCTGGCCGGCGAGCGGGCGGCCAGCATCGGCACGCTGGGCGTAACCACCGCCGACGAGCAGGTGAAGGCCGGATCGGGCGGGCTGACCACGCCCGACATCGTGACCTTCCTGTCCAACGTGGCCGGCCTTGCCCGCGAGGGGATCACGCATCTCGCCTTCGAGGCATCCTCCCACGGTCTTGCCCAGTATCGCACCGAGGGCCTGCCGGTGCGCGCGGCCGCCTTCACCAACCTCAGTCGCGACCATCTCGATTATCATGGCGACATGGAATCCTATTTCCAGGCCAAGCTGCGGCTGTTCTCCGAAGTGCTGGATGCCGACGGCACCGCCATCGTCTGGATGGACCGTTCGGCCGCCGGCGCGGACTATAACGCCCGCGTGGCCGAAGCCTGCCGCGCGCGCGGCGTGAAGCTCCTGACTGTTGGCCCGGATGGCGAGGACCTGCGCCTCGAACGGCGCGAGCCGACCCTGCTTGGCCAGTCCCTGACCGTCAGCCTTGGCGCAGCGCTTGGGGGAGGTTCGCAGGGCGTCACCCTGCCGCTGATCGGTGGCTACCAGGCGGCCAATGCCCTGACAGCCGCCGCCCTCGTGATCGCGACCGGCGGCAGCCCGGCCGGCACGCTTTCGGCCCTTGCCCGCATTTCAGGCGTGCGCGGCCGGCTGGAGCGCGCGGTGATCACGCCCGCGGGTGCGCCGGTCTATGTCGATTATGCGCACACGCCCGATGCGCTGGAAGCCGCCATTGCAGCGCTCAGGCCGCACACGACCAACCGGCTCATCCTGCTGTTCGGCTGCGGCGGCGACCGGGATCAAGGCAAGCGGCCGGAAATGGGCGCAATCGCCGTGCGCGACGCCGATGTGGCCATCGTGACCGACGACAACCCCCGCAGCGAAGACCCGGCCGCCATCCGCGCCCAGATCATGGTCGCCGCCCCCGGGGCGCTGGAAGTCGCCGGCCGGGCCGAAGCCATCCGGGTGGCGCTTGCCGAAGCCCGGCAGGGCGATATCGTGCTGCTGGCCGGCAAGGGCCATGAGCAGGGCCAGATCATCGGCGCGGATGTGCTCCCCTTCGACGATGCCGAGGTGGCGCGTCAGGCAGCGCAGGCGCTCGTGGCATGAGGCCGCCTCTGTGGACAGGCGTGGCGATTGCCGCAGCGACTGGCGGGCGTCTTTCGGCGCCGTTCGAAGCCGAAGGCGTCACCTTCGACAGTCGCGAGCTGATCGGCGGCGAGCTGTTCGTCGCCATGCGTGGCGCTGCCGCTGACGGCCATGCCTTTGTCGAGGCGGCAGCCGCGCGCGGGGCCGCTGGCTTCCTCGTCGAGCGGCCCGTGCCATTCCCGCATGTGCTGGTGGACGACAGTTTTCGGGCGCTCGAACAGCTGGGCGTTGCCGCCCGCGCCCGCACGCCGGCAAAAGTGATCGGGGTGACCGGCAGTGTCGGCAAGACCGGCACCAAGGAAGCGCTGCGCCTTGCCTTCGCCCGTATCGCGCCCGACGCGACCCACTGGTCGGTCAAGAGCTACAATAACCATACCGGCGTGCCGCTCAGCCTCGCGCGGATGCCCGAGGGCAGCCGCTTTGCCGTGTTCGAAATGGGCATGAACCACCAGGGCGAGATCGAGGCGCTGACAGCCATGGTGCGCCCGCATGTGGCTGTCATCACATGGGTGGCGAACGCCCATATCGAGAATTTCGACAATGAAGAGGGCATCGCCCGCGCAAAGGCCGAAATCTTCGAAGGGGTGGAGCCGGGCGGCCATGCCGTCTGGCCGCATGACAACCGCCACGCCGACATTCTGTCTGCCGCCGTGGCGGCGCGCGGCCTGAAGTCGCTCAGCTTCGGCTGGAACGAGGGCGCGGATGTGCGCGTGCTAAACGCCTGCCCCGATGCCGAGGGCACCGACCTCAGCGTCGATGTCGCCGGAGAGGAGCTGCACTGCCGCATCGGCATGACGGGGCGGCACTGGGTGTCGAACGGGCTTGCGGTGCTGGCGGCGGTGAAGGCCGCCGGCGGGGACATTGCGGAAGCCGGCCTTGCCCTTGCCGCCATGAACGGCCTGCCCGGCCGGGGACTGCGGCTGCGGGTGCCGGTGGCCGGTGGCCATGCGACCGTGATCGACGAAAGCTATAACGCCAACCCAGCCTCGATGGCGGCGGCGCTGGCCGTGCTGCGCGATACGCCGGCCAAGCGCCGTCTGGCGATCCTGGGGGCCATGCGCGAACTGGGCGGGGAAAGCGCGCGCTACCATGCCAATCTCGCCACCCCCATCATCGATGCCGGTGTGGTGGAACTGGCGCTGGTGGGGCCGGAAATGGCGGCCCTCGGGCATGATGCCGCCAGCTACCTGCCCGATGCCGAAACCGCGATCGACTGGGCGCGCGCCATGCTGTGCGACGGCGACGTTCTGCTCGTGAAGGGCTCCAATTCCGTCGGCCTCGGCAAGGTCGTTGCAGCACTGGGAGGCAGCCGATGATCTATCATCTGGCCGAATGGCTGGGCTTTCCGGGCATCCTCAATCTCATTCGTTACCTGACCTTCCGGTCCGGCGCGGCGCTGGTGACGGCGCTGTTTCTCGGGCTGGTCCTTGGGCCGCGCTTCATTGCCTGGCTTCGTTCGAAGCAGGGCAAGGGCCAGCCGATCCGCGAAGACGGGCCGGCCAGCCACCTGATAACCAAGAAGGGCACCCCCACCATGGGCGGGCTCCTGATCCTGATCTGCCTTGCCGTTTCAACCCTGCTGTGGATGGAGTGGGACCGCCCCTTCGTCTGGGCGGCGCTGTTCGTGACCCTCGGCTTCGGGGCGATCGGCTTCCTCGATGATTACAACAAGGTGATGAAGCGCTCGACGGCGGGCGTTTCCGGCCGTACGCGGCTTGCCGCCGAATTCCTGATCGCGGGCGCGGCCGTCTATTATGTCTCCCTCTTTTCCGGCACCACGCTCTACTTCCCCTTCCTGAAGGATGCCGGAATCGACCTCGGCTGGTTCTATGTCGCCTTCGGGGCCTTCGTGATCGTGGGGGCGGGCAATGCCGTGAACCTGACCGACGGGCTTGACGGGCTCGCCACCATGCCGGTCATAATCGCCGCCATCACCTTCGGCGTGATCGCATATCTGGTCGGCAACGCCGTCTTTGCAGAATATCTCGGTGTCCACTTCGTGCGGGGGGCCGGCGAACTGCTTGTCTTTGTCGGCGCGCTGGTGGGGGCCGGGCTTGCCTTCCTGTGGTTCAATGCGCCACCGGCCGCTGTCTTCATGGGCGATACCGGAAGCCTGGCGCTTGGCGGGGCCATCGGCACCATCGCCGTCATCACCAACCATGAAATCGTGCTGGTGGTGGTGGGCGGACTGTTCGTGCTCGAGGCCGTTTCGGTCATCGTGCAGGTGGCGAGCTTCAAGCTGACCGGCAAGCGCGTCTTCAAGATGGCGCCCGTCCACCATCACTTCGAGCAGCTCGGCTGGCCCGAATCCACCGTCGTGATCCGTTTCTGGATCATTTCCTTCGTCCTGGCCCTTGCTGGCCTTGCAACGCTGAAGCTGCGCTGATGCTGTCCGCCCCCACCCTCTCCGGCAAGCGTTACGCGGTCTATGGCCTTGCCCGCACGGGCCTGTCCGTGCTGCGCTTCCTCGGGCGTTCGGGCGCCACGGCCGTCGCCTGGGACGAGAATGCCGAAGCGCGGGATAAGGCGCGCGCCGAATTCCCGCGTCTGGCGCTGGAGGATTTCGCCGGGCTCGACCTCGGTGCCGTGGAGGGGCTTGTCGTCTCGCCCGGTGTGCCGCTCAACCGGCATCCGCTCGCCGCGCGCGCGCGGGAAGCCGGCTGCCCCGTTCTGGGCGATATAGAGCTGTTCCAGCTGGCCCGCCCCGGCCTTCCTGCCCACCGGCTTGCCGCCATCACCGGCACCAATGGCAAGTCGACCACGACGGCGCTTCTCCATCACCTTCTTGCCGCCGCCGGCTTCACCGCGCGGCTTGGCGGCAACATCGGCCTGCCCATCCTCGACCAGCCGGCCCTTCCGGCAGGCGGCGTCTATGTGCTGGAGCTGTCGAGCTTCCAGATCGACCTCTGCCAGACCCTTGCCGCCGATGTCGCGGTGTGGACGAACCTGACCCCGGACCATCTCGACCGCTATGACAGCATGGAAGGCTATGCCGCTTCGAAGGCGCGGCTTTTCGCCATGCAGCGGCCGGGTGCCCATGCCGTGATCGCGACCGACGATGCCTGGACCCGCGCCGCGGCCGATGCCGTGCCCGCCCATGTGCAGCTGCATCGCGTATCGGCTACCGATGTCGCCCTGCACGAGCAGCTGCGCTGGCCGGCGCTGCAGGGGCCGCACAATGCACAGAATGTGGTCTGCGCACGCGAAGCCGCCCGCATTCTCGGGGCGGATGGCGTCCATATCGAGGCTGGTCTGGCGAGCTTTCCGGGCCTTGCCCACCGCATGGAGATCGTGGGCGAGCGCCATGGCGTGCGCTATGTGAACGACAGCAAGGCGACAAACCCCACAAGTGTCGCCCCGGCGCTCCAGGCGTTTCCGGCCATCCACTGGATTCTGGGAGGCAGGGCCAAGACGGCCGAGCTCGATGCCTGCCTGCCGCATCTTGGCGCCGTGAAGGCCGCCTATGTGATCGGCGAGGCCGGCCCGCTTTTTGCCGAGCTGCTGAAGGGCCGGCTGCCGGTGGTGGAAGCCGGAACGCTCGATGCCGCCGTGAAGGCGGCGTCCGAATCTGCAAGCGCTGGCGAGACGGTGCTGTTGTCGCCGGCCTGTGCGTCCTTCGACCAGTTCCGGGATTTCGAAGCGCGGGGGCTTGCCTTCCGCGCGGCCGTGGAGGGGCTTGGGGCATGAGGATCGCCGGCATAACCCTGTCCTTCGGCCGGGCTGACAGAACAGTTCTGGCGCGCTGGTTCTGGACCATCGACCGCCCGCTTGTCGTCATGCTGATGGTGCTGATCGGCGCGGGGGCGATTGCTGTCGCGGCGGCGTCGCCGGCCGCCGCCCTCCGGCTCTCGGGCGGGGCGCTGCGGCTCGATCCGCTCTATTTCCTCGAACGCCAGATCATCTGGATCGCCGTCGGCGTGCCCGTGATGCTGGGCATTTCGATGATGCCCCGGGATTTCGCCCGCCGCTTCGCGGTTGGCGGTTTCGCCTTCTTCCTGCTGCTGCTGATGCTCGTGCCCATCATCGGCACGGAAACGAATGGCGCGCAGCGCTGGATTCCCCTGCCCGGATTCCAGTTTCAGCCGGTGGAGTTCCTGAAGCCCTTCTTCGCCATCGCCATGGCATGGCTTTTCGCCCAGCGCTTCGAAGACAGCAGCCTGCCCGTCATTCCGGCAGGCGGCATGGTGCTGGCGCTGATCGTTGGCCTGCTGGTCATCCAGCCGGATTTCGGCCAGGCGGCGCTGGTGATCGCGGTATGGCTGGTGCAGGCGGTGCTGGCCGGCCTGCCGATGCTGTTCGTGGGTGTCGCCATTCTGGCGGTGCTGGGCGGCCTTGCGCTTGCCTATCAGTTCGAGCCGCACATCCGGAACCGGCTTGACGGTTTCCTTCATGGCGAGGGCGATACCTATCAGGTCGACCGGGCGCTCGACTGCTTCCGTTCGGGCGGGCTTTTCGGCGCCGGGCCGGGCGAGGGAACAGCCAAGTTCCGCCTGCCCGAAGCCCATACCGACTATATCTTCTCGGTGATCGGGGAGGAGTTTGGCGCGATCGCCGCTTTCGCGCTCGCACTACTATATCTTGCGATCGTGCTTCGTGTGCTGCTACAACTTCTCGATGAAGAGGACCCCTTTACGCTGATCGCGGCGACGGGTCTGGTGGCGCAGTTCGGGGGTCAGGCGCTGATCAACATGAGTGTCAATCTGTCCCTTGCGCCGTCCAAGGGGATGACCTTGCCTTTCATCAGCCATGGCGGCTCCAGCTTCATCGCGACTGCGGTCGCGATGGGCCTTCTTGTTGCGCTCACGCGGCGCAACCGGCACCTCCAGTCCTCCCCCTATCTGAAGACGGGGGCTGCCCCGGCATGAGCCTGTCCATCCTCATTGCGGCGGGCGGAACGGGCGGGCACATGGTGCCGGCCCATGCGCTCTCCGAGGAACTGCAGCAGCGCGGCCATCGTGTCACACTGCTGACAGACAAGCGCGGCCTGCGGTTTCCCGGCCTGTTCGAGGGTGTCACGCGCCATGTGCTCGAAAGCGCCACGGCCTCGGGCCTGAATCCCCTTGCCTGGGCGCGGGCCGCCCTTGCCATCCGGAAGGGACGGGCGCAGGGCAAGGCCATCGCCCATGATGTCGGCGCCAATGCCGTCGTCGGCTTCGGCGGCTATCCCTCGCTTCCGGGCCTGCTGTCGGGCATCGCGCTTGGGCTTCCCGCGATCATTCACGAGCAGAACGCCGTGCTCGGCCGGGTCAACCGCCAGCTGCAGAAGCGGGTGAGCGCAATCGGGCTTACCTATGCCGAAACGGCCCGGCTCGACGCCGGCATCGCGTCGCGCGCCCGGCATACCGGCAACCCCGTGCGGCAGGATATCCTCGCGGCGCGCGATACGCCCTATGCGCCGCCAGCGGCGGATGGTCCGCTTCGCCTGCTCGTCGTCGGCGGCAGCCAGGGTGCGCGCATCCTCTCGCGCCTCGTTCCCGAAGCCGTCGCCGGCCTGTCCGAAGGGCTGCGCGCGCGCCTTCTGGTCGAGCAGCAGTGCCGCGCCGAAGATCTTTCCGGGGCCGCCAATGCCTACAAGGCAGCCGGGGTCGAAGCCGAATGCCTGCCCTATATGGCGGATCTTCCGGCGCGGATGGCGCGCGCCCATCTCGTCATCTCGCGCGCCGGCGCCTCGACCATGGCAGAGCTGATGGCGATGGGCCGGCCAGCGATCCTGCTGCCCTTTGCCGCCGCGACCGACGATCATCAGACAGCCAACGCCCGCGGTTTCGCCGCCGCCGGCGCCGGCATGCTGCTGCCCGAGGCAGAGGCGACGGCAGCGACGCTCCGGGGCAATCTGATGGGCTTTCTCGAATCCCCGGAAACACTGGCGGCGGCGGCGGCGTTCGCGCGCGCGCTTGGCGTGCCCGATGCAGCAGCAAGGCTCGCCGATCTCGTCGAACATGAAGTGCGCGCGCTCGCCACCGGCGGCGCCCCCAGAGAGGCATGATGAACAGCTTTACCCGAACCACGACAGGCGCCGGTTTCTCCACCGATGTGGGGCCGATCCATTTCGTGGGGATCGGCGGCATCGGCATGTCGGGCATTGCCGAAGTGATGAAGAACCTCGGCTTCCGGGTGCAGGGCTCCGACATTTCGGAAAGCCTCGTCGTGCAGAGCCTCCAGGACAAGGGTATCCCCGTCGCGGTCGGCCACAGGGCCGAGAATCTGGGCGAGGCGGCGGTTGTCGTCATTTCCACCGCCATCAAGCCCGGCAACCCGGAAGTGGACCTTGCGATCGAGCGGCGCATCCCGGTGGTGCGCCGCGCCGAGATGCTGGCCGAACTGATGCGGCTGAAATCGACCGTCTGCGTTGCCGGAACCCATGGCAAGACCACGACGACCTCGATGGTGGCGGCCCTTCTCGATGCCGGCGGAATCGATCCCACCGTCATCAATGGCGGCATCATCAACAGCTATGGCTCCAACGCGCGCCTTGGCGACAGCGAGTGGATGGTGGTGGAAGCCGACGAAAGCGACGGCAGCTTCCTGCGCCTGCCGCCGACAGTTGCGGTCGTCACCAACATCGACCCCGAACATCTCGACCATTATGGCAGCTTCGAAACCGCCAAGGCCGCCTTCCGCACCTTCATCCAGAAGGTGCCCTTCTACGGGGCGGCGGTGCTCTGCCTCGATCATCCGGAAGTGCAGGCGATGCTGCCCTCCGTCTCCGACCGGCGGATCATCACCTATGGCTTCGCCGGCCAGGCCGATGTGCGCGCCGATCATGTCGAGCCGGTGCCGGGCGGCAACCGCTTCGACGTGACGCTGCGCACCTTCGGCTCCGACGAGCGGCGCTATGGCGGGCTGGTGCTGCCCATGCCGGGCCGCCACAATGTTCTGAACGCCCTTGCAGCCATTGCCGTCGCCGATCAGCTCGGCATCGGCGAAGCGCAGATCCGCGAGGGCTTCGCCCGCTTCTCGGGTGTGAAGCGGCGCTTCACCCATGTCGGCACGGTCGAAATGGCCGGGGGTGATGCTGTCACCATCATCGATGATTATGGCCACCATCCCGTGGAGGTGAAGGCCGTGCTCGCCGCCGCGCGCGAAGGCGCGCGGGCGCGGGTCGTCGCGGTGGTGCAGCCGCACCGCTACACCCGCCTGCGCGACCTGTTCGATGAATGGCGCACGGCCTTCAACGATGCCGATGCCGTGGTGATCGCGCCTGTCTATGCCGCCGGCGAGACTC
Source organism: uncultured Sandaracinobacter sp. (assembly GCA_964394815.1). GTDB lineage: Bacteria > Pseudomonadota > Alphaproteobacteria > Sphingomonadales > Sphingomonadaceae > Sandaracinobacteroides. The sequence continues at coordinate 20,528 of CAYMZC010000012.1, read as the reverse complement.
CGATCGAAGGCGTCAGCCACGAAAGCCTCGCCGAGGCGCTGCGCCGTTCAGGCCACCGGCAGGTGCTGACAGTGGCGGGCGAAGCCGAGCTGGCGCCTGCGCTTGCCGGCATGCTGGGGCCGGGCGACATGGTGATCTGCCTTGGCGCCGGCGACATCACGAAATGGGCGGCCGCCCTTGCCGGCGGGCTGAAGAAGGCAGGGCTTGGATGATTGCCGAAGCGCGCCCCCTTCAGTCCATGCCGCCTGCAGCCGGGCGGCTGACGGCGCATGCGCCGCTGGCGCCGCTTGTCTGGTTCAAGGCGGGCGGTGACGCCGACTGGCTGTTCGAACCGAAGGATCCGGCCGATCTCTCGGCTTTCCTGAAAGCTCTCGACCCCGCCATTCCGGTGATGGCGCTTGGTCTCGGCTCCAACCTCATCGTGCGCGATGGCGGTGTGCCGGGCGTAGTGGTGCGGCTGGGCAAGGCCTTTGCCGGCATCGACCAGCTGGACGCCACGACCCTGCGCTGCGGCGGCGGTGCATCAGGCATCGCCGTTTCCTCGGCCGCGCGCGATGCCGGAATCGCGGGGCTGGAGTTCCTGCGCGGCATTCCGGGAACGGTGGGCGGCTTCGTCCGCATGAACGGCGGCGCCTATGGCCGCGAGGTGGCCGACATTCTGCTTTCCTGCGAACTGGTCCTGCGCTCGGGCGACGTGAAAAGCCTTGCGGCCGGCGAGCTGGGCTTCAGCTATCGCCACAGCAGCTTGCCCGAAGACGCCATCGTCGTTTCGGCAACGCTGCGCGGCGTGCCCGGCGATCCTGCCGCCATCCAGGCCGAGATGGACAGCATCGCCGCCCGGCGCGAGGAGAGCCAGCCGCTGCGCACCCGCACGGGCGGGTCCACCTTCAAGAACCCGCCGGGCCGCAAGGCCTGGGCGCTGGTGGACGAAGCCGGCTGCCGTGGCCTGGCGCTGGGCGGGGCGCAGGTGAGCGAGAAGCACACCAATTTCCTGATCAACACCGGCGAAGCCACCGCCGCCGACATCGAGGCGCTGGGCGAAGAGGTGCGCGCACGGGTCAAGGCCGCGACGGGCGTCGAGCTGGAATGGGAAATCCGGCGGGTCGGCCGCCCTGCCGATGCGGAAAGGGCGGGCTGATGCGCGTCACTGTCCTCATGGGTGGCTGGAGCAGCGAGCGGGCGGTCAGCCTGATGTCTGGCCGTGGCGTTGCCGGCGCCGCGCGGGCTTTGGGCCATGATGTCACCGAGTTCGACATGGGCGAGACGCCGGCGGCCGGCGCGGACCTTGCCGCCCGCCTGCTCGAAACGCGCCCGGATGTCGTCTTCAACGCGCTGCACGGCGCTCCCGGCGAAGATGGCGCGGTGCAGGGCCTGATGGACCTTCTGGGCCTGAAATACACCCACTCCGGCGTGGCGGCCTCCGCCATCGCCATCGACAAGCAGCTGACGAAGATGCTGCTTCAGCCGCAGGGCATCCGCATGCCCGAGGGCCGGGTCGTGGAAAGCGCCGGCCTGCATGCCGGCGATCCGCTGCCGCGCCCCTATGTGCTGAAGCCGGTGAACGAGGGCTCTTCGGTCGGTGTGGCCATATTGCGCGAAGGTGGCCCCATCGCGCAGCCCATCCCCGCCGGCAGCGATGGCCCCTGGGCGCATTATGAAACGCTGCTGGCCGAACCCTTCATCGAGGGGCTGGAACTGACCGTCGCCGTGCTGGAGGACGAAGCCGGCGTGCCCGACCCTCTGGCCGTGACGGAGCTGAAGCCCGCCAGCGGCTTCTACGACTATGACGCCAAATATACCGAAGGCCTCACCACCCATGTCTGCCCGGCGGATGTGCCCGCCGATGTCGCGGCGCGCGCGCTGGAGCAGGCCGCCAGCGCCCATCGGCTTCTGGGCTGCCGGGGCGTCTCGCGCTCCGACTTCCGCTGGAACCCGGCCCATGGCGTCGACGGGCTTTACCTGCTTGAGGTGAACACCCAGCCGGGCATGACGGCGCTGAGCCTTGTGCCCGAACAGGCCGAGGCGCGCGGCATTTCCTATCAGGCGCTTGTCGCGCGGCTGCTCGAAAGGGCGCTCGCATGAGCCGCGCCAACCCCCGGGCGCGCGGCGGAAGCGCGCGGCGAAGCCAGCGCCAGCCCACCCCCATGACGGTGCCTGTCGCGCCCAGGACCATGTGGCGCCTGATCCTCACCGGCTTCGGAGGGCTTGGCCTCGCGGCCGCCATCATCTGGGCGATCGTCGCCGACCTGCCGCAGAAGACGATGCTGTCGGTTGCCACCTCGGCCTCTTCGGCCGGGTTCGTGGTGCGGCAGGTGGACATCAGCGGCGCATCCAACCAGCCCCGCCTCGATATCTATCGCCAGATTCTCTACGGCGGCAGCGATTCCATGCTGCTGACCGATCTTGTCGCCATGCGCGAACGGCTGCTGGAGCTTCCCTGGGTGCGCGACGCCAGCCTCTACCGCCGCTGGCCCGACAGGATCGAGGTCCGTATCGCCGAGCGCAAGCCGGCCGCCCTGTGGCAGCATCAGGGCCGGATCACCCTGATCGATGCCGAAGGCGTCACGCTGCCGACCGACGACATCGCCCGCTTTTCCACCCTGCCGCTTCTTGTGGGCGCGGACGCGCACGAGAATGCGCGCGAGCTTCTGCGGATCCTCGCCGCCCAGCCGGCCCTTGCCGGGGAAGTCGAGGCGGCGCTGCGCATCGGCCAGCGCCGCTGGGATCTCCGAATGAAGAGCGGCGAGACGATTTCGCTGCCGGAAGGCCCCGAGGCGCATGCGGCCCTTGTGCGCTTCGCCAGCATCCACCAGCAGACCCCGCTTCTGGGGCAGGGTTTCCTGCGCTTCGACCTGCGCATCCCCGACAAGATGGTCGTGCGCGTGACCGGCGAAGCCGGCGCCCGGGCACGGCCGGCGCTGCCACCGCAAGCCGCACCACAAACAGCCCCAGCCGCGCCTGATGCAAATGCCGTGCATCCGGATGCCGTGCGCCCCGTGCCGCAACCGCAGGCCGGCGCCGGCCTTCCCCTCATCCGTACGGGGGAGGCCGTGATCTGATGGCCGTTCCCGTTCTCAATGCCTCCAATTTGCTGAAGGCGCGGGCGGAGCGCGTCGTCGCCGCCATCGATGTCGGCTCGTCGAAAGTGGCGGCCCTCATCGCCATGGCCGATGGTGAGAATATGCCCCGCGTGATCGGTGCGGGCGTTCGCGCCTCCAACGGGCTGCGGCGCGGGCTGGTGGCCGACATGGAAAAGGCCGAGGCCGCCATCCGGGCTGCCATGATGCAGGCCGAAAAGGCAGCCGGACTCCAGATCGAATCCGTCATCGTCAATCTTTCGGCGGGGGATATCGAAAGCGATGTCACAACGGTCGAAATCGATATCGCCGGTCATCGCATATCGGACAATGACATGGCGAACCTGCTGATGGCCGCGCGCACGCAGATCGACGAAAAGATCACGCGAGAGGGGCGCACCACCCTGCATGCCGAGCCGACGCTTTACACCATCGACGGTCTCGATGGCGTGATGAACCCGCGCGGCTTCCACGCCAACCGCCTTGCCGTCGATACCCATATCGTCACGGCCGCCACCCCGCCGTGCCGAAACCTCGACCATGCCGTCCGGGCAGCCCACCTCGACGTGGAGGCGATCGTCGCCTCGGGCGTGGCGTCTTCGGCCAGCGTGCTGAACATCGAGGAGCGCGAACTCGGAGTCGCCGTCGTCGAGATCGGTGCGGGCGTCACCACGGTCGCCATTCATGGCGGCGGCATGCTGGCGGGCCTTGCGTCCATCCCGATGGGGGGTGGCGACATCACGGCCGACATCGCCCGCAGCTTCGCCACCCGGCGCTCGGCCGCCGAAAGGCTGAAGACGCTTTCGGGCGCGGCATCGGCTGCCCCGCGCGACAATTACGACACCATCGACGTGCCCCCGCTCGACCCGGATGACGGGCAGGAGGTCCGGCCTGTCCGCAAGTCGGAACTGATCGCAGTCATCCGCACGCGGCTCGAACATCTGTTCGGCGAGGTGGACGCCACCCTGAAGGGCATGGGCTTCACCGGCCCCGCCGGGCGGCAGGTGGTGCTGACGGGCGGTGGCGCGGAGCTTCGCGGCATCGCCGATTATGCGCAGGGCGTGCTGTCCCGCAATGTCCGCATCGGTCGTCCGCGTGGCCTCGTCGGCCTGCCCGATGCCCAGTCAACGGCCGCCTTTGCCACCCTTGCAGGCCTGATCCTGCATGGAAGCCATCCCCGCCTCGACCTGACACGTATGCCCGTGAAGGGCAGCCGGGGCCGCGGGGGCCCCGGTCCGAAATCCGCTTTTGCCCGCCTGTTCCAGACCCTGAAACGCGAGATGTGACGAGGAGCCTGCCATGTCCTTTGATTTTGTGAACCCGAATCCGCCTGTCGAACTCAAGCCGAAGATCTGCGTGATCGGTGTCGGCGGGGCCGGTGGCAATGCCGTTGCCAACATGATCGCCGACGGCCTGCAGGGCGTCGATTTCGTGGTGGCCAATACGGATGCGCAGGCTCTCTCCCTCTCGCCCGCCCAGACGCGGATCCAGCTCGGCCTGAAGATCACGCAGGGCCTGGGGGCGGGCGCCCGTCCCGAGATCGGCGCAGCGGCGGCCGAAGAAGCGCTGTCCGAGATCGATCATGCGCTTGACGGGGCGCACATGTGCTTCATCACCGCAGGCATGGGCGGCGGCACCGGCACGGGCGCTGCCCCCGTGGTTGCGCGCGCGGCGCGCGAGCGTGGCGTGCTGACGGTGGGCGTGGTCACCAAGCCCTTCGCCTTCGAAGGCAAGAAGCGCATGCGTTCGGCCGAGGAAGGCATCGCCGAACTGCAGCGCCATGTCGACACGCTGATCATCATCCCGAACCAGAATCTGTTCCTCATCGCCAACCAGCAGACGACCTTCAAGCAGGCGTTCGCCATGGCAGATCAGGTGCTGAACCAGGGCGTGCGTGGCATCACCGACCTGATGATGCTGCCCGGCCTCATCAACCTCGATTTCGCCGATGTCCGCACCGTGATGAGCGAAATGGGCAAGGCGATGATGGGCACCGGCGAGGCGGACGGCGAGCGCCGCGCCATCGAGGCGGCGGAAAAGGCCATTTCGAACCCGCTGCTCGACGAAGTGTCGCTGCGCGGCGCCAAGGCAGTCATCATCAACATCACCGGCGGCGAAGACCTCGGGCTGATGGAAGTCGAGGAAGCAGCGCAGCATATCCGCGAGATGGTCGACCCCGATGCCAACATCATCGTCGGCTCGGCCTTCAACGATGACCTGTGCGGCAAGATGCGCGTGAGCGTGGTGGCGACCGGAATCGAGAATTCGCAGCCGGCGCAGACCGGCGCCACGGCGCAGACCACCCGTGTCCATGGCATGGGGGGCGGCAGCATCTTTGGTACCGCCCCGGCGCTGGTGGCAAAGCCGGGTGTCGGCGAATCGCCGACGGAACCGACCCCGCCGACCGGCGGTGGCGGTGGCGGTGGCGGCGGTGGTGGCCTTCGTTACGAACCATCCCCTGCATCCGGGCCAATGGCTGCCGGGATCTTCGGCACGGAAGGCGGAACCTTCCGTCCGGCCGCATCGGCCGACAATGCCGAAAGCATGGCGGCAGACGATGATGCCGGCATGAGCGACGAGGACATCATGGATCTTGATGAGCCGATGGCGCCGGTTGCGACGGTGGAGGCCGAGCAGCCTGCCCAGAAGGCGGCGGAGCCGACCATTGCCGAACTGCCGCTGGCGCCGCCGGCCCCGCGCGTGGAGCCGGAACAGGTGAGGGCCGCGCCTGCTGCAGCGCCGCAGCCGGAAAAGCGCCAGACTCTCTTCCAGCGGATGATCAGTATGTCGCGTCGCAGCACGGCCGAGCAACAGCCTGTCGAAACCCTCGCCCCCGAGCCCGAGGTCGAGAATGAGGACGATGGCACCCGTATCCCGACCTTCATGCGGCGCCAGCGGAACTGATTAGCGCTCATTAATCACGTTTCGTCGTTCCATCATCGTCTCTAATGACTACAGTTTGATCTGGATCAAGTGGGCGCGTGAAATGGCTCGGATAGGGCCAATTCACGCGCCTTTCCGGGCGCGACTGGAGGTCAAGCCAAGCATGATGACTTTTATGAAGACCGGCGGAGTTGCCCGCCATGTGTGCTATGCAATGGCAGCCGGATGCACGACGCTGGCGCTTGCTGCTGCAAGCCCCGTCGATGCCTCGGCCGTTTCCGATGTCAACCAGGCCCTGATTCAAAGCATCCAGGTGTCAGCCATGGCGCCGCCCGTGGCAGCCCGCGCCATCGCGATGGTGGAAATCGCGATGTATGATGCCGTGAATGCCGCGACAGGTAGCCGCTACACGCCCTATTCCTACACCGGCAGCACGACCGGTGCGGTGGATCCGCGTGCGGCAGCCCTTGCCGCCGGCTATGGCATGCTGGCGTCGATCTTCCCCGAGCAGTCCGGGCGCCTGCTTGCCGAGCGCGACGCGCATCTGGCGACGCTCAACCTGGCGCCGGGCAAGCTTGTCGCCAGCGTCAGTTTCGGCAGCATGGTGTGTGACGATCTCTTCGCAAGCCGGACGAACGATGGCAGCCTGACGGCCCAGACGCCCTATGTGTTCGGCGACCAGCCGGGCGATTTCCAGAGCGTCGCGCCGGATGGGGCCGACCCGCTGCTGCCGGGCTGGGGCGAGGTCAATCCCTTCGTGATCGCCAGCGGTGATCAGTTCCGCCTCGGCCCGCCGCCCGCCATCGGTTCGGATGAATGGATTGCGGCCTATGAGGAAGTGAAGGCGATCGGCTGTGTCGGCTGCGCGCCGCAGGAGCTGCATGACATCGGCTATTTCTGGGCCGACGGCCCCGGCACCCTCACCCCGCCCGGACACTGGCTGCAGATCGCCCAGGATGCGGCGACCGCCAAGGGCCTCGGGCTGATGCAGGAAATCCAGGCGCTCGCGGCCGTGGGCGCGGCTGTCGCCGATGGCGGCATCGCCGGCTGGGACATGAAATACGCCTATGATTACTGGCGTCCCGTCACGGCCATCCAGAACTGCACCGTGGACATCTGCGGCGTGGAAGGCGATCCGGACTGGGTGCCGGCCTGGACGACCCCCAACTTCCCCAGCTATATTTCCGGCCACAGCATCTTCAGCGCTTCGGCAGCCGGTGCGCTCGCCTCGGTCTTCGGCAGCGACATGTTCGATTTCTGCGTCACCGCCGATCCGATCGTGCCGCTTGGTGACCGCTGCTTCACCAGTTTCTCGGAAGCCGCGGCCGAAGCCGGGATGAGCCGGATCTACGGCGGCATCCACTATGCCTTCGACAATGATCCGGCGCTGGCCGTGGGCCACGAACTTGGCCGCTACATCACGGCAAACGCCTTCCGCCTGACCGCCGTGCCCGAGCCCGCCACATGGGCGATGCTCGTCGCCGGCTTTGGCCTTGTGGGCTTTTCGGCCCGCCGGCGCCGGGCGGCGGCCACACCGGCCTGACACTGCGGGGCGTTTGCCGGGCGTAACGCTCACCGGGCTTGTCCGCCGCGCGGGCGGCGGCTAGTCCGGTGAGCGTGACACCTGATTACGAGAAGATGGTGAAGGACGCGCCCTATGGCGCCGCCGAGCGCCTGTCGCCGCTGGTTCGCCGGGTTCTGGCGCGCAACCCCTCGCCCTTCACCTTCCTGGGAACCGGCACCTATATCGTCGGCAATGGCCGGGTGGCGATCATCGATCCGGGCCCGGCCGACCCAGCCCATATCGAAGCGGTCGCCCGCGCGGTCGAGGGCGAAACCGTGACCCATCATGTCGTCACCCACACCCATCTCGATCATTCGCCGGCCGCCGGTCCGCTGAAGGCGCGGCTGGGCGGGCAGATCGCGGGTTGCGCCCCATTCTCCCTGAACGACGACGGCCCGCGCGCAGATGCCGGTTTCGACCCCGACTATGCGCCGGACATCGTGCTGGCCGATGGCGAGGCAATCACGGGCCCGGGATGGACATTGCGCGCCGTGCATACGCCCGGCCACACGTCCAACCATCTCTGCTTCGCGCTGGAGGAGGAGGGTGTGCTGTTTTCGGGCGATCATGTCATGGGCTGGTCCACCACGGTCGTCGCGCCGCCCGATGGCGACATGGCGGCCTATATGGCCTCTCTGGCGAAGCTGCTGGAGCGGGACGACCGCCGCTATTTCCCGACGCACGGCGCCCCCATCGGGGAACCGCAGCGGCTGGTCCGCCACCTGATGGCGCATCGCCGCCAGCGCGAGACGCAGATCCTGAACCATCTGGCCGAAGGCCCGCGCACCATACCCGCCATGGTCGAACAGATGTATGCCAGCATCGACAGGCAATTGTGGCCGGCCGCCGGGCGCAGCGTGCTGGCGCACCTGATCGACCTGGAGCAGAAAGGCGCGGTGCGGCGCGACGGGGACAGCTGGGCCAGGACATGAGGCGGTTTCTCGCCATCGTCGGGGCGATTGCGCTGCTGGCGGGCCTTCTGCTTCTTGCCGCCGGCCCGGATCGCCGCCGCGAAGCCTGCGAAGCCGTGGGCCTGTGCCGCAAGCCTGACCTGATGGGGGCGATGCTCCATTCCGTCCAGCGCCAGCAGAAGCTGGTGGTGCTGACGGCGCGCCTGTCGCTTCCGGTCACGTCCGCGCGCGATACCACGGTTGGGCCAATCACGGTTGCCACCACGCGGCAGACAGTCATCCTGCCCGCGACGCTCAATTATGTCGTCGATCTATCGCGCCTGACGGAAGCGGACCTCGACTGGGACGCGGAAGCCCGGATCTTGCGCGTGCGTCGCCCGGAAATAGATGTCCTGCCCCCCACGATCGACTGGGCGCAGGCCCAGACCTATCAGGACAAGGGCTGGGCCACGGTGGTGACGAGCGTGAGCGAAAATCTGCAGCGTGACAATGCCGGCAAGGCGCCGGATCTGTTCCTCAGGCAGGGCCGCGCGCCTGAGATGCTGGCCCTGGCCGACAAGGCCGCCGATGCAGCCCTCGCCATGGCCTTCCGCATGCCGCTGCTGGCTGCCGGGCATGAGACGGCGCAAGTGGTGGTGACGCACTGAGAGCCGGACTGGCCCTGCAAGCGGGCCGCAAGCCGGGCTTCAGAACTTCGCCGAAGCCGTGATCTGCACAATGTCGCTGCGGCGCGCCGGGCGGTCGCGGAAGATGCCCATATAGCCCCCTTCGAGCGCCACGACCTTCGTGACCGGCATCTTCAGCCCGGCGAAGGCGCGGAACTGGTCGAAGCCCGAGCGCTGCACCGTTCCGGCATCATCAAGGCGGACGAAGGCTTCGCCTGATGCCACGAAATCCGGCCCGCGGTCATCGGCCAGCGGCGCTGTCAGCTTCAGCTGCTGACGCACCCTGAGGCCGAGGCCGCCGCCACGGTTGAAGATGCCCTGCTCGAACCGCGTGCGCCCGCTGAGACGCACCGTTTCGCCCAGAATCGGATAGCTTGCCTGCTGGTAGAAGCGGTGCTCGACCGTGTCCCGGCCGGGACGGTAGCTTTGCCCGTAGAGATAGCCGGCCGAAAGGGTGAGGCCGCCGCCCATCTTGCGGCCGACGCTTCCGCGCACCTGCGTGGTGGCATGGCGCTCCATGTCATCGGCGAAGCGGAAGGATGAATCGACGGAGAAGACCCAGTCCCCGCCGAGAGGGCCATCGACCTGGCTGTTGCCCCAGAAACTCCAGTCGCCCGCGATGGCCTGACCGCCCGAGAACAAGGAAATCAGCCCGGTAAGGGCAAGGCTATGCAGACGCATGAAAATGGCTCCGGCCAGTTGATGGGCGGCTGCTCACATAGGCCGGCATTACGCTTTGTTGAAGCTTATATGAAAATTATATGACAGGTCCGCGCAGTTTTGTGACAAGCGCGCCCCTGGGATAAGGCGCGATCAGGCGCGATCAGGCGCGATCAACGCGGGAAATGCCCGGTGGCACATGGAAGCGCGCCTGGGTTGAAAGGCGACCGCCCGGCCTGCGCACCGTGTCCACCACCTTCATCTCCGCCTGCCAGCCGTTCCTGTCGATGGTCATAAGGCTGTAGCCGCGCTGGTCATGGATGTGGGCGAGGCCGGGGTTGCGGCGCAGCCATTCGGCATGTTCGCTCCGTTCGCCGGGCCCGTCCGAGCCGCTGGAGATGGAGGTGGTGACGAATTCGACGGCGGCGGCGGGCGTTTCGGGCGCCGCCCCGGTCTTTCGCACTTCGCCCACGATGTGCTGGTGCTCGTCCCCGGTGAGCACCACGAGGTTCGGCACGCCGGCCAGCCGGTCGAGCAGACGGTCACGCGGGGCCGTGTAGGCGGCCCAGCTGTCGGTGTTGATGGTGCGTGTTTCGGCCCGCGCGCGGTCGAGGTCCATCATCATGATCTGCTGCAGCAGGGCGTTCCAGCGCGCCGGGCGCGCCTTCAGCCCGTTGACGAGCCAGTCTTCCTGCGTCCGGCCAAGCACTTCGGCCTTCGGGTCGTTCACCCCCTCGCACCATGTGCCATAGCGGTCGTTGCAGGGCTGGTCCGTGCGCCAGTTCCGCGTGTTGAGCATGCGGGCATCCAGCAACTGGCCGAAGCGATACTGCCGATAGGGGCCGGAAACGCCGTTCACCGGCAGGGCATCGGCCCGCACCGGCATGAACTCGTACCAGGCCTGCATGGCGGCCTGCCGGCGCAGGCGGAAGACTTCGGCCGGGGTGCCATGCTGGTCGATGTCCTCCACCCAGTTGTTGACGATCTCATGGTCGTCGAAGCTCGACAGGAAAGCGGCCGAGGCATGACCCGCCTGCAAGTCTGGATCGAGCCTGACCTGGGTGTAGCGGCGGCGATAGTCATCGAGGCTGAAGACCATCGGGCCGTCATGCTGGCGCACGGTGGGTTCCTGTTGGCCCGTGTTCCAGTTGTAGTAGGTTTCGCGCGCTCCATTCTCGTAGATGTAGTCGCCATAATGGAAGACGGCGTCGGCGTCCTCACCGGCGAGATGCCGCCAGGCGGTGTAGAGGCCGGACTGGTAATCCTGGCAGCCGGCCACCGCCAGCCGCACCCGCGCCACATCGGCGCCGAAGGCCGGCAGGGTGCGGGCGCGCCCGATGGCCGATACCGCGTCGCCGGCCATGAAGCGGTAGTGATAGGGCCTGCCGGGCTTCAGGCCCGCCACTTCGGCGTGGACGGAAAAGCCCAGCTCGGGCCGCGCCATCGCCTCGCCGACGGCGGCGAGGCGGCCGAAGCCTTCATCCTCGGCAACTTCGTAGCGCACGGGGTAGGGCAGCGGGTCGAGGCCTGCGAGCGGTTCGCCGGGGCGTGGGGCAAGGCGGGTCCAGATGACGAAGCCGTCGGCGGCCGGGTCCCCGGCGGCCACGCCCAGCGTGAAGGGAAAGGCCGGGATTCGCGGCGGAGTCCGCTGCGCCAGAAGCGGGCTTGCCGCCAGCAGCCCCAGGCCGCCCAGAAAACCGCGCCGCCCGATCCCCGTCATCATGCCTTCCGCTCCTGCTTCCTGATGTTGCTTCGCGTTGCCCGTTTCGCGCATGCTCTCTTCCCATGACAGCCTCAAGACACCAGATGACCGCAATGGCCATTCAGCTTCCCCCGACCGTGCCGTCTTCCGTGCCGTCGCCCTGCCGCAATGTCTGCCGGGTGAAGCGCGGCATCTGCACCGGCTGTGGCCGCACCCTTGCGGAAATCGAGGCATGGCCGACCGCGCCCGACAGCGAGCGGCTGGCGATCGTCCGCCGTGCGGCGGGGCGAATTCGCGGCTGAAGGGCGGCCCGGCCCTTGGCGCAAGAGGCGACAGCGGCTAGGAACCGTCCATGCAGTCCGTGAAGATCGCCCCCTCCATCCTTTCCGCCGATTTCGCCCGTCTTGGCGAGGAAGTCTCCGCCATCGACGCTGCCGGCGCCGACTGGATTCATGTCGACGTGATGGATGGTCATTTCGTGCCCAACCTCACCATCGGCCCGATGGTGGTGAAGGCGCTGCGCCCGCATTCGAAAAAGCCCTTCGACGTGCACCTGATGGTGACGCCCGCCGACCCGCTGGTCGAGGCCTTTGCCGAAGCCGGGGCCGACATCCTGTCGGTGCACCCGGAATCCGGCCCGCATCTGCACCGCACGCTGATGCGGATCCGGGCGCTGGGCAAGAAGGCGGGCGTGGTGCTGAACCCGGCCACTCCCATCGATTGCCTCGACCATGTGATGGACATGATCGACCTGGTGCTGGTGATGAGCGTGAACCCGGGTTTCGGCGGCCAGAGTTTCATCGAGAGCGCCCTGCCCAAGATCGCCACCATCCGCCGCAGGATTGACCAGCTGGGCCTGCCGATCGAGCTGGAGGTGGACGGCGGTGTCGATCAGGGCAATTGCCGCCGCGTGATCGATGCGGGCGCGACCGTGCTGGTGGCCGGCACGGCAAGCTTTCGCGGCGGGGCTTCAGCCTATGCCGCCAACATCGCCGCGCTGAAGGGAAGCGCTGCCTGATCATGGCCGACGACGCCGATCCCGCCGATCCCGACGCCCTTCACCACAAACGGCAGCTCGGGGACCGCGGGCCGTCGCTTGCCGAACGCCTGTCGGAGCGGATCGACCGGCTCGCCTATTCCTCGCCCTTTCACAAGGCGCGCCTGAAGGGGCGCTTCCCGCTGAAGCTGCGGGCCGTGCCGGCGGATCCGATTCCGGGCGATGCCGCAACCGGGCAGCGGCTGAAGGGGGGCCGTCTGTTCCGCGACGGTCATGGTCAGGGCATGGCCGACGCAAGGCTCGATGCGCCCGATGCGCCTGCCACATGGCGGGACTGGGTGCATGGCTGGGGCTGGCTGCGCGATCTCGCGGCTGCCGGCCCGCTTTCCGCCGCCGAGGTGGCGCGGGCGGAAGCGCTGGCCCGGCGCTGGCTCGCGCGTTTCCACGATTATGACGAACAGGCCTGGGCGCCCGACGCCACCGGCCGGCGAATCCTCATGGCGATCCTTCATGCCCCGCTGGTGATGCCGGGCACGGATCACATCCACCGCTCGGCCGTCCTCAACGGCATTGCCCGCTGGGCGCGCCACCTGATGCGCGCGGCCCCGCGCATGCAGCCGGGCATCGGTTGCGCCGAAGCCTTCGCCGGGCTTCTGGGCGCGTCGCTCATCCTGCCGGGCAATGAGGACAAGACGGCAGCAATCCTGCCGCAGTTCGAGGGCGCGCTCGACGCGCTCATTAACCCGGATGGGTCGGCCATCAGCCGCTGCCCGCTCGATCTCGCCCGGCTGGGCGATCTCATCCTTGTCATCGAATCCTTCTACGCCGCCTGCGGCCAGCCGCTTCCTCAGGCCCTTGCCGGCAGGCGCCAGGCCCTTGTCCGTGCGCTTTCGGCCATCGCCATGGGCGACGGGCTGCCCGCCCCCTGGCATGGCGGCCAGCCGACGCCGGCACAGATGGCGCGGCTGGGGGCATCGGTCAGCCGCGATCCGCCGGGCCGGCTTTCGGGCTTCCAGCGGCTGGTGGCGGGCGATGTGCGCATCATCGTCGATGCCGGCCTGCCGCCGCCTGCCCGCCTCAGCACCACGGCCCATGCATCGACGCTGTCCTTCACCATGAGCGATGGGGAACGGCTGATCGTGGTGAACTGCGGCGGCGAGCGCGGGGCCATGGGCCCGCGCGGCTATCCGCCCGAGCTGGTCATGGGCCTCAGGTCCACCGCCGGCCATTCCACGCTGGTGCTCGCCGACACCAACTCCAGCCGGCTGAAGGATGGCAGCCCGCGCCGCATGGGCGGCGTGGAGGAAGTGCTGGCGGAGCCGCGATCCTCAGCCGAAGGCCAGTGGTTGGAGGCAAGCCATGACGGCTGGCGTCGCCGCTTCGGCTATGATCATCGCCGCAGCCTGTGGCTTTCGCCCGATGGCGATGACCTGCGCGGGGAGGACAGGCTGCTGCGCGTGCGCTCCGGCCTGCCGGGCAACCTGGCGGGCAGTTTTCCGTTGAACCGCCGGGCAGAGCCGCTTGCGGTCGCCATCCGCTTTCACCTCGGCCCGGAAGCCGAGGCCGCCATCACCGAGGACGGGAAGGGCGCGCTCATCCGCCTTGCCGGCAGCCGCCGCCAGCCGGCTCTCGCCTGGGCCTTCCGGGCCCGCTTCAACAGCGGGCCGGGGCTGGTGTCCATCGAGCCGAGCCTTTTCATCTCGGCCGAGGGGGACAGCCGCGAAGTGCAGCAGATCCTGCTGACGACTCTGGTGCAGCCGGGCCAGGACGCCGATGTCGGCTGGAGCCTGAAGCGTCAGGCACGCCTCGGCTGAAGCGCCCTCGGGGCTTGCCTTGTCCGGCTGGCTGGGGCACCGCCCTGCATATTCCTCCCCAATCCATGGCTTGCAAGGTTCGTAGTTCATGAGCGATCGTCTTCCCATCCGCCGCGCCCTGCTGTCCGTTTCCGACAAGACGGGCCTCGTCGAATTCGCCACCGCGCTTGCAGCCCATGGGGCCGAGCTGCTTTCGACGGGGGGCACGGCCAGGGCGCTTCGCGATGCCGGGCTTTCCGTCATCGACGTGTCGGATCACACCGGCTTTCCCGAAATGATGGACGGCCGCCTCAAGACGCTGCACCCCAAGGTGCATGGCGGGCTGCTGGCGCTGCGCGACGATGCCGCGCACCAGGCGTCTGCCCGCGATCATGGCATCGCGCCGATCGACATGGTGGTGATCAACCTCTACCCCTTCGAGGCGACGGTCGCGAAGGGCGCGCCGCGCGAGGATATCATCGAGAACATCGACATCGGCGGCCCGGCGATGGTGCGCTCGGCCGCGAAGAACCACGCCTTCGTCGCCTGTGTGACGGATGCCGCCGATTATGCAGCCCTTGCCGCCGAACTGGCGGACGGCGGGCTTTCGCTGGCCACCCGCCGCCGGCTGGCCGCCAAGGCCTTCCAGACCACGGCAGGCTATGACAGCGCCATCGCCGGCTGGTTCGCCCATGCCGACCAGGGCGAAGCCTTCCCTGAGCGGCTGCCGATGGTTGCCCGCCGGGTGCAGGAATTGCGTTATGGCGAGAATCCGCACCAGTCGGCCGCGCTCTATGCCGCGCCCGGCCTTGCGCAGGGCATTGCCGGTGCGGAACTGGTGCAGGGCAAGGCCCTGTCGTTCAACAACATCGGCGATGCCGATGGCGCGCTGAACCTCATCGCCGAATTCCGCGATTCCGACCCGACAGTCGCCATCATCAAGCATGCCAACCCCTGCGGCGTGGCCAGTGCCGCGACGCTGGCCGATGCCTATCTGGCAGCCAAGGCCTGCGACCCTGTCTCGGCCTTTGGCGGCATCATCGCGCTCAACCGCCCGCTTGACGCCGAAACGGCGAAGATCATCACCGAGCTGTTCACCGAGGTGATCATCGCCCCCGGGGCGGACGAAGCGGCAAGGGCCGTGGTGGCGAAGAAGCCCAACCTGCGGCTGCTGATCGCGCCGCTGCCCGATCCGGCACGGCCGGGGCTGGTGCTGCGCAGCGTTTCCGGCGGGTTCCTCGTCCAGTCGCGGGACAATCAGCTGATGGGCGAGCTGAAGATCGTGACGAAGCGCCAGCCCACGCCCCGCGAACTGGCCGACATGGCCTTTGCCTGGACAGTGGCCAAGCATGTGAAATCCAATGCCATCGTCTATGCCAGGGATGGCGCGACGGCCGGTATCGGCGCCGGCCAGATGAGCCGGCTGGACAGCGCCCGGATCGCGGCATGGAAGGCGCGCGACGCCGCCGCAACCGCCGGCTGGGCGGAGCCGCGCACCATCGGCAGCGCCGTTGCCTCCGATGCCTTCTTCCCCTTTGCCGATGGCCTTCTGGCAGCAGCCGATGCCGGCGCCACCGCCGTCATCCAGCCCGGCGGCTCGATGCGCGATGCCGAGGTGATCGCCGCCGCCGACGAGCGCGGCCTTGCCATGGCCTTCACCGGCCTGCGGCACTTCAACCACTGACAGGGCGGCGCGCGGCCATGCCCCTTCTTCCGGCACATGTCCGGGCTGTGCTGTGGATGGTGCTTGGCTGCGTCGCCTTTTCCGGGCTGTGGGTGATGATCCGCCTCGCCTCCGAGGAACTGCACCCCTTCGCCATCGTCGTATGGCGCAATTTCATCGGGCTTCTGTGGCTCATGCCGATGCTGCTGATGACGCCCGGCCTGCTGAAGATGGAGCGGCTGCCCGGCCATGTGCGGCGCGCGACATCGGGGGTGGTTGCCACCTTTGCCACCTTCTATGCCGTTGCCAACGCGCCGCTCGCCAATGTGCTTTCCATCAACTATACGGCGCCGCTTTTCGCGACGGTTGCCGCCGCCCTGTTCCTGGGCGAGCGCATCCGCTGGATCCGCGGGGCGGCGCTGGCGGTGGGCTTTGCCGGCATGCTGCTCGTGCTGCGACCGGGGGCGACGGACATGTCGCCTGGCCTGTGGGCGGCGCTGGTTTCGGCGCTGGCCACCGCCTATTCCTATATCGCCATCAAGGCCCTGACCGGCGTTGACGATGTGCGCGCCGTCACCGCCTGGAGCTTCATCCTGACGACGCCCGTGTCGATGATCCTTGCGATTCCCTTCTGGAGCTGGCCGTCCGCCAATCTGTGGCCGATCCTCGTCTCGCTGGGCGCCTGCGCCGCTGCCGGGCAGTTGGCGCTTTCCCGCGCCTTCGCGCTTGCCGATGCCAGTGCTGTCCTGCCCTATGATTTCGTGCGCTTCGGCATCATCACGACAGCCGGCATCCTCCTTTTCGGGGAGCGTTACGACCTGCTGACGCTTCTGGGCGGCGCGATCATCCTTGCGTCCAGCATCGCGCTTGCCCTGAGGGAACGGGCGCTGGCCCGGAAATAAGGGCCGAAAGGGTGAAAACCTCCCTGATTTGTGGATGAGACTTCCGCCGGACCGGCGTAAGGCAAAGCGCAAACCAACCGCCAAACGGGAGTGTTCGTCTATGGAACTCAAAGGTCTTTCCGCTGTCATCACCGGGGGCGCATCCGGGCTTGGCGCCGCCACTGCGCGCGCGCTTGCCAAGGAAGGCGTCAAGGTCGCCCTGTTCGACCTGAACGCCGAAAAGGGTGAAGCCCTGGCCGCCGAACTCGGCGGTGTCTTCTGCCAGGTGAACGTCACGGACGAAGCCTCGGTCGACGCCGGCTTCGCCAAGGCCCGTGCCGCCATCGGCCAGGAGCGCATCCTGGTGAACTGCGCCGGCACCGGCAACGCCATCAAGACCGCCAGCCGCGACAAGGCGACGGGCGGCATCAAGCATTTCCCGCTCGATGCCTTCAACATGATCATCCAGATCAACCTCGTCGGCACCTTCCGCTGCATCGCGAAGTCGGCCGCCGGCATGATGTCGCTTGATCCGCTGAATGAATATGGCGAGCGCGGCGTGATCATCAACACCGCCTCGGTGGCCGCCGAAGACGGCCAGATCGGCCAGGCCGCCTATTCCGCTTCGAAGGGCGGCGTTGTCGGCATGACCCTGCCGATCGCGCGTGACCTTTCCAGCGAAGGCATCCGCGTCAACACCATCCTGCCGGGCATCTTCAACACGCCGCTCCTTGCTGCCGCGCCGCAGAATGTGAAGGACGCGCTGGGCGCCCAGGTTCCGTTCCCGAAGCGTCTCGGCAATCCGGAAGAATATGCGAGCCTCGCGCTCGAAATGTGCCGGAACAGCTACTTCAACGGCGAGGACGTGCGCCTCGACGGTTCCATCCGTATGGCGCCGCGCTGATCGGCAGCCACGGCTGAAAGAAAGGGGGCGGCGGGCCGATGGTCCGCCGCCCCTTTTTTCGTTTCGCCTGCCCCGTTATTTCGCGGGCGGCAGCAGCACCGTGTCCACCACATGGATCACGCCGTTCGAAGCCATGACGTCGGCTGCGGTCACGCTGGCGTCATTCACCTTCACGCCGTTGGTGCCGTCGATCTTCAGCATCGCGCCGTTCACGGTCGCCACGTCCGAAACCTTGCCGGTGACAGCAGACGCCGGCGCCTTGCCCGGCACGACATGATAGGTGAGGATCGCGCTCAGCTGCGCCTTGTTTTCGGGCTTCAGCAGATTTTCCACCGTGCCGGCGGGCAGTTTTGCGAAAGCGGCATCGGTGGGCGCAAAGACGGTGAAGGGGCCTTCACCCTTCAGTGTATCGACCAGCCCGGCAGCCGTGAGGGCTGCGGCAAGCGTTTTGAACTGGCCGGCGGCAACGGCCGTGTCGACGATGTCCTTCTTCCCGTGGTGCGCGGCCGAAGCAGCCGCAGGCATTGCAAGCAGCGCGACTGTTGCGGCGGCAGTGAAAAGGGCTTTCATCCATCATTCTCCCATATGCGGCCGCTGTCATCAGCGGCCCGGGAGGGACATTGGTGCGCCGGCACCCTATCCAAGGACGGGTGCGACGCACTGCCGCTATTGCGGGCAGATCGCGTCAATCTGCCGCGCGAGCGCCACGTCGCGCTGGCTGAGCCCGCCCGCATCATGGGTGGTGAGTGCGATATCCACCTTGTTCCAGACGTTCGACCATTCAGGGTGATGGTCGGCCCGCTCTGCCAGGAGCGCCACGCGGCTCATGAAGCCGAAGGCCTCGACGAAATCGCGGAAGCGGAAGCTGCGCAGCAGCCGCTCCCCGTCAAGGCGCCATTCGGGAAGCTCGGCGCCAAGCGCCGCGCGTGCCTTTGCATCCAGCTTCT
Source organism: uncultured Sandaracinobacter sp. (assembly GCA_964394815.1). GTDB lineage: Bacteria > Pseudomonadota > Alphaproteobacteria > Sphingomonadales > Sphingomonadaceae > Sandaracinobacteroides. The sequence goes on along the minus strand of CAYMZC010000012.1, from coordinate 1,881 downwards.
CGACCATGTTCCGTCTCCGCGCTAAGGGGCGGCATGCCCCTTCACGCCCCCACACTCGCCGATATCGAGCGGCTGGCGCAAGCCGCGGCGGAACGCCTGCCCGAACTCTTCCGCCAGCACATGGCGCATGTGATCCTGCGGGTGGAGGATTTTCCCGACGAAACAGTGATGCGCGCGATGGAGCTGGAAAGCCCCTATGACATCCTCGGCCTCTACTGGGGCCATCATGTGGGCGATCCGGGGCAGGACATGACCGGCGCGCTGCCGCCCACCATCTTCCTCTATCGCCGCCCGCTTCTCGATGAATGGGCGCATGGCGAGGACAGCCTCGAACATCTCGTCACCCATGTGCTGGTGCACGAGGTGGGGCATCATTTCGGCCTGACGGACGAGGACATCGACGCCATCGAGGCAGATGCCGGCGACTGAGGCGCCGGGGACTGAGGCGCCGGGGATTTTGGCGCCAGGGACCGGGGCGTCAGCCAAAGACGGCCAGAAGCAGGCCGGCCGGGGCCGTCAGTCCTTCCAGAGGCGCAGGATGATGCTTTGCGAGGCGGTGGCCATCAGCTCGCCCGTCTGTGCGAAGATGTGCATGCGGCCATGGGCAAAGCCGTTGGCGATGCCGTGGATCTGGATGTCGCACAGCAGCCATTCGGTCTGCACCATCCGGTGGAAGCGGATGGAATTGTCGAGGCTGTTGCCGCCGGCATCCACGCCCAGCGCCGGGCCGACGGCCGAGGGCACATAATCGGCGACGATCGCGACGAAGGCCGGGTCGATCGGGTGGCCGGGGCCGAGCACATCCGGGTTGGGCCGTGCCCAGATCACCACATGGCCATCGGGCGCGACGCCGTCGCCCACGGTCGGCCCCTGCATGGCGCCCACGGCGATGCGGAAGTCGATGCGGCTGTGGATGTCATCCGGGTGACGGCGCATGTTGAGGACGCGCGGGCGGCAATCGTCCGGCGGGGCGGCCCGGGGCGCCAGCGTCCACTGGCCGCGTTCGGGCATGGAGCGCGCGCCAAGGGCTGAAATCACCGTCAGGATTTCGCGGTCGCCGGCCGTCGCAGTGCAGCGGGCCTGGCTCACCTGGTTGCCGCGCACCCGTTCGTCCACCCGGAATCGGATGGTCTCGCCGGGGCGGGCATAGCTTTCATATTGCGCCGTCGCCCACACCGGCGGCCGGCCGGTGACGGTCTGCAGCGCCTGGAGACCAAGGCCGAGGCCCACGCCGCCGAACATGAACAGGCGGTCGGGCGGGCCGACACAGACGCGCGGCACGAGGTCGAGTTCGAAATCGGTGTCCGATACCTGACGAAGATCAATCCAGCTCATGCCAGACCGAATAGCGCCATGAGCGCTGGCGTCCACCCCGTGAAGGCTGAGAGGCTGTTCCGCCGCGAGCGAGGCTATTCCGCTGCCAGCGGCAGGGCTTTGGCATCCAGCAAGTGCGGAAGGGCGGCGCGCAGGGACGCCATTACCCCGGCGATCATGGCCGCCAGAGCGGAGAAGCCGCCGTGCGGCACCAGCGTCACCGGGTCCATGTAGAGGCTGCGGTCGAATTCCAGCTGCACCGCATGCTGGCCCGTGGCGGGCTGGCCGTGCCGCTGGGTGGTGTAGCCACCGGCATAGGGGCTGTTGCGCGCCACCTTAAGCCCGCGCGCGCGGAAGGCATCGTCGAGCCAGTCCACCAGCCGTGGCGCGGCCGACTGGCCATGCCTGTCCCCCAGGACCAGTTGCGCCGGGGCAGCCCCGGGAAGCGGCGGCATGGAATGCATGTCGAGGAGAAGGGCGTGGCCATGCCGGGCGCGGGCAGCGGCAAGGCCCTGCGCAATGGCGGCATGCCATGGCTGGTGAAGCTGAAGGACATGCGCCCGGGTG
>CAYMZC010000011.1:0-33742 GCA_964394815.1 uncultured Sandaracinobacter sp. | reverse complement strand
CATCGGCCTCAGGCGGGACAATTTCGGCACGGCGGCGCAGGCCATCGCCGCCTACAATGGCGGCGCCGGCAATGTGCGCAAATGGCTTGCGGCCAATGGCGACCCGGCCGGTCTCGACGACATCATCGACTGGGTGGAACTGATCCCCTTCTCCGAAACCCGCACCTATGTGCACCGGGTGGTCGAGAATGCCGTGGTCTACAGCCTGCTCGAACCCAAGCGCGCAGGCGCACGGCCGCATGCGTCGAGCTGGCTCAGGAACAAATAGGCCACCATGGCGACAGACCCGATCACGCCGGCCGGAATGGCCGCGCTCAAGGCCCGCTATGATGCGCTGTTCCGGGAGGAGCGGCCGAAGATGGTGGAGGTGGTGAGCTGGGCGGCCGGAAATGGCGACCGTTCGGAAAATGGCGATTATCTCTACGGCCGCAAGCGGCTGCGCGAAATCGACCGGGAACTGGCGCACCTGTCACGACGCATGAAATCCCTGTCCGTGGTGGACCCGACACGCCAGCCGGACCGTGACCGTGTCTTCTTCGGCGCAAGCGTGCGCGTGGCGGACGAGGATGACCATGAGCAGATGCTCACGCTGGTCGGCCGGGACGAGGCGGACGCCGGCAATGGGCGCATAGCATGGAACAGCCCGGTCGCCATCGCGTTGAAGGGCGCGCGGGTTGGCGAGTGCCGCACGGTGCGCCTTCCCGCCGGCGAGCGGGAGCTGGAAGTCCTGGAAATCCGCTACCCCGGCTGATCGCCTCAGCGCGGGCTAACCTTGCACCCCAGTTCACGCTCGGCGAGCTTTTTCAGCGCCGGGTCGAGCGGCGGGTCCGTCAGGTCCACGCCATGGGCGAGGCGGTCCGCGATGATGCCGAGCCCGATGATCCGGGCATGTTTCTTGTGGTTTGCGCCGATGATGTGCCAGGGCGCATGCGGTGTGTCCGTGCGCGCGAACATTTCCTCATAGGCCTCGATATAGGCGTCGCGCTTGCCCCGGTTGCGGAAATCCTCCGTGCTCACCTTCCAGCGCTTCCAGGGCTGTTCCAGCCGGTCGAGCAGGCGCTTGTCCTGCGTTTCCTGATCAACATGCAGGAACAGCTTGATCACGCGCGTGCCATGATTGACCTGCGCTTCCTCGACATGGTTGATCTCGCCATAGGCGCGGCCCCACTGCTCCGGCGTGGAGAAACCCTCGACCCGCTCGACCGTGACGCGCCCGTACCAGCTGCGATCGAAGATGGTCCAGTTGCCGGCGGCGGGCAACTTCGACCAGAAACGGGCCATGTAATGCTGGCGGCGCTCGATCTCGTTCGGGGCGGCTATGGGCACGACTTCGAAGAAGCGCGGGTCGAGTTCATAGGTCAGACGCTTGATGAGCCCGCCCTTGCCGGCGGCGTCCCAGCCTTCGAGGATGATGATGGCCGACCGGTTCTGGCGGTGATAGGCCGTCAGGATCTGCCACAGACGCTCCTGAAGCGCCTTTTCCTTTTCTGCATAGTCCTCGGGCGGCTTGCCATGCCTGACTGCCGCCAGCCTGTCCATCAGGCAGCCCTGCGCCGCGCCTTGTCGGCCCGCAGTTTCTCCAGCTTCTTCAGCACCATCTCGCGCTTCAGCCGCGACAGATGGTCGATGAAGAGCACGCCGTTCAGATGGTCCATCTCATGCTGCAGGCAGGTCGACGTCAGCCCGTCGAGCGCCTCGTCATGCTGCACGCCATTCTCGTCCAGCCAGCGGGCATGGATCCGGGCCGGGCGTTCCACATCGGCATATTGGTCCGGCACGGAAAGGCAGCCTTCATTGTAGACGCTATACTCTTCCGAAGGGTCATTGAGTTCAGGGTTGATGAAGACGCGCGGGTTGCGCCCGGGCTTGCCATCCTCTCCCTCGGGGCCGTCGCCAAGGTCCATCACCAGAATCCGCAGGGGAACATCCACCTGCGCCGCTGCAAGGCCGATGCCGGGTGCGTCGTACATCGTCTCGAACATGTCGGCGACAAGGGTGCGGATCTCGTCCGTCACTTCGCGCACGGGCTCCGAGATGCGGCGAAGGCGCGGATCGGGAACTTCGAGGATGGGGAGGATAGCCATGCAGAATAGCTAGGCACGAGGCCCCCGCCGGTCAAGATGTGGGCCAGAGTGTCGGCCTGGGTGTCGGCCTGGGTGCCGGCCTGGCCAGCCATGAAGCCGGGGGACGCCGCTTTCAGCCCAGCGGGCGCCTAAGTCGCAGCGCCTGCGCCAGCGTGCCCTCGTCCAGATAATCAAGCTCCCCGCCCACGGGCACGCCATGGGCCAGCTGCGTCACCTTCACGCCCCGGCCTTCCAGCTGTTCGGCGATCACATGGGCCGTGGTCTGACCCTCCAGCGTGGCGTTCATGGCCAGCACCACCTCTTCCACCGGCGGCGGCCCGGGAAGCCGGGCCAGCAGGCGGTCGATGCCAAGCTCCTCCGGCCCTACACCATCAAAGGCCGAAAGCGTCCCGCCAAGCACATGATAGCGGCCGGGAAAAAGCCGTCCGCGCTCCAGCGCCCACAGGTCGGAGACATCGGCAACGACACACAGCAGCGCCGGGTCGCGCTTCTGGTCGGTGCAGATCCGGCACGGGGTCGTCGTGTCGAGATTTCCGCAAACCACGCAACTCACCAGGCTGCTGTCCACCTTCTGGAGCGCGGCGAGAAGCGGCTTCAGCATGGTCTCGCGATTCTTCATCAGATAAAGGAGAACGCGCCGCGCCGAACGCGGGCCAAGGCCCGGCAGGCGGGCAATCAGGGCAGTCAGGTTTGCAAGGGCGTCATCCACGCGGCTTTTGTCCATGCGCAATCGAAGCTAACGGTCCCTGCCATGCGACTAGCCTTCATGGGAACCCCCGACTTTGCCGTCACCGCGCTAGATGCGCTGGTGGAGGCCGGCCACGACATCGCGGCAGTCTATACCCAGCCGCCGCGCCCCGCCAACCGTGGCCGGCTGACCCCGACCCCCGTGCACCAGCGGGCGGAAGCGCTGGGGCTGCCCGTGCGCACGCCGCTCAGCCTGAAACCGGATGAAGAAAAGGCGGCCTTTGCCGAACTCTGCCTCGATGTGGCGGTGGTGGCGGCCTATGGCCTGCTGCTGCCGCGCGCCATCCTCGAGTCGCCACGCCACGGATGCCTCAACATCCACGCCTCGCTTCTGCCCCGCTGGCGTGGCGCCGCCCCCATCCAGCGCGCCATCCTTGCCGGTGATCATGAAACCGGCGTCACCATCATGCAGATGGAACGCGGGCTCGATACCGGGCCGATGCTGGCAAAGGCCACCATCGCCATCACCGATGAAACGGCAGGCGAACTGACAGAGCGGCTGGCTGTGATCGGCGCGCGCCTGATGCTGGACGTGCTGGCCCGCCTGCCCGACGTGCAGGCCGAAACGCAGCCGGACGACGGCGTCACCTATGCCCACAAGATCGACAAGTCCGAAGCCCGGATCGACTGGGACGCGCCTGCCGAGCACATATGCCGGCTGGTACGCGCCATGCAGCCCAGCCCTGGCGCCTGGTTCGACGCGCAGGGCCAGCGGGTGAAACTGCTGTCGGCCACGCTGGCAGAAGGCGCGGGCGAGCCGGGCACGGTGCTCGGCGAAGGCGTGATCGCCACCGGCCGGGGCGCTGTCCGCCTTGTCACGGTCCAGCCCGGCGGCAAGGGGGCCATGCCGGCGGCTGACTGGTGGCGGGGCCGGCGGCTTGCCGTGGGCGACCGGCTGTGAGCCAGCGGTTCCGGCTGACGCTGGAATATGACGGCAGGCCCTTCATGGGCTGGCAGCGCCAGGCCCATGGGCCATCGGTGCAGCAGGCGCTGGAAACGGCGATCTTCGAAATCACCGGCGAAGAGGTCGCCGTGCATGCGGCCGGCCGAACCGATGCCGGCGTCCATGCCCGCGCCATGACGGCCCATGTCGATATCGCGAAGGCTATCGCACCCTTCCGGTTGATGGAGGCCATGAACGCGCGGCTGCGGATGGCGGGCGCGGCTGTTGCCGTTCTCGATTGCGCCCCGACGCCGCCGGATTTCCACGCCCGCTTTTCCTGCATCGGCCGCAGCTACACCTATCGCATCCTGTGCCGCCGCGCCCCGCTGACCCACCAGCAGGGGCTTGTCTGGCGGCGGCCGAAACCGCTCGACATCGAAGCGATGCGGGCAGCAGCCCGGCATCTGGTGGGGCGGCATGATTTCACCACATTCCGCCATGTCCACTGCCAGGCTGCCTCACCCGTCAAGACGCTGGACCGGCTGGATGTCGTGGAAGCGGAGGCGGACTGGGGGCGGGAGGTGCATGTGCATGCCGCCGCGCGGTCCTTCCTGCACCACCAGGTGCGCTCGATGGTGGGCGCGCTCGTGATGGTGGGGGAAGGCCATTCCATGCCCGATGCCGTGAAGGCGGCGCTGGAGGCACGCGACCGCGCCAGTCTGCGCCTCAACGCCCCGCCGGACGGATTGTGGTTCACCGGCGCACATTATGGCTGAACTGTCGCCAAATTTTACAATTCGCGACACCGCAAAATCTGCAACATAATGATTAAGTTAGATTTTTGTTGTGGCACGATAGTTGCATGTCAACATGCAGGTCGCAATTCAGCAACAAAGAACGCATGGGCGGACAAGGAAGGCACATGACAGAAGGCCCAAAAACAGGCTTGCGCAATGTCATCCTTGTATGGCTGATCGGCCTAACGCTGGGTGTCGTTGCGGGTGCTGCAACGGCCATGCTTCTGATGCCCTCCAACAGCCATAACGTGGGCACGTCCCTTGGGGACAGGATCCGCGGCAGCTGAGAAACCGGCTGACTGGAACCGCCCTGCCTACCCCTTTCGGGCCGGGGTCTGAAACGCCCCGCCGGCCACTCGTTTGCCGGCTTCTTATGTCTGGCCCCGATCTCTGGCCCTAACCTCTTCGCGCGCTGGCAATGGTTTGCGCATAGGCTGATCGCAATCCCGCGCGATCGAGCTTGCCATTGGCGGATACGGGCAATTGCTCCAGCCAGATGATGCTGGCCGGCTGCATATAGGGCGCGGCCTCGCGCTTCATATGAGCCTTCAGCTGCTTTTCGGCTTGAACCGGCGAAAGGCCTTTGGCCGGGCTTGCCACCAGCCGGATCCTGTGGCCGGCCATGTCATCGGCAACGCCCAGCGCCACCACCTGGGCCACGGCGCCGCTCTGATAGGCAAGCTCCTCGATTTCCGTCGGGGAAACGCGCGTCCCCATGGTCTTGATGGTCTCGTCCTCGCGGCCCACGAACCGCAGCAGCCCCTCCGCATCGCGCACAACGGTATCGCCCGACCAGACGGCCATGCCCCCCAGCCGGGAAGCGGGCGGCGCCGGGCGGAAACGCTGCGCCGTGCGCTCCGGGTCCTGCCAATAGCCCAGGCTGACAAGCGGGCCGCAATGCACCAGCTCTCCCGGTTCGCCATCGTCCGTCAGGCTGCCATCGGGCCGCACGACGAGGATCTCGGCATCGGGAATCGCCCGCCCGATACTGTCGGGGTGGCTGTCCGCCAGTTCGGGCGGCAGGGTGGTGGATCGGAACGCCTCTGTCAGCCCATACATCAGGTGAAGCCGGGCATGGGGGAAAAGTGCCCGCAGCGCGCGCACCGTGGGCACGGGCAGACGGCCGCCGCTGTTCGACAATGTCCTCAGGCCCGCCACCGCGCCAACCGGCCATTCCAGCGCAACCAGTTGCACCCAGAGCGGCGGGACGGCCGCAAGCTGGGTGATGCCATGCCGCGCAACGGCCTGCACCACATCGCGTGGCATCAGATAATCGAGCAGCACGGCACAGGCGCCGGCATGAAAGGCCGTCGTCTCCTGAGACAGCCCGAATTCGAAGGTGAGGGGAAGCTCGGCGAGAACGGGGTGATCGGCCCTGGTGGCAAGATAGGTGGCAACGCTGCGCGCGCCCACCAGCATGTTGGCATGCGTGACCATCACGCCCTTGGGCAGGCCGGTTGATCCCGAGGTATAGAGTAGTGCCGCAAGCCTGTCGCCGCCCGGCGCATCGTCCCCTGCGGGGGGGCTGGCTTCCAGCGCATCCCAGTCCTCTTCCACCAGCAGCAGCGGGCAAGGCGGGGCCGCCAGCGCAGCGGCGCGCTGCCGATGCGTCAGCAGAAGCGCCGCACCGGAATCGGCGAGGATATGGTCCACCTGCTGGCCGCGCAGCACCGGGTTCACCGGCACCGCGACGCAGCCCGCGCGCGAAACAGCAAAGAGCGCCAGCACCGCCTCGAGGCCCTTGGGCAGCCAGATGGCGACCCTGTCACCGGGGGCCGCATGGGCCGACAGGCCGCCGGCAATCGCCGCCACCCGGGCGGCCATCTCGCCATAGTCGAGGCTACGGTCCCGGTCGACGAGCGCCGGGGCATTCGGGGCGCCACGCCCCAGAAGTTGGTCGATCCGCTGCATCTCAGCTGTCGAATGGATTGGCCCTGGAGCGCATGGTCATGCGGATCGGCAGGCCCTTCAGGTCAAGATCGTCGCGCAGGCTGTTCACCAGATAGCGGGAATAGCTGTCGGGCAGGAGTTCCAGCCGGGTGCCGAAGACGATGAAGCTCGGCGGCCGGTTGCGGGCCTGGGTGATGTAGCGCAGCTTGATCCGCTTTCCGCCGGGCGCCGGAGGGGGGTTGCGCTCCTGAGCCGCTTCGAACCAGCGGTTGAGGGCTGCCGTCGGCACACGCCGGCTCCAGCGCGCCCGCGTCTCGAAGGCGACTTCCATGAGCGTGTCGAGCCCCTTGCCCGTAAGCGCGGAAACCGTCAGCAAGGGCACACCCTTCACCTGGGCGAGGCCCTCGTCCAGCGCCTTCTTCACGCCGTTGAACAGGCGGCTCTGGTCCTCGGCCGAATCCCATTTGTTGAGGGCGATGATCAGCGCCCTGCCTTCCTGCAGCACCATGTCGGCAATCCGCAGGTCCTGCGCTTCGAGGCCAAGCGTGGCATCCAGCAGCAGCACCACCACCTCGGCGAAATCGACGGCATGGCGGGCATCGGCCACAGCCAGCTTTTCCAGCTTGTCCTGCACCTTCGCCTTGCGGCGCATCCCGGCCGTGTCGATCAGCTTCACGGCACGGTCGCGCCATGTCCAGTCGATGGCGATGGAATCCCGCGTGATCCCGGCCTCCGGGCCGGTGAGCAGCCTGTTTTCCCCCAGCAACCGGTTGATCAGGGTCGATTTCCCGGCATTTGGCCGGCCGACGATTGCAAGCTTCAGCGGTGCGTCGGGGTTGTCTTCCGCTTCCACCGCTTCGTCCACCTCGCCGGGCCCCGGCAGAAGCGGCATGAGCGCTTCGAAAAGGTCCGCAAGCCCCTCGCCATGCTCGGCCGAAAGCGGCACCGGGTCGCCCAGCCCCAGTTCGAAGGCTTCCATCAGCCCGGCTTCCCCGGCCCTGCCCTCGCACTTGTTTGCAACCGGCACGATCGGAACCGGCGCTTCCTGCCGCAGCCAGCGGGCGAAATGCCTGTCGGCCTCCGTCAGGCCGCCGCGGGCATCGATCACGAACAGCGCGGCCGAAGCCCCGTCCAGCGCCGCGCGGGACTGCGCGCGCATCCTGTCAGAAAGGCTGCCGGCCTCCGCTTCCTCAAGCCCGGCCGTGTCGATCACGGTGAACTCCAGGTCGAACAGGCGCGCATGGCCTTCCCGGCGATCGCGCGTCACGCCGGGCTGGTCATCCACCAGCGCCAGCTTCTTGCCGACCAGACGGTTGAACAGCGTGGATTTGCCGACATTCGGCCGGCCGAGAATGACGACCCTGGGAAGCCCCGGCCTGGTCATCTGAAGGCCGCGAGATTTCCGTCATCCGTCAGGATGTAAAGCATCCCGTTGGCGACGACCGGTGAAAGATAGGCCGGCGAATCAAGCCGGATGGTCCTGAGGACGGCACCGCTGGCAGGCGAAACGGCAACGAGCCTTTCGCCCGAGGAAGCCACATAGAGCCTGTCGCCGGCGAGGACCGGCCCGAACCATTCGATGGCGCCCTTCTTCGACTTTGGCTTTTCCCAGCGGTCGAGCTGCGTGACCCAGCGGATCTTCCCGTCCGCCCGCGACATGGCGACGAGCTGGGCATCGACCGTCACGGCAAAGACCCAGTCCCCCGCGACCCAGGGCGTGTTGACACCGGCGAATTCGCGCTCCCAGACGCGCTGGCCGGTTGCCAGTTCCAGCGCCGCCATGCGGCCGCCATGGCCGATCGCGAAAACGCGTCCACGGTCGATGACGGGGGCGGCGGTGATGCCGGCCAGCGAACCTAGCGCCGTGGTGCGGCCGGTGCGGGAAAGCTGATCCTGCCAGACGGTGCGGCCATTCTCGACCCGAAGGGCAAAGAGCTCGCCCGAAGCGAAGCCGGCGACCACCGTGTCGAGGGCGACGGCGGGCGCGCCGGCGCCCAGGATCGCCGCCGGCTCGACAGTGGAATTGACCTGCCACAGTGTCGCGCCGCTGCTGGCGTCGAGCGCGGAAAGCTGCCCGTCGATGCTGCTGACATAGATGCGTCCGCCATCGACAGCCGGGGCCGCGCGCAGCGGCGTCGGCATGGTCACACGCCAGATTTCAGCGCCGGTCGCCGGGTCTAGCGCTGCCACGACGCCATGGCCGGTGGTGGCATAAAGCCTGCCCTCGCCAAGGCTGACACCGCCACCGAAGGCGGCGCGGCGGCTCTGCCCCTCGACCTCGAGGCTGCGGCTCCACAAGGAGCGGCCGCTGGACGCTTCGAAAGCGGAGACACGGCCTTCGCTGTCCATGGCGAAGAGGCGGTTTTCCTGGATCACCGGGGTCGCATTCAGGCGCCGCGTCTTGTCCGAACCGGCGCCGATCGAAACCCGCCACTGGCGAGAAGGCTCGGCCGACAGTACGAGATGGCCCATGTTCGATGCTGCATTGCCGCCGGGCTGGGTCCAGTCCGGGTTGACCTCGGCCGTCGGCAGCAGGACGTCGACGCCCTGCAGCTCGGGCTCTGCCTCCACCTGACTCTCGAAATCGAGAACGGCGATGCGCTCGCCAAGGGTGCGGGGCTTCTTGCCGCCGTCGCCCTTGAAGACGCCACAGCCCGGCAGCGCCAGAAGCGCCGTCGCCGCCAGCAGCAGCATGGCGGTCGGCAGCCTGCTGCCCGTCCGCGCGGTCATGTTGCTCTCGTCCGCGCGCGTCATTCACCAGTCTCCACTTCGGCGGCCGGGGCTGCCGCATCCTGTGCGGTCGCCATATTCGGGTCCGCTGCATCCTCGCCTGCCTTCGCCAGCTGCTCGGCAAGGCGGCTCACGTCCTGCCCGAGCCCGGCGGCCATCTGCTCTGCCCGTGCCCTGAGGGATGCGGGCGCACGCGCGTCGGAGGCGATACGCAGGAACAGCGCGCCGGCCTTGTCGCGGTCTCCGGCCTTGAGATGGGCAAGGGCAGCCGTTTCGCCGGCGATGGGGAACCAGGGACTGTCCCCCTCGATGTAGGGCGCCATGCGCTTCAGGATTTCGGCGGGTTCCACCGTATCGAATTCCAGCCGCACCAGTTTCAGCGTGGCGGCATCGCGCAGGGCCTTCGGCGCCGCCTTGTCGTCGGCAACGCCACGGTAAAGGGCTAGCGCCTCGTCGCGGTTGCCACCGTTCATGGCGATGCCGGCCCGGGTGAAGGCTGCAAGCGCCTTGTAGGCGGGGTTGCCGCCTTCCATGATGGCGTCCAGCTGCTCGGCCGCCTCGGTGGTCGCACCGCTTTCGGTCTTGTTGAGGGCCTCGCTGAACTGTTCCGAGATCGTCTCGACCTTGCGTGTCTGTTCCGACTGCCAGAAAAGGGTGGCGCCGACTGCCGCGAGGATCAGGCCCACGGCGAGGATGATCCAGCGGCCGTAGCGGCTGGCAAATTTCTTCAGCTCGTCCTCGCGATAGGCTTCGTCGACTTCGCGGATGAAGGCGTCGTCCCGCGGGTCGGCGGGCTTGCCGGGTGATGGAGAGGAAGGCGGATTGCTGGCCAAGTTCTGATCCCTGAGTTCCTGTGCGCCATGCCATCGGGCCGGCGCCTCGTCGCTTCCTTTAGAGAGGCCGCGGCCAAAGCGCAAAGCCCCCCGGCACAGCCGCCATCAGCCGTGCCCGCGGGCGGCTTGCGCGGCGATGAATGCCCGGCTCAGCCAGCCGCTTTCGCCTTCGGGATGTAAAGTTCGGCTTCCCCGGGAAAGCTGCGGTCACGGACGGCCCCGGCATAGCTTGCCGCCGCCGTGTCGATGCGCGCGGCCAGATCATCGAAGCGGCGCACGAAGCGCGGCACACGCTCGAACATGCCGAGCATGTCATCCACCACCAGCACCTGCCCGTCGCAGGCCGGCGATGCGCCGATGCCGATGGTGGGGCAGGAAAGTTCGCCGGTGATCTGACGGGCCAGCGGTTCCATCACGCCCTCGATCACGACTGCAAAGGCGCCGGCATCGGCCACCGCGCGGGCATCGGCCCGGATCTTGGCGGCCTCCGCCTCGCTGCGGCCGCGCGCGCCATAGCCGCCCAGGGCGTTCACGGCCTGCGGCGTCAGCCCGACATGGGCGACAACGGGAATGCCGCGCTGGACCAGAAAGGCGATGGTCGGGGCCAGGACTTCACCGCCTTCCAGCTTCACGGCGGCGCAGCCCGTTTCCCTGAGCACGCGCGATGCAGATTCGAAGGCCTGTTCGGGCGAAGCTTCATAGGTGCCGAACGGCAGATCGACCACCACGACGGACCGGTAGCTGCCGCGCACGACGGCCGCGCCATGGGCCATCATCAGGTCGAGGGTTACGCGCACGGTCGTGTCGAGGCCATAGATCACCTGGCCCAGGCTGTCGCCCACGAGCAGCATGTCGCAGTGCGGGTCCAGCAGCTGCGCCATGCGCGCGGTATAGGCCGTGAGCATGACGATCGGCTCGGCCGTTTCGCCATTCTTCTTGCGCCCCCGGATGGATGGCACGGTCAGGCGGCGCACGGGTTCCGGCACAGGGTGGGCACGCGACGTCGATGTGTCGAGCGTGAAGGTGGTGGACATGCAGGCTCCTTCAATCTGGCCCTTCGCCGGGCGGCAGGGCCGGGGCATCGGGGGCGGGCTCCGGGCCCAGTGGATCGGCGGCGGGGTCTGGCGCGGGCGCATGCTCCGCACCGAAGGCGTTGGTCGAAGTCTGGGGCAGTGGCGCCGATTCGGAAACCGGCGCCCCCTGTTGCACCGGCTGCCGCGATTCCGCCCGCGCCGGAAGGGCGGTGGCACCGGCTGGCCGGGCGCCGGCGGCAGGCAAGGCCCTGTCAGCCGCAAGCCCCGTTGCAGCCGCGCCATTGCCGGACCCGGCCGGGGCGACACACCCCGCCACTGCAAGGCTGGCCAGAACGGCAGCGGGAGCAAGACGCCAGGCCGAAGGGCTTAACGGCGGCATCATCTGGCAGCACCGCCAGCCAGCATCGGCTTTCCGTCTTCCTTCACGAAATCAGCGGGAAGCGGGGCTTCCAGCAGGTCGATCACCCGTTCGGAAGGGCGGCACAGGCGAACGCCGCGCGGCGAGCAGACAATGGGGCGGTTCACCAGAATCGGGTGGCGGATCATGGCGGCGATCAGCGCCTCGTCATCCGCGTCCGCCAGCCCCTCGGCTTCGGGCGCCTTGTCGCGCAGGGCTTCGCGCGGGGTGATGCCGGCAGCGGCAAACAGGCCCAGAAGCTGCGGTCGCGTCCAGCCTTCCTTCATATAGTCGATGATCACCGGCTCCTCGCCGGTGGCGCGAATGGCGGCCAGCACATTGCGCGAAGTGCCGCATTTCGGATTGTGATGAACGGCTATGGTCATGCGTGCTCCCCTCTCAAACGCGGCCCGCCGGGCATTCAGGCGGCAGGTCCGGCCTGGCCCCAGCCGGTCTGGCGGCTGATCTCGGTCCATGTCAGCGCCGCAAGCCGCGCCGCCACAGGCCCCGGCACCCCCGTTCCCACCGGCGCCCCGTCAAGGCTCACGATGGGCAATATGGGGGCGGTTGTCGATGTCAGGAAGAGTTCGGCGGCGGACCGTGCCTCTTCCAGCGTGAATGCCCGCTCCTCGATCCGAAGCCCGTCGGTACGGGCCAGCGCCATCAGCGTATCCCGGGCGACACCGGGCAGGATGCGCGCCGAAAGCGGGTGAGTGCGGATGCAGCCGGCATTGTCCACCATCCAGAGGTTGGTCGAAGCGCCTTCCGTCACGCTGCCGTCGCCGGCCACCAGCATCGCCTCGAAGGCGCCCGCATCGCGCGCTTCCTGCTTCGAAAGCACGGCGGGAAGCAATCCGGTGGTCTTGAGATCGGCCCTCGCCCAGCGCTGGTCCGGCAGGGAAATCACCGCCACGCCCAGCTTCTGCTGCGCTATTCGCTGGGCGAAATCGAAGCGGCGGGCCACCATCACCAGCGTCGGCCGGGTGGCGGCGGGAAAGGGATGATCCCGGCGCGCGACACCCCGGCTCACCTGGATGTAGAGAATTCCATCCCGCAGCCGGCTTCGCGCCACCAGCCGCTTCGCGATGGATAGCAGCGCCGCATCGCCGGCCACCCCCTCGATGTGCAGCGCGGCGAGGTTCCGGCGCAGCCGCCATAGATGCTTTTCAGGATCGAGGAAGCGGCCGTTGAGGAAGGCGACCACCTCATAGACCGAATCGGCGAACTGGAAGCCGCGATCCTCGACAGGGATGACAGCATCTGAGACCGGCGCGTAGCGGCCATTCACATAGGCAAGGGCAGGCATGGGGTGGGATTAGAAGCCGCAGTTGCCCCGCGCAATCACCTCGGCAAGGAAAGAGGCATGTCCGCACCCGCCATTCTCTGGTTCCGCAACGACCTGCGTCTGAAGGATCAGGCCGCCCTCATCGCCGCAGCCGCATCGGGGCCTGTCCTGCCCGTCTACATCCTGGACGAGGAAAGCCCCGGTGTTCGCCCACCGGGGGGCGCCAGCCGCTGGTGGCTTCACCACAGCCTCAAGGCGCTCGATTCAGCGCTTGGCGCACGCGGCGGACGGCTCCTGCTGCTGCGCGGCCAGTCCGCGCCCATGCTTGAGAGGCTGGCTGCCACAACCGGGGCCAGCGCCATCCACGCCATCCGCCAGCCGGAACCCTGGTGGCCGGCCATCGAAAGCGGCATCCAGCGCCTTGCCCTGCACGAAGGCAGTTCACTGGTGCCGCCGGGCATCCTGCGCACGAAGACTGGCGGGCGGTTCAGGGTTTTCACGCCCTATTGGCGCCAGCACCAGGCCCATGGCGCCCCCCCCCTGCCCCGCCCCGCACCGGCCAGCCTTGCCTTTGCGGCATGGCCGGATGATGCGGCGCTTGCCGGCGCAAGGCTTGAAGACTGGGGCCTTCTGCCCGTGAAGCCTGACTGGGCTACGGGCTTTTCCATCCACCAGCCCGGCGAGGACGGGGCGCAAGCAGCGCTCGAAACCTTCCTGCCGCGCCTGCCTGCCTATGACGAACGGCGGGACTTTCCCTCCGAGCCGGCGACTTCTTGCCTGTCGGCGCATCTCCACTTCGGGGAAGTCTCAGCCGCCACGGCATGGCATGCCGCCGTATCGGATAGCCCCGAGGCCGCCACGCCATGGGTGCGCCAGCTTGTCTGGCGCGATTTCGCCCACGAAACACTGGCGCAATTTCCGGAATCCGCCACCAGACCGCACAGGCCGGAATATGACCGCATGCCCTGGACCGATCTTTCGACACAGGCGGGCAAGGCCCTGTTCTGTGCCTGGCGCGAGGGGCGGACAGGCTACCCCCTCGTCGATGCCGGCATGCGCCAGCTGTGGGCGACAGGCTGGATGCACAACCGCGTGCGCATGGTGGCAGGCAGCTTCCTGGTGAAGCATCTGATGATCGACTGGCGCGAAGGCGAACGCTGGTTCTGGGACACGCTGGTTGACGCCGACCTCGCCAACAACGCCATGGGCTGGCAGTGGGTCATGGGGTCCGGCGTGGACAGCTCGCCCTATTATCGCATCTTCGCGCCACTGGGGCAGAGCAGCAAGTTCGACGCCGGCGACTATATCCGCCGCTGGGTGCCGGAGCTTTCGGCGCTGAAGGGCGATGCCGTCCACGGCCCCTTCCCGCGCGGCTGGAAGGGCTATCCGCCACCGCTTGTGGACCATGGCGAAGCCCGCGCCCGCGCGCTGGCCGCCTATGCAGGGCTCAAAGGTTGAGTAAGCCGCCTCGCTGATAAATGGCCCGAATGACCCTGGCCCATTCTGAGCAGGGCCGCCTGTGGCAGAGCCGGCTTCAGAAGGCGTTCTTGGGAAAGATCACCGCGAAAATTGTCCGGAAGAGGATGTAGAGGTCGAAGCTCACCGACCAGTTCTCGATATAGTAGAGGTCATGCTCGAGGCGCTTGACCAGCTTTTCCTCGGTATCCGTCTCGCCGCGCCAGCCGCATACCTGTGCCCAGCCGGTGATGCCGGGCTTCACCTTGTGCCGCCCCGCATAGGTCTGCACCACCTCGTGGAAGAGCCGCCCTGCCGCCCGTGTCGAGGGCGCATGCGGCCTCGGCCCCACGAGGGACATGTGGCCCTGCAGTACGTTGAAGAACTGCGGCAGCTCATCGAGTGATGTGGCGCGGATGATGCGACCGACACGGGTGACCCGCATGTCCCCCTTTGTCGCCTGCTGCACGGAATCGGTCTCGCACTTGTCATGCGCCATGGAGCGGAACTTGAAGACGTGGAAGGGCTTGTTGTTGAAGCCTTCCCGTGGCTGACGGAAGAAGACCGGGCCGGGGCTGTCGAGCTTCACGGCAATGGCGACGAGAAGCATGATGGGCCAGATGAAGGCCAGGATGCCGATTGTCAGGATGAGATCCTCGGCGCGCTTCACGATGGCGTCCATGCCGGAAATCGGCCGCTCGAACAGCGTGATGACAGGCAGGTCGCCCAGAAGCACCAGCGGCCGGTGGGAATAGGCAAAGCTGGCAAGGTCGGGCGCAAGGCGGATCCGCACCGGCGTCAGGGCGAGCTTCTGCACCACCTGCTGGATCCGCGCCTCGGCGGACCATGGAAGCGCCACGATCACCTGGTCGATCAGCCCTTCGCGAATTATGGCGATGAGGTCGTCCGTCGTGCCGAAGACCGGCAGGTCATCCACCGTGACAGGCACGCGGCCATCGCGCCGGTCATCGAAGAAACCGACAAGGCTGATGGTGAGCTTGCTGTTGCCCCTGATATATTTCGCCAGCCGCTGGCCTTGCGCGGAGGCCCCGTAGATCGCGACCCGGCTGTTGAACACGCCCTGGCTCTTCAGCCGCCGAATCCAGAGCGTGGAGGCCGCGCGCGTGCCGCCCAGCATGACCGCGGATGTGACGAACCAGGTGACGGACCAGCCGCGGTCGAAATCCTGCGTGAGCTGCAGCAGGAAGCCCATGGTGATGAGGAACAGCCCGGTGACAAGCCATGCCCCCGTGACCCGTTGCCAGGCACGCCGAAGGGAGAAGTGACAGTCGACATCATAACCGCCCATGATTTCCACCACGAGCGCGAAGATGAGCGCCCCGCCGAGGACAGCGCGGCCGTAGTTGGGCACGAGATCGACCGGGATGCTGTCGGCCCACAGGGTGAGCGCGACGATTCCGCCCAGAATGATGGTGAGGAACTCGACCACACGCACGGCAAAGATGGCGAGATCGATCGGAATGCCGGTGCTACCCGGCATTCTGCCCGGACGCACGACGCCCTGTTGCCGCGCACTGCTGCCCTTGATGTTCACGCTGCGACAGCCTCCCGGAGCATGGCTCGCAATGCGTAAACAGATGTTACATCATTCTCGGCCATCTCATTCACCACATATTGCAGTTGCCGCAAGGCTCTGTGACGGCTAGCTCCCGATAAGGGGGCAATGCCGGCCCATTCTGTGGGGAGCTGAGGGAAAAGCGTATGGAAACCGTGTACGACTGGGTGACGGTGGCAATCTTCGCGGGGCTGATCGTTCTTTTCCTGCAGCGATCCGTCGGCCCGGAACGGGACCAGATGTGGCCGTATTTCGCCGCTTCCGTAGCCTGCGCCGTTATCAACCAGGTCGGCAACCACGCGATCGAAACGGGCGAAATCCTCTACCATCTGATCTCGGTTGCCGGAATTGCCGCAATCCTGGCCTTCATCCAGTATTTTCTGCGCCCCTTCAGCAAAGACGACTGACGGAACGGCGCTTTCCGCCCGGATGGCCGCAATGGCCATCGACGGCCTTTGCGGCGGCCTTTGCGGCGCACAGCCATTCCCCTTCAAAATCTTGCGCAGTTCCGGGCAGGACATCAGGTTCACCCAGCCATTTCCGAAGCCAGCGGCCGGCCGATAAGGGTTGAAAGGGCATCATCCTCCATCGCCGCCAGCATGGCGCCGGCAAAGGCGCGCAAGGAGGCGAAGGCCTCGGGTGTCGGGTCGCCCACGGTCGACATGCGGACAAGAACGCCATCAGCGATCACCCCCCGCATTTCGGATCGCAGCTTCATGACGCGCTGCTCATTCCCGCTCGTCGGCAGATAATCGCCGATCCGGGTCCAGTAGAGGATCGGCTCGGTGCGGTCATTGCTGGTGGCGATCAGCTGCCGCGCCGGTAGCCTGGCATCGCCGCGCAGGGGAATCTCCACACGCTCGGACCCGCTGATCTGGAAACCGACGGCGACATAGCAGGCCTCGGGCCGGTGCAGCTGCAACAGGTCGGACTGGGTGTTGCCATAGGCGATCACCAGCATCACCGGGATCTTGTCCGGCGCGACATAGAGCCGGCTGACCGTCTGGCTGTAGAGCTGGTCCGCCAGGCTTCCTTCCGCCGCCTCCGGAAGGATCATGGCATTGGAAGGCGTCACCTCCCAGCCTTCAAAGGACAGCGGCACGAGCTTTTCGAGGTCGCGATCGCCGAGCAGGTTCATGCGGTCGCGCGGGGTCAGGGCAAGGGCCCCGCCCGCCGCCACCACAAGCGGAAGGCCAAGCAGGAGGTCACGCCTACGAAGCATGGGCAGTCTCCGCACCGCTTGGCGCCAGCCTGCGGCGAATGGGGGTCAGGATCTTGTCGAGGAGGAAGATCAGGAGCAGCGCCGACACGAAGGTCACAAGACCTGCGAAGTCATGAAGATAGCCCTGTGCCACTTCATTGCCGGCATAATAGGTCAGCAGCACGAGGATGATGACGCGCACGACATTGGCGGCAATCGCAACCGGCAGCAGAAAGGCCAGAAGCAGGAGCGAGTAGCGCCAGGACGCATTGTGCAGGAGATAGATGTAGAACAGGCCGACCGCCGTGAGGCTGATGATGGAATTGAGGCCCGCGCAGGCATCCTCGACCAGCAGCTGATACTGGGCGATGTAGAGTGTCACCCCCACCTGGGTGATCGGGTAACCGACCGCCGCAAGCATCCAGGTGACGACATCGGACACCATGATCTTGAGTGGCTGGGTGAGAGTATCGAGGAACCAGCCCGGCAGCGGTATCAGGAAGCCCATGTAAACAATGGGAAACCACAGCTTCATCAGAACCTTGTGGCCGACAAAGGCATAGGCGATCGCCAGCAGGCCGAGAAGCAGCGCCCCGACTTCGATCAGCAGGAAATTATAGGCCCGGCCGAAGACATAGAAACCGGCGGAGAGCAGCAGCACGGGAAAGGCGATGGCCAGGCTGCCATTTTCCGCCTGTTCCAGGATCTCGTCCCAATGCCGCCAGATGAGCCACACGGCCGTCGCCAGCACGAGCGGCCCGTGCACGCCGGATTCGCGCGTCCAGCTCTCGCCTGCCATGGCAAGAATGGTCGGCACACCCGTGACGATCAGACCCAGCACCAGCAAAGGGCTGCGCCGGACCAGCGCCATGAATGCGGCGCTGGTGGACTTGGTGGCGGCAGTCATGTGAAGCGCGTCTCCCCCTGCTTTGCGCAGTCAGGCTTGTTCAGTCATAATCATTGAGGACAGAGCCGATGACCGTGGCCCTTGAAGAGGTGAGCTGCTGAGTCAGCACCTGCACATCCTTCAGATAGGCATGGTTGCGGCGGGCGACGACAAGCGCATAGCCCAGGACACCCGCAACCGTCAGCGCATCGGCATTCTCGTTGGTGGCCGGCGTGTCGAAGATCGCCACGTCATACTGGCGCAGAAGGATATCGACTCCAGTGCGGAAACGCGCGCCCGAAAGCAGTTCCTGCGGCCGCCCGACCGGCGGGCCTGCCGGCACGACCGAAAGATTGGGCAGCACATTGGCATAGACGACACGCTCGGGCCGGTTCGCTTCCATCGACAGATAGGTCGAAAGGCCCGGCCCGTTGGGATCGATGCCGAAGATGGCATCAATGCGGGGATTGCGCAGATTGGCATCGACCAGAAGGGTCTTGATGCCCACCTGGGACAGGGCCGCCGCCAGATTGGCGGCGATGAAGCTCGCCCCGGCGCCATCGGTCGCCCCGGTCACTGCAAAGGCGCGGCGGCCGGCGCCCACATGCTGCGCGATGATCTGCGTGCGAAGCAGCCTGAGCGATTCGGACCGCGGGCTGGCCGGGTCCGAGATCACGACGATCTCTTCCGAGATCGAGGAGGACGGGCTGAGCTGCAGCGCGAGGCTGCCCTGCACAGCCTGCCGGGCAAGCGCCACATCCTCTTCGGTGGCGAGCGCGAGCGCCACGGCGGCCTGATCGAAGGACTGGCCGGTCCGCGCCTGGTGCTCGGCCACGAGCCGCGCCTGATCGTCGGTCAGGGCGCCCGTCTGGAGCAGGGCGTCGGAGGTGGCGGGATCCGCCGGGATGGTTTCGATGTCGCTCATGGTCAGATCGCCTGCATTTCGCCTTCGCCATCCGCGGGACCGCGGCGGCCAAGGAGTTTCTGGAGCCGGATGCGGAGCGGCGAGGCCGAGGAGGCCCCCACCGTCACCATCACCGGGACACCGGTGGCATGCGCCAGGTCTTCCTCGCCACGCACCCGGCGGGCGATGAATTCGAAGATGACCGCCGCGAGCACGCCAAGGCCAAGGCCGAACACGGCGGACAGGCCCATGATGATCCCCACCTTCGGGAAGGACGGAGTCGTCGAGGACGTCGGGTCACCGAGGATGACAAGCCCGGCCTCGGACACATCGGCCTCCAGACGCAGCGAGGCAGTGCGCGCATTGGCCTGCTCATACTGGGCGCGCCGCAGTTCGACTTCCCGGTTCAGGCGAACCAGCTCATCGAGGACCGGCTTGCGGGCCAGCACCTTCTGCTCCTGGGCGGCGAGTTCCTGCTCGATTTCGGCGGCCGAACGACGCACGGCACCAGAGAGCGCCGACACGCCGGACTGCGACTTGGCACGGGCCTGCGCCACTTCGTTGCGCAGCGTGTTCCGCCGCGCCTCGATGGCCTTGTAGGTCGGGTGCGCCGTTCCAAGACGCGAACCGGCAAGCGCCAGCTCGTCTTCCACGGTGGACAGCTGCACCTGAAGCTGATCTACGACCGGATCGTTGGCAAGGCGTCCGGCAACGGCAACGTCGGTCGTGGTCTGCTGGCCACGGATCTGCTGGAGCGCCGCCTGGAGCGAGGCCAGCCTTGCCGTTTCGCTATCGACGCCACCCACGATGACGAGGTTGTTCTTCGTCATGAATTCCGAAAGCGTCGTTTCGGCTTCGTCGAGACGCAGGCGGGCCTTCTCGGCCTGCTCGCCAAACCATTCGCCGGTGCGGCCGGCGGAATCGGTGCGGAATTGAAGCGCCGTGTCGACATAGGCTTCGCGGATGGCGGCGACGATCTGCTTCGCCCGCTCCGGATCGGACGCCTGGTACTGGATTTCCAGGATGTTCGATGCCGAAACGAGGCCTGCGCTCGTGTTGTTGATGATCTGCTGGCCGAGCCAGCGGCGAATACCGCCGTCCGCAGCGGAACGTCCGCTGGCTTCATAAGCGGCGATTGTCGCCGGATCATTGGCAAGACCCAGCCGGTCGACCACGTTGCCGGCAACCCGCATGTCGCGGATCAGCTCGACCTGGGTGCGGACATAGGCACGGGCATCGCGCCCGGCGATCATCTCGCCCGTCACCGGGTCAGGCTTCACGATGTCGAGCAGCACGCGCGCGCTTGCCGGATACCGCTTGGGCAGAAGGTTGGCGACAACCGTGGCAACCAGGAAACAGGCCAGCATGGTGCCGAGGATCAGCCGCCAGCGTGCGGCGAGGATCCGGAGAAACTGAATGAAGCTCATGGGTCCTGCCTCCTAGAAGAGCCGCTCGCGGACATTGATGATGTCGCCAGCCTTGAGTTCGGTCTGCTGGTCGACATCGCGCTCCTTCTCGCCCTCGCGGCGCAGCCCGACACGATTGGAGGAGCCGCTCGCGCCGACACCGCCAGCCATGGCCAGCGCCTCGCTCACGGTCATGCCGGGGCGGAGCTGGATCGGGCCGGGACGGTTGACCTGGCCGGTAAGATAGACAAGCTCGGCATCGGCCACGAAGAGCGTGTCGCCCGCCTGAAGCGCGATGTCGTCGGATTGGCCGCGGCCAAGCGCATCGGTGTCGATGCGAACTTCCTTGCCATCGGCCGCACGCCTGAGCGTCACGAACTGCGAGGCGCCTTCGCGCACCCAGCCGGCGCGCAGCAGCACGTCGAGGATGCGGTTCGAACGCTCGAGCGGAATGAGGCCGGGCTGGGAAATCTTGCCGGCCACGCGAACATAGCGGCTGGCGTAATCGGTAACCTCGACGTTGACGATCGGATCCTTGAGGAAGTTGCCCGACACCAGGCGCCGGGTCACCTCGTCGGCCAGCGTGATCACGGTGCGCCCTTCAGCCTGCACCTTCCCGATCAGCGGCATCACGATGGACCCATCGGGCTTCACGCGGGTCTGGACGTTGAATTCGCTCTGGCCGTAAACGATGACGTTGATGCCGTCATTGGGCCCAAGCACATAAGCGACAGAACCCTGCGCCCCCTGTGCCGCAGCGGGCGCCCCGGAGACCGCCGAAACGGCCAACGCGATCATGCCGAACAGGGCAAGCATCCAGCTTGCCAGGCCTGCCGTTCCGGTTCTTGTCCTTGTCATGTCCTGCTCTCCATCCCCCGCCGGCAAGGCCGGCGAAATGTTACGCACTGCCGGCAAGGCCGGCGAAACCCACACACTGCCGGCAAGGCCGGCGAAAGCCGCCTAGAAGCTCGCCCGGAGGCCAAGCGACACGGTCGTCGCATCATAGTTGAAATCCGCGGGCACGGACGTCCTTTTCTGATGGTTCAGATCGAGGCTCGCCGACAGCAGCCGGTTGAAGCGCCAGTCGATGCCAGCATACCAGCGATCGAGATCATATTCTGTGAGAAACTGTGACTGCGGAATGTCCTGAGCGCCGCGGCTTTCGGTCTGCGATTTGTTGAAGCCGGCCGACACGCCCATCCGTGTGCCGGCCTTGTAACTGACATTGGCGCCATAGCTCGTGGCGATCTGGTAATTGGCAAAACCGCCGCTCGACCCGCTGACGCTGCGGCCACCCGAAATGCTCGCACCCAGCCTTGGCCCGCTGTAATTGAGGCCGACATTCCAGGTCGTTCCGGAAAAATCGTCCGAGAATTCCGATTTCGGATCGACCTTGGTGAAGCCAAGGCTGCCGTTGAACGACAGGGACGGACCAATGCGGAAATTGGCATAGGCACTGCCGCCCCAGTATTTGGTTCCGTTGGTTTCACCCGTGATGAGCAACTGGTTCGGATAGGTCAGGGTGCGCCACTGACCCTGGATGCCCACTTCGCCCCGGGTGGAGAGACGATAGCCGAGGCCAGCCGAAATTCCCTGCGAACGGACATCGGCGAAATCCCTGTCCAGGAAGCCGCTGTCAGTCTTGTTGCTGGTCTTGTACCAGTCATAGCTGATGCTCGGGGTCAGGCCGCCAGGTGTGCTGCAGCTGGCGTTGGCGAAGAAGTTCACCGTATCCTGTGTGGATGGGACGACATCCTCGAACAGGTCGAACTGCGTGCCGCGGGTGGCATAACCGCCCTGCACCCGGCCGCTGCAGCGCACGCCGAGATTCCAGGCGACACCGCCATTCACATCGGCCCGGCTGCGGTTGAGAATGGTGTTGCGGGCATAGAAGTCGCGGCCGACGCTCAGGTTCGCGAACAGTTGCTGCCGCCCGATGGGGCGGCCGGCACTGATGCTGAGATTGGGGCGGAACACCCAGTCCGAGCGCGATTCATAGCCGCCCTGGAGCTGCAGCTCATCCGAACGGCGGACGACGTTGTCGCTCCATTCCGTGACGAGCGAGGCCGAAACGCCAAGACCAAAGCCCGCCAGCACATCGAGACCGCGCGCGCTGGGCGCATCATCGCCGAACACGCGGTTCGGATCGATCTCGACCCCGGTGGGCGCGGTCGATTGCGGCAGGGTCTGCGCATGCGCAGCACCGGCGCCCAGCAGGCCGGCGATACCCATCATCAGCGGCAGCGCGGCAAAGGCGCGGATTTTCCCGCAGGCCATGTCCACATTCATCGCCCGCGAAACCGCCATGCCGAATTCCCCTTGCTTGTCATTCACGCTACGACCCCAGTCAGGCCGGATGCACCGGCGCCTCTCCCCGAAAGCAGGCACGCCGCAAGCGCGGCAGACTGCCCGGATGGAATTGTTAACCTGTCCGCGCCGGCAAGTCACGGCCCGGTAACGAAATACCAGGCATGAAAAACCCAGACGCAGCGCCGTCTTCCACGCCCTTTTCCATAGCCTTTCACGGATCGCGAATCAAAAGGCGTTGAGCCTGACAAAAGGCGAAACATTGTTGCGCGGCCAACATATGGGCTTTGGCTGCGAACATGTTAATGGCAGGTAGAGGGGCAGTTCCGGCGGGGCGGTTTGACCGCATGCCGGAGTCGTGCCGGGAATGAACCCCGGCGAAGCATGGCGCGCACGGAACGAACGGGAGATCTCGCCTTGAAACCGAACAGCATCACGACACCGCGGCACCAGCCAGGCGCTGTCGCATGCATCGACCAGCAGGCGGAGATGACGGCATGATCTTCGGACGCGATCGCGGCGGCCCCGGCCAGGATATCAGCGGACAGGGCGCCCGCCAGGATGACAAGGGCGGCCGTCGCCTTTTTGGCCAGGCCCGCGCCCGTGCCTCCCATGGCGAGCGCGCCTCGGGCGGCGGCTTGCCCCGCTTTGCCGTTGCCGCAACCGACGAGGTGGGCGACGCCGCCGCAGGCCTGCCCGGCCAGACGCCCCACCGGGCGCGTCTGGCGCTTGCCGATGCGCTTTCCGCTTCGCAGCCCGTCACCAGCCGCAGCCGCTTTGCCGGCCGGCACGATGTGCTTTCCGCGCTGATCGCCGCGATCGAGCAGCAGCGCGCCCATGTTGTGCTTTATGGCGAGCGCGGCATCGGCAAGACCAGCCTGATCCATGTCTTCACCGAAACCGCCGAGGAAGCACGCTATCTCGTGCTCTACGGAAGCTGCGGTGTCGAAGCGAAATTCGACGAGATGTTCCGCGCCTTCGCGGAGCAGATCCCCCTGCTCTACCATGCCGCCGTATCCCCGACTGCCGACGAGAGGGAGCATAACCGCAGCTTCTCCGACCTCATCGGGCCTGGCCCGGTCGGCCCGCGCGAACTGGCGGAAATCTTCTCCGGCATCGTCGGAACGCGGGTCATCCTCATCCTCGATGAATATGACCGCGTCGCCGATCAGGCCTTCCGGCGCGACATCGCGGAGCTGATCAAGAACCTCTCCGACAGGGCCGCCCGGGTGCAGCTGATCCTCACCGGCGTAGCGTCCAACCTCGACGAGCTCATCGGCTTCACCCCATCGATCCGGCGCAACATCGTGGGGCTGCATGTCGGCCCGATGGCCGAGGCGGAACTGGCCGAAATCCTCGAACGGGCCGAGGATGCGACCGGCATGCTGTTCGCCCCGTCGGCGCGCGCCCTCATCATCCGCATGTCGGGCGGCTCGCCCTATCTCGTCCGGCTGCTGGGCAACCGCGCCGCCGGCCGCGCGCTTGACGACGGGCGCCAGGCGGTGAGCGAGGGCGATGTCATCGCCGGCACGGAAGCGGTGCTCGCGGAATGGAATTCCGGGCTTCCCCGCCGGGTGCAGGCCCATCTGCAGCGGCCCGAAGTGCGCAGCGTCTGGCCGATCCTGATCGCGGCGGCCCGCGCATCGGGCACGCCCGATGGCTGGTTTACCGCCCACGACGTTTCGGCAGAAAGCGGCAGCGCCGATGAAAAGACCGCGCGTTCGTCGCTCGACCGGCTGACGGGCGAGATCGACCTCTTCGACCGCGAGGATGGAACAGGTGGCCGCGAGGCGCGCTACCGGTTCCGCACGCAGGGCGTTTCCCAGCTTCTGAGCCTGTCCGCCGCTCTTGCACGGGCAGGACGCTGAAGACCGATGTGACGCGGGAGGGGGCGCAAAGATCATGGGGGCAGGAATGACGGCGACGCCCGCGAAGGGCCGGAACGCCGGGGCGGCACAGGCCCCGGATGTGCCGCCGCGCGCCTCCGTCATCATCCCGCATCTCAACACGCCGGAACTGCTGGTGAAATGCCTGCAGGCCGTGGCGGCGCAAAGGCTCAGCCATGGCTGGTTCGAGATCATCGTGGTGGACAATGGCTCGCGCGTCCCGCTCGACATCGTGGCGGCGGCCTGGCCGGGGGTGAAGTTCCTGGTGGAGCGCACGCCGGGGCCGGGCCCGGCGCGAAACCTCGGGGTTGCGCATGCGCGCGGCGCCGTCCTCGCCTTTGTCGATGCCGATATCCGCGTCGGGCCGGACTGGCTGCGCCACGGCGTGCGCGCGGTCGAGCGGAACCCAGATTTTCCCTATGGCGGCGACGTCAGGATCGACTTCGCCGACCCGGCCCACCCCACGGGCATCGAAGCCTTCGAGGCCGTCTTTTCCTTCCGCCAGAAGATGTACATCAAGCGGATGGGCTTTTCTGGCAGCGGCAACCTGATGGTGCACCGGGATCTGTTCGAGAAGGTCGGCCCCTTCGGCCCGATCAACACGGCCGAGGACAAGAGCTGGGGCCTGAAAGCCAAGTCCATGGGCGCCCCGGCGCGCTACCTGCGGCGAATGGTCGTGTTCCACCCGGCGCGTTCATCGATGACCGATGTCGAGGCACGCTGGGGCCGGCTGATCGCCCAGGCCTACAGCGCCCACATCGCTTCGGGCCGGCCGGCGTTCCTGTGGGAGGCAAAGGCCTGGGCTGTGATGCTGTCCGCCTTCGCCCACATGCCGATGATGATCCTTTCAACCCGCGTTCCGACTGTCGGGGCGCGCATCAGGGGCCTTTCGGTTCTGTTTCAAACACGTTGGTATCGTTTTATGAAGATGCGTCGAATCGCTCGAGAGGGGCATCTTGAAACCGCCATGCAGTGGAACCGCGCAGGGTGACGAGCATGAGCAACGACAATGGAAAGTCCCGCACCATGGCTAGCGACAGCGTGAAAGACACCCCGACCGGGATGACGGACGCCAACCCGCGCGCCGTGCCCCCGGAAGCATTTGCCCCGGACCAGCAAGGCGCCGTCAGGGCGAGCGCCGCACCGCAGAGGGCATCCGCCGCCTCTGCAGCATCGACCAGGGCGAATGCGCTCGCAGGCGCGTCGCGGCCCCGGCTGGCTGTCATCATCATCAACTGGAACCGCTGGGCCGACACGATCGAATGCCTCGAATCCCTGATGCGCTCGGAACTGCCCGTGCGCATCGTGGTCATCGACAATGCATCCGAGGATGACTCGCTGGAGCGGATCCGCGCATGGGCCGAAGGACGCGAAGCCTGGCAGTCGCCGTCAGGCCCGCTCGGTCGCCTCACCCGGCCGCCGCTCGAGAAGCCGATCCCCTTCGAGGAGATCAGCGACGTGGAAGCGGTGGACGGCAAGCCCGGCAACACGCTTCTCACCATCATCCGCTCGTCCGAGAATCTCGGCTTCGCCGGCGGCAACAACCTGGCCATGCGCCATGCCCTGAACGACCCTGCGATCGCCTATTGCTGGTGCCTCAACAACGACACAGTCGTCGAGCCGGACGCCACCCGCGCGATCGTCGCCCGCATGGACGCGACCCACAAGGTCGGCATGTGCGGCACGCAGGTCCGCTACTATCATCGCCCGGGCACATGGCAGCAGCTCAACGGCTCGCGCTTCAAACTGCTGACCGGCATGAGCGAGGGCATCGGCCGCGACCAGCCGGTCACCCGCCCCTTCGATCCGCGCAAGGTCGCGCGGGAAACCGATTTCGTGCTCGGCGCCTCGCTGGCCGTTTCCCGCGCCTTCGTCGAGACCGTGGGCTATATGGAAGAAAGCTATTTCCTCTATTTCGAGGAAATGGACTGGTCCGTGCGCAACCGGGGTCGCTTCGTGATCGCCTTCGCCCATGGCGCCGTCATCTACCACAAGGAAGGCGGCTCGATCGGCTCTTCCGGCAAGAAGGGGCAGCGTTCGTCCACGTCGGAATATTATCTGATGCGCAGCCGCATCAAATTCTACCGGCGCAACTTCCCGCTGCTTCTGCCGATCCAGTATCCCCTTGGCATCGCCCTCATCCTGCGCCGCCTTCTGCGGCGCCAGCCGGACAAGGCGGGCGCCATGCTGCGCGCCCTTCTCGGGATGAAGCGCAAGTGACGCCCTGCCCGACCGTGACCAGAACAGCCCAACACCCTCAAGCGGAGGAACGAGACATCATGTCGACGATGACAACCGAACGGGCCATTTCCCGACGCCCTGCGCGCGCTCTTCTTCTTCTCGCTGTCGCCGGGGTCGCCCTGGCGGCCTGTGGCGACAAGGGCGGGAAGGGTGGCGAAGCGCCAACCGGCCAGGTGGTGGCCCGCCTCGACGGCGAGGAAATCACCATGCTGGAGGTGAATGCGGAGCTGGCCGGCTCGCCCATCCCGCCCAATGTGGCGCGGCGCGATGCGGAAAAGGCCGCGCTCAACAACATCGTCACGCGCCGGATGCTGTCCAGGGCCGCCGAGGAGCGGGAGCTTCACAAGACGCCCGACTTCCAGATGCAGGCGCGCCGTGCTTCCGAACAGCTGCGCGTGCAGGCCCTGGCGCGCGACATCGCCGCCAAGATCGCCACGCCCACCCGTGACGAGGCGATCAAGTTCATGAACGAGAACCCCGCCATGTTCAGCGAGCGGAAGTTCTTCATCCTCGACCAGATCCAGTTCCTCAGGCCGGAGAACATCGGCGAACTGGGCTTCGAGAACACCAAGACCATGGCCGAGGTCGAAGCGATCCTCACGCGCAACAACATGCAGTTCCGCCGGCAGCCCGCCTCGCTGGATGCGCTGGGGGCGAACCCGGATTTCGTGCGCGAAGTCACCAAGGTGCTCGATCGCAACCCGGAAGAGCTGTTCATGTTCTCCAGCCGCCCGCAGGGCGCCCCTGCCCCGGTGGTGCTGGTGAACCAGGTGAAGGACGTGCGCGTCCAGCCCTTCACGGGCGACAAGGCGCGCGAATTCGCGGTGAACTATCTGCGCAACCAGCGGATCCAGAATGCGCTGAAGGCGGAGATGGAAAAGCAGCAGACCGCGGCGAAGGACAAGATCGTCTATCAGGCCGGCTGGGAACCGCCCGCCACCAAGGAAGGCGAAGACAAGAAGATCGGCACGGCCGCTCTTCCCAGCCCTGCCGGCCCGGCACCTGTGACTCTCCCGGGCGCCGACGCCCCGGCCGCTGCGGCCGGGCCCGCCCTTCCCGCCGGCTGAGACAGCCACGGCCCGGCACAAGGGCAGCCTCATGGACCGGAGCCGGGCATGATCCGACATGCCCTGCCCCGGCAACCGGCTGAAACCGGGCGCCCGGCTGAAGCGGCAGGAACAGGCAAGACCGAAATGACAAGACCACTTTCCATAGGCCTGCTGTGGCATGGCGACAGCAGCGGCAACCTGGGCGTAGGCGCGCTCACCCTGGGGAACATGGAGCTTGTCCGCCGGGCGGCGGCGCGCGCTGGCGTCGAGGTGGAAATGACGATCTTCCGCCCGGGCGACAGGGGGCCGAGCTATGTGAAGGATGGCCTCGTCGCGCGGCATGTGATCAACGGCCGCTTCATGGTCTCCCCCTCGGGCTACTGGAAGGCGCTGAAGGGGCTCGACCTGATGCTCGACATCGGCGCGGGTGACAGCTTCGCCGACATCTATCCCGACAAGCGCTTCGCCTACATCATCGCCACCAAGGAACTGTGCCTGCTGCGCGGCGTGCCGCTCGTCTTCTCGCCGCAGACGATCGGCCCCTTCACGCGCCAGCCGCACATCCGCCTTGCCGCCCATGTCATGAAGAAGGCGAAGGCCGTCTTCGCCCGCGATCCGCTCAGCCTGTCGGCCATCGCGCGGCTTGCGCCGACAGCGCTGCGCTTCCAGGCCATCGATGTCGCCTTTGCCCTGCCCTTCACGCCGGCGCCCAAGGGGCCGGGCACGCGGGTCGGCATCAATGTCTCGGGTCTGCTCTATTCCGGCGGCTATGGCGGCGCGAACGATTATGGCCTCACCATCGATTACCGCGTCTTCACCGACGGGCTGATCGAGGCGTTGCTGGCGCGCGAGGGCGTGACAATCGAACTGATCACCCATGTGAACACGCCCACCATCCCGCGCGACGATGACGGCCGCGCCGCCGACCTGCTGAAGGAGCGCTATCCGGCGCTTGTCCGGGTGCCGGCCTTCGGCTCGCCCGTCGAGGCAAAATCCCATATTTCAGGCCTGGATTTCCTTGTGGCGGCCAGAATGCACGCGTCCATCGCGGCATGGTCTTCGGGCGTGCCGGTCATCCCCGTCAGCTACAGCCGCAAGTTCGAGGGTCTGTACCAGGCGCTTGACTATCCCTGGCTGATCCCGGCGCGCGGCCTGACGACCGAAGCCGCAATCGAAAAGGCGCTCGACGCCTTCGACCGGCGCGAAACCCTGCGCACCGATATCGGGCGCGGCCAGAAGGCGGTGAAGGACGGGCTGGAAGTCTATGTCGCCTACCTTGCCGACTGTTTCCGGAGCCTCGCGCGATGACAGCCCAGCTGCCCCCCAAGCTTCCTCCAACGCTTGAACGGGTCATGCGCGGCCAGACCTGTGCCGGCTGCGGCCTGTGCGCCGGGATCGACCCCGCAATCGGGCTGGAACATGACAGCAAGGGCTGGTGGCGCCCGGTGGCATATGGCGCCCCCGAGCCCGGGACCGAAAGGCTGATGGCAAGGGCTTGCCCGGGCGCACGCATTTCCCCGTGGGACGATGGCAGCCAGCGCGCGATCGACCCGGTCTGGGGGCCGTACGTCCGGGTGATGACCGGCCATGCAACCGACCCCGAGATCCGCCACAAGGCCTCGTCCGGCGGCGTGCTCTCGGCGCTGGCGCTCCATCTTCTCGAAACCGGCGCGGTGGACCGTGTGCTCCATGTCGCGATGGACCCGCTGCAGCCGCTGTTCACCCGCATCGTCCGCTCCGCCGGGCGCGAGGATATCGTGCGGTCGGCAGGCTCCCGCTATGCGCCGGCCGCGCCGCTTGCCGAAATCCGCGCCGAACTCGACCGGCCGGGGCGAATCCTCTTCATCGGCAAGCCCTGCGATACCGGCGCCATGCGGCAGCTGATCGCCGCCCAGCCGGCGCTGGCCGAGCGCATCCCCTATCTTCTCTCCTTCTTCTGCGCCGGAACGCCCAGCCAGGATGGCACCGGCCGAATCGTGCGCAAGCTTGGCATGAAGGAAGAGGATGTCGCCCATTTCCGCTACCGTGGCGATGGCTGGCCGGGCTATGCCACGGCAACCCGGGCCGACGGCCACAGCGCGCGGATGAGCTATGCCGACAGCTGGGGCGACATTCTGTCGAAGGAAGTGCAGTTCCGCTGCAAGATCTGCCCGGATGCCGTGGGCGGTGCCGCCGATGTCGCGGCCGCCGACGCCTGGTATGGCGGAGACAGCGGCTATCCGGCATTCGACGAGGCCGAGGGCCGTTCGCTGGTCATCAGCCGCACGGCGGCCGGGGATGCCCTTGTGAAAGCGGCCGAGGCCGCCGGCGCCATCGCCACCAGTCCGCTCGACATGGGCGAGATCGTGAAGATGCAGCCCTCGCAGGCGCGCCGCAAGCGGCTTGTCGCTTCCCGGCTCGCGGCCATGGCACTGACAGGCAACCCGCGCCCGGATGTCTCGGGCCTGAAGGTAGCCGAAGCCGCACGCACGGCGGGGATGATGGCAAATGCAAAATCCTGTCTTGGAACCATCCGCCGTATTGTCACCGGCCGCCGCTGATCCGAAAGAGGACGCCATGCGCAAAGGGATCATTCTCGCCGGCGGGTCCGGCACCCGCCTCTATCCACTCACCCGCCCGGTGTCGAAGCAGCTGATGCCGGTCTATGACAAGCCGATGATCTATTATCCGCTGTCAGTGCTGATGCTGGCCGGTATCCGCGAGATCCTCATCATCACCACACCGCAGGATCAGGCAGCCTTCCAGAGCCTGCTGGGCGATGGCGCCCAGTGGGGCCTTCAGATCAGCTATGCCGTGCAGCCGGAACCCAAGGGGCTGGCGCAGGCCTACCAGATCGGCGCGGACTTCGTGGGCGACGGCCCCTCGGCCCTGATCCTGGGGGACAATATCTTCTATGGCCATGGCCTGCCCGAACTGCTGCGCCGCGCCGACGCGCGTGACAGCGGCGCGACCGTTTTCGGCTATTGGGTGAAGGACCCCGCGGCCTATGGCGTCGTCAGCTTCGATGCCGAGGGCCGCGCCGAGACGATCGAGGAAAAGCCGCTGAAGCCGAAAAGCAATTTCGCCGTCACCGGCCTTTATTTCTACGATGGCCGGGCGGTCGATTATGCCAGCCGCATCCAGCCGTCCGCACGCGGCGAACTGGAAATCACAGATCTCAACCGCCTCTACCTCGAAGCAGGCGACCTCAATGTGGAGCTGATGGGGCGCGGCTATGCCTGGCTCGACACCGGCACCCATTCAAGCCTGCTGGATGCAGCGCTCTACGTGCGGATCATCGAGGAACGGCAGGGCCTGAAGATCAGCTGCCCAGAGGAAATCGCCTGGCGGCTGGGCTTCATCGATGACGAGGGACTGCGCCGGGTGGCCGAACCGCTGCGCAAGTCCGGCTATGGTGACTATCTGCTGACACAGCTGGAACAGGGCCGCAGGAGCTTCCCGGCATGAAGGTCGAGGCGCTTGCCATACCCGAGGTCAAGCTGGTCACGCCGCGCGTGTTCGGCGACGATCGCGGCTTCTTCCTGGAAACCTACAATGAACGCGCCTTCGCGGAAGCCGGGCTGCCGACGGACTGGAAGCAGGACAATCACAGCCGCTCGGTGAAGGGCGTGCTGCGGGGCCTGCATTACCAGATGGCCAACCCGCAGGGGAAACTGGTGCGCGTGGCGCGCGGCCGCGTGTTCGACGTGGCGGTCGACATCCGCCGTTCATCCCCCAGCTTCGGCCAGTGGGTGGGGGCGGAACTGTCCGAGGAAAACATGGCGATGCTGTGGGTGCCCCCCGGCTTTGCCCACGGCTTTCTCGTTTTGTCCGACGTTGCCGATTTCTGCTACAAATGCACCACGTTGTGGGATGCCGCGAGCGACCGTTCGCTGAACTGGGCGGACCCCCGGATCGGAATCGACTGGCCGCTCGGCGATATCGGCAAGCCCCAGCTTGCGGCGAAGGATGCCGCAGCCCCGATGCTCGCGGAGGCGGAGACGTTCGCGTGAAGGCGCTGATCACAGGCAGCGGCGGCCAGCTCGGGCAGGCTCTGGTGATGACGGCGCCGCAAGGCGATCGGCTGTATGCGCCGGACCGCAACGCGCTCGACATCAGGGACAGGGCGGCGATCGCCGCCGTCATCGCGCGCGAGACGCCGGATCTGGTGGTGAACGCTGCCGCCTATACCGCCGTCGACAAGGCGGAAGGCGAGGAAGCCGAAGCCAACGCCGTGAACGCAACAGCTGCACACGACCTCGCAGCAGCTGCGGCGGCAGCGGGCGCCCGGTTCGTCCATGTCTCCACGGATTTCGTCTTCGACGGCACATCCCCCCTGCCCTATGCCCCCGATGCGCCCACCGCGCCGCTTGGCGCCTATGGTCGCTCGAAGCAGATGGGCGAAGAGGCCGTCCTGCGCGCCCATTCCGGCGCCCTCATCCTGCGGACGGCCTGGGTCTATGCGGCCCATGGCGCCAATTTCGTGAAAACCATGCTGCGTCTGATGCGCGAGCGCGATGAAGTGCGCGTGGTGGCGGACCAGATCGGCACGCCCACCCATGCCGCCAGCCTCGCCCGCGCCATCTGGGCGCTTGATGCAGCCCGGGCCAGAGGCATTCACCACTGGACGGACGCGGGCGTTGCCAGCTGGTATGATTTCGCTGTCGCCATCCAGGAGGAAGCGCTGGCAATCGGCCTGCTGGGCCGCAAGGTGCCCATTGTGCCGATCCGCACGGCGGACTATTCAACCCCTGCCCGGCGCCCTGCCATGAGCATTCTCGACAAGACGTCGTGCTGGGGCATCACCGGGCCGTCGGCCCACTGGCGCGTGGAACTGCGCATCATGCTGGCGGACCTGGCGCAGAAGGAAGGGAAAGGCGGCAACTGATGGCATCGCTTCTCGTGACCGGAGGCGCCGGCTTCATCGGTGCCAATTTCGTCGCCCACTGGCTGGAAACCCGCCCCGGCGACCGTATAACCGTGCTCGACCTGCTGACTTATGCCGGCAACCCCGCCAATTTGCGCGGGCTGGATGCCGAACTGGTGGTGGGCGACATCCGCGACGAAGCGCTTGTCACGAGCCTTGTCGAGGGACGCGACATCGACACCATCGTCCACTTCGCAGCCGAAAGCCATGTCGATCGCTCGATCTCCGGCCCCGACGCCTTCATCGAGACGAACATCATCGGCACCCATGCGCTGCTGAAAGTGGCGCGCCGCGCCTTCGTGGACGCGGGCCGGCCGCACCGCTTCCACCATGTCTCGACCGACGAGGTCTATGGCACGCTGGCGCCCGATGATCCGGCCTTTTCCGAAACCACGCCCTATGCGCCCAATTCGCCCTATTCCGCGTCCAAGGCTGCGTCCGATCATCTCGTCCGCGCCTATCACCATACCTATGGCCTGCAGACGACGACTTCGAACTGCTCGAACAATTACGGGCCGCTCCAGTTTCCCGAAAAGCTGATCCCCCTCTTCCTCATCAACGCGCTGCACGGCCGCCCGCTGCCCATCTATGGCGACGGCCAGCAGGTGCGGGACTGGCTGCATGTAGAAGACCATTGCCGCGGGATCGCCGCCGTTCTGGACAAGGGGCGGATCGGGGAAACCTACAATATCGGCGGCGGCGCCGAGCTTCCCAACCTTGCCGTGATCGACACGCTGTGCGCGGAAATGGACCGCGCCTTCGCGGCTGACCCGGCGCTGGCGGCCCGCTTCCCCGATGCCCCGGCAGCATCGGGCAGGCCCACCGCCAGCCTGAAGACCTTCGTGGCCGACCGGCCCGGCCATGACAGGCGCTACGCCATCGACTGTTCGAAGGCGATGGCGGAGCTTGGATACCGGCCGCAGAATGACTTTACCGGCGGATTCGCCGCAACGCTTGCCTGGTACATCGAAAACGAGACCTGGTGGCGGGCGATCCTCGATGGGAGCTACCGTGCGGGAGCGGGGCATGACGGGGGGGACAAGGCCGCCCCGGCATGACGCCGCATCCCCTGGTCCGGCGCATCCTCGCCTGGACTGGCGCGCACCGCGCATGGCTCAGCGCCGGCATGATGGCGCTGGTGCTGCTGGTGGCCGGCATCGCCCTTGCGCGCATCCTCGAAGACATTCACCCGGATGAAATCCGGGGCGCCCTGCCCTATGGCGTGGTGGTCGTGGATCGCCCATC
>CAYMZC010000010.1:0-34611 GCA_964394815.1 uncultured Sandaracinobacter sp. | reverse complement strand
GTAGGCCGTGATGAAGATGACCGGCACGTCGAACCGGTCGAGGATGTCCTTCACCGCGTCGATTCCGGACGATCCGTCGGCCAGCTGGATGTCGGCGAGCACGAGGTCCGGTGCTTCCCGCGTGGCGGCTTCCACGGCTTCGTCGCGCGTGGTGGCGCTGGCGACAACCTTGTGCCCCATGTCCTCGACGATCTGCTCGATGTGCATCGCGATGATCGGCTCGTCCTCGATGACCAGCACACGCGAGCGGATGGCGTCCGAAATCGCGGCAAGGGCGCCGGCAATGGCGGCCTCCACCTCGTCCGTGCCAAGGCCGAGGATCTCGGCCGCCTCATGGGTGCTGAACCCTTCCACGGCTGTCAGCAGCAGGGCCTCGCGCCGGCCGGTGGCAAGGCCGGGCAGCACGTCATGGCCTTCGGAGCCTTCGTCCGTAGTGGCCCCGACGGACGCCGCATCGGCATGCGGGCCCCAGCAGGCGTGGAACAGGCGGAACAGCGCCAGCTTCGGCGGGCTGCCGGCGGGCAGGCTGGCAGGGTCTTCCAGCAGCGCCTCGAGCGTCGCGCGGACGAAGCTGTCGCCGCTTTTCTGCGAACCCGTGAGGGCGCGGGCATGGCGACGAAGGAAGGGCAGGTGCGGCCCGAGTGTTGCGCGAAGCGAAACGGCGGTGTCGGTCATTCACAATCTCCGTCATGGGCTGCCTGGGGCTGCCTGGGGCTGCCAGAGGTCGCCAAGGGCCGCGATGGCCTGATGTCATCCGCATGAAACCGGGGATGGACATTTCTGTTCCCGATTGCCGGGAACATTTTTGCACATGCCCTGTTCGGCAAGCGACAGATGCATGGCCATGGTGACAATCCAGTGGGCATCAAGACGGCAATCAAGACGGCAATCAAGGCGACCAGTAAAGCGGAAAGGGTCTGTGCATGAAGGCGGATCAGGACAGGAAGCGCGGCACCGGCTCGCAAGCGGGAGGACAGCAGGCAGGCAGGCGGCGCGGCCGGAGCGATGATCCCATCTCCCTCGGGCTGCGGCAGCTGTGGGCCGATGTCGAGAATGAGCCGGTGCCCGATGATTTCCTCGCCATTCTCGATGCGATCGACGCGCGGGCCGGGGGCGCTGACAGCCAAGAGCAGGGCGGAAACGACCTTGCATCCGCTGGCCCGGATGCCGTGGAGCGCGCGAAATGAGCGATACGGTCTTCAGGCGCGACCTCGTCGCCATCATCCCGTCCTTGCGCGCCTTTGCGCGCGGCCTCTGCGGCAACCGCGACCTTGCCGACGACCTGACGCAGGAGGCCCTGACCAAGGCCTGGGCGGCGCGCCAGTCCTTCCAGCCGGGCACCAATTTCCGCGCCTGGATGTTCCGGATCCTGCGCAACCATTTCTACACCACGGCAACGGTCGCCCGGCGTTTCGTCGCCTATGATCCCGACAGCCCGGCGCATGTGATGACAACTCCGCCAACGCAGGGCGGGGAGCGCACGCTCGCCGACCTGCAGCGCGGCCTTGCCACCCTGCCGGCCGAACAGCGCGAGGCGCTGGTGCTGCTGGAATCGGGCCTCCAGTGGGATGAGATCGCCGATGTGATGGGCTGCCCGCTGGGCACGGTGAAAAGCCGCATCACGCGCGGGCGGCAGGCGCTGAAACGCTATATGGACGGGCCACCCGAGGCTGCCCCGGCCAGCCCCCCGCGCACGCTGCGGCATGCTGTGCCGGCCGGCACGTGACAGGCGGCGCGCTGGGCGAACAGCGAGGATTGCTATCGTCACTCGCGCGGCGCACGGGTGTCCGTTCGGCCATGCTGCTGGTGGTGCTGGCCTCGTTGCTGCCGCTGGCGGCCCTTGCCACCATCAACGGCATCTTCCGGCTCGACCGTGACCGGGCGCTCCATGCCGAGGCGCTGGCCGATACGGCGCGTCTTGCCGCCATGTCCGAACGGGGCGAGATCCGCAACATCCGCATGCTCCTGTCGCTGCTGGCCACGAACCCGGATGTGCTGTCCGGCGAGCAGGCGCGCTGCGGCCCGGCGCTGCTGAACGCGTGGAACGCGCTGGACCCCTATACCCAGCTGTCGCTCGTGACTGCCGATGGCCGGGTCCTCTGCTCGGCCATGCCCGAGATGGTGGGTGAAAGCATGGCCGGCTGGAGCGCCTGGCGCATGGTCGCTGAACGGCCGGGTTTCCGGTTGCTGCCGCCAGTCTGGGGCACGCATTCCCGGCGCACCGTTTTCGTGGCCGTCCTTCCCGTGCCGGATGGCCCCGTTCCGGAGGACAGGGAGAGTGCTGCGGGGGGGGGGCGCATGATCGCCGCCTCGATCGACCTGCGCGCCTTTCAGGACAGGGTGCGCATCCACAAACATTCCCGCAACGCCGTGGTGATGCTGGTGGACGGGACAGGGCGGATCCTGCTCTCCACCCGTCCGGTTGACTGGGGCCGGCTGTCGCTGGATCCCCGGCACGCCATTGCGCCCGGCAACGCCCCCGGCAACGCCCCCGGAAATGCCCATGATTCGGGTGCAGAAGAGCATGATGAAGAGCAGCGAGACGGCACCGGAGTGGCGGCCATGTTCAGTGCCCGGGATGCCGATGGTCACCGCTGGTCCTATGTGGCCGAGCCGCTGCTGCCGGATACGGACCCCGAGGGCGCCTTTCATGTCGTGACGGCGGCGCCCGCGCCCTACCTCTTCACCGCGGAATGGTGGTTCATCGCCAGCTATTTCGCGCTTCCGGTCCTGGCGCTTCTGCTGGCCTCCGCCGCAATCTGGGTGGGCGCCAACCATGCCATATTGCGCTGGGTGGGGCGACTGGGGGACAAGGCGCGCGAAATCGGCGCCGGACGCTACATTCAGCGCGAGGGGCGTTTTGCCGATGCGCCGAAAGAAATGCGCGCGCTGGCGCAGGACCTGCAGGCCATGGCGCACATGATCGCCGAGCGCGACCGCACGCTGAAGGCCGCCATCGCGCGCCAGAAGGCGCTGACCCTCGAACTGCATCATCGCGTTGGCAACACGCTGCAGATCATGGGCAGCTATCTCAGCCTGCAGGCGCGCGAGGCCGGCCCCGGCGAGGGCCGGGATGTGCTGTCCCATGTGCGCCTGCGTGTGGCGGTCCTGTCGCTCGTGCACCGGCTGCATTACAGCGCCGGGCAGGAAACCAGCATCGGGGCACGGCAGCTTCTGGAAGAGCTGGCGGCCCTTCTGGGGCGGTCGATGCCGGGTGTCAGCGGGTTCATCCTGGACCAGAGACCGGATGCGGCCGACATCAGCATCGATACGGCTGTGCCGCTGTCCCTCTGGATCGTGGAAGCCGCCGGACTGATGGCGAGGCCTCCGGCCCCGGAAGGGGAGAATGCGGGACATGAAGCCGCCGGCGCCGGGCGAAGCGCGCCATGGTTCCGGCTTTCCTTCCGTCTGGCAGGTGGTTCGGCGCTGCTGGCCATCCGGGCTGGTGGTGGCGGGCAGGCATGCCCCATCGCCGACGAGGAGACGCGGATGCTCCGGGCGCTCGCGCGGCAACTTGGCGGCACTTGTCTTGTCGGTGCCGATGCGGATGGCCTGCCCTTGATCCGGCTCGAGATGCCGGCAGCCAATCTTGACCGGTTCGAACGCGCGATCCTGACATCATCTGAAGAGCCTGGCTGAAGGGCGCGGCCGGCCGTTCCGGGTGCGCCTGAAGGCGCGCATGAAAAAGGCCGTGGCCAGCCTGGCCACGGCCTTCATTCCGGCTTCGTCAGGCTTAGCGGTTGGCGCTCCCATCGTCGCCCGGCTTGTCGATATCGACCGTGGGCACTTCGATGGTGGCGGTCTCGGTGCCGACGCTGACATCGGCAGTCTCGACCTGTACATCGGGGACTTCACCGCCCTCGATCTTCACATCGGGCGCCTGCAGCTTGCCCGAGGCGTCGACGTTGAAGAGCCCGAGCGCCCAGGCAAGGGCGAGAACCGCGACTGCGGCCACGAGGATGATGGCGACGACGCGACCGGTATTGCCGCTGGTGCTGCTGTCGTGCGGATTGGCGTTCATCTTGTCTGCCTCCTGTCTTGCAGCGCACCCCCCGGATGCAGCCGCATGTGTCCGGCCCCTGGCCTGCCCCGTGGGGGCGAAAAACCGACCTGCCCCGTGCGAGTGCGGGTCTGGCCAGTGGGCATGAGCGGAGAACCGGCCTGATCCGGAAAGGTTCCTGAAAAATATCCAGGCCATCGGCGCATGTATGGAAAAACTATTCAATGCCGCTTCTATCAGGCCTGCAAGGATACGGGGCGCGCCATGCTTCGTGCCCTTCTTCATTTCTTTCATCCGGTCCTGTTTCGAAGGGAAAAGCAGGCGTGGAACATTCGGGGGCCTTCCGGGTTTTGTTGGCATGAGCGCCGGAACACCGGCCTGACACCGGAGGACAGACATGAACCAGCACATGCACAGCAGCAAGGATCAGGACACCGCCCGCCATGATGGCCCGGGCAATGGGCGTGATTTTCCACGCGATGAAAGCGGGACGCTGATTTCCGCCAGCAAGGTCGAAGGCACCGCCTGCTATGACTGCGATGGCAAGAAGATCGGCGCCATCGATGACGTCATGCTCGACAAATATACCGGCAAGGTCGCCTATGCGATCATGAGCTTCGGCGGCTTTCTCGGCATCGGCGAGAAATATCACCCCGTGCCCTGGCACAGGCTCGATTATGACACGTCGGTCGGCGGTTATCGCATCGACATGGCCGGCGCGACGCTGAAAGACGCGCCCAGCTATGACCGCGCCCAGATCGACCACGGGAAATGGGGCCCGGACGCTGACCGCCACTATGGCGTGATGCCGCCCTCCACGGCGGGCGTGGGAAGCAGCATGGCGGTTGGCACCTCGCCGCAGCCGCGCCCCTGAGTCTGGCGGAAAAACGCACATCCAAAGCAGGGGAGCGACAGCCCCCGGCATTCCACCACCGGACACGGGCATAAACGATCCGTGCAGCATCTGGCAGGAGACTGAACATGGGCCTTCTTCTCATCATCGTCGTCGGCGGCATCCTTGGCTGGCTGGCCAGCATCGTCATGCGTACCGACGCGCAACAGGGCATTCTTCTGAATGTCGTTGTCGGAATCGTCGGCGCCTTTCTCGCCGGCTTCCTCATCACGCCACTGATCGGCGGCGCACCGATCACTTCGGGCGCGATGGATATCCGCTCGCTTCTTGCATCGTTCCTCGGGGCCATCGTCCTGCTGGGGATCGTGAACCTCTTCCGTCGTGGCCGCGTGCGGTAAGCGCCTGCCTTGACACACAAAGGCCGGGGGCCGCGACCTGAGATGGTCGCGGCCCCTGTTCCTTGTGGCGCCAGTTCTTAATGGCGCATTGTCATGGAATGGCGCCTTGTCATGGGGGCGGTGTCAGGCCGTTCCCTGCTCCCGGCGGAAGACGAGCAGAAGGTTGTTTGCCGGCATTTCGTCCACCCGCTCCAGCCCAAGCCCATGGGCCGCCGCCTCGGCGGAGACCGTTTCCAGCCGGCGCAGGCCCCAGCGCGGGTCGCGAGCCTTGAGGTCGGTGTCGAAGGCCAGATTGGATGGCGCCGTTTCCACCCCGTCCCGCAGATAGGGGCCATAGAGGATGAGCAACCCGCCGGGCGGAAGCAGCCGCGAGGCCCCGGCCATCAGCCCCTGCGTTGCTTCCCAGGGGCTTATGTGCACCATGTTGATGCACAGGATCGCATCGGCTCTTTCGACCGGCCATGCGCCAGCTTCCTGCCCGCGCGCGGCATCGAGTGCCGCAACCGGGCGGATG
Organism: uncultured Sandaracinobacter sp.; assembly: GCA_964394815.1. Classification (GTDB taxonomy): domain Bacteria; phylum Pseudomonadota; class Alphaproteobacteria; order Sphingomonadales; family Sphingomonadaceae; genus Sandaracinobacteroides. The sequence continues at coordinate 28,846 of CAYMZC010000010.1, read as the reverse complement.
TTCGCAAGCCCTGAATCGGCGGCATGGGCGGCAACGGATGCCCGGGCTTCAGGTGATGGGTCGCTCGGCTGCCACGACAGGGCCGGGAGTGCACGGGCAAAATGGACCACATGCTCGCCCGTGCCGCTTGCGATTTCGAGCACGCTGCCCGTTTCCGGCAGCACCTGTCGCAGCACGGCAAGAATGGGATCCCGGTTGCGATGGGCCGCCGGCGAGGAAAGGCGCGGGTCTTCCGTCATGGCCGGTCGCCGCGCCGGAAGCGCCGCAGCCCGTCGTCGATCACATCGGCGATCGCTGCCCTTTCCGCCGGGGAAAGGAAGCTGCCCAGCCTCAGCCGGCGGTCGCCAGCCCTGAGCCACAGCCGGTTTTCAGCCTCGCCCAGTTCCTCCAGCTCGACACGGGCGTGCCAGGGTTCCAGCCGCATGCGTCGGGCCTGGCCGTGCGCTGCGATGCGGATGAATTCCAGCCCCTCCGAATCGAGGCGCAGATGCTCGGACGCGCGGCCCGAACGATAGGAGGCGCGCATGGCCCAGGCCAGCAGCGCGATATCGGCCAGCATGAAGGGCAGGATGGGCCAGGCGCCCAGCATCAGGAAGCGCACCCCCATCAGAAGGAAGATGAGGGAGACGCCGGCGATCATCAGCCAGAAGCTGCGCCGGTCGAGCGAGCGGCTGGGGCGCATTTCAAGATCGAAGATGGCGGGCTTGCGGGGTCGCATGCGGGCTGCTCTAGCAAATTCATGGCCCGTACGCCCAGTGACAAAAAGCCCCCGGTACGCGCCGCCAAGGCGCGGCCGCTTTCGCCTGCCGAAGTGGAGGCGATCTTCGATGCGCTGGGCGCGGCAAACCCAGACCCCCGGACGGAACTCGATTATGTGAACCCCTATACCCTGCTGGTGGCGGTGGTGCTTTCGGCGCAGGCGACGGATGCCGGAGTGAACCGCGCGACGAAGGCGCTGTTCCAGACGGTGCAGACACCGCAGGCCATGCTCGACCTCGGGCTTGAGGGATTGCGCCAGCATATCCGCACCATCGGGCTCTTCAACGCCAAGGCGGCCAATGTGATCCGCCTGTCCGAACAACTGATCGAGCGGCATGGCGGCGCGGTGCCACGCACCCGCGCCGAACTGGAAGCGCTGGCGGGCGTGGGCCGCAAGACGGCGAATGTGGTGCTGAACGAGGCCTTCGGGGAACCGACCCTGGCGGTCGACACCCATGTCTTCCGGGTGGCGCGGCGAATCGGCCTGTGCGACGGCAAGACGCCCGAGGCCGTGGAAAGGCAGCTTGTGCCCCAGGTGCCGGCCCGCTGGGCGCGACCGGCCCATCATATGCTGATCCTCCACGGGCGCTATCTGTGCAAGGCACGCCAGCCCGAATGCTGGCGTTGCCCTGTGGCCAGCTGGTGCCGCCACATGCCCAAGACACCCGAACCGCGCAAAGGCAGCCGCAAGCCAGCTGCCTGAAAGCACGTGTTAACTTGCCATTCAGGCCGCCGGAGTTCAGATTTGCGCCTGCTTCAGAGGAGGAGGCGCGAAATGGGATACCGCAACAGGAAAGACAGGCTGACCGGGCTGGTCCTTGCCGCAGCGCTTGCCATGGCGGCCCATGCCCCGGCGGCCGCCATGGGCAAAAAGCCGGTGGAACTGGTTCCCGATGGCGAGCCCGTGACCTGCATCGACCGGCATCGCATCAACAGCACCCGCGTGATCGATGACCAGACGATCGATTTCGTGATGGCTGGCGGCAAGATCATGCGCAACACCCTGCCCAACCGCTGCCCGGGCCTCGGGTTCGAGCGGGCCTTCATGTATTCGACCTCGCAAAGCCAGCTCTGCAACGTGGACATCATCACCGTGCTGCAGACATCCGGTGGGCCGATGCGCGGGGCATCCTGCGGGCTGGGCAAGTTCACGCCAATGAAGAAGGCTGACGCTGCAGAAGACGCGAAGGCGGCGGCGGACTAGTCCGTCAGTTCGTCCCAGGCGCCCTTCAGCCTGTCCCAGAAACCCTTGGAACGCGGGCAGCCTTCGCTGCCGCCCGCTGTTCCGCGGAATTCCTCCAGCAGTTCCTTCTGGCGGGCGTTCAGCTTCGTCGGCGTTTCAAGCTCCACCTGCACCACCAGGTCGCCCACGCCATGGCCATTGAGCGCCGGCATGCCGCGCCCGCGCACGCGGAACTGGCGGCCGGTCTGCGTGCCGGCGGGCACCTTCACATCGACCGGCTTGCGATCGATGCCGGGGATGCTGATGTCGCCACCCAATGCCGCGTCCACGAAGCTCATGGGCACCTGCGCGAAGAGGGTGGTTCCGTCCCGCTTCCAGATGGCGTGCGGCTTCATGTGGATGAAGAGATAGAGGTCGCCGGCTTCGCCGCCGCGCGGGCCGGCTTCGCCTTCGCCTGCCAGGCGGATGCGGGTGCCATCGTCCACGCCGGGCGGAATCTTCACCTTCAGCGACTTGCGCCGCTCGACCCGGCCTTCGCCGCCGCAATGCTCGCACGGGTCTGAAATGACCGAGCCGGAGCCATGGCAGGAAGGGCAGGTGCGCTCGACGATGAACATGCCGTTCTGCATGCGCACCTGGCCGCGCCCGCCGCAGGTGCCGCAATTCTGGGCGCGGGCGCCGGGCTTGGCGCCTGTTCCTGCGCAATGGTCGCAGCTCACCGCGACATCGACGGCGAGGTCCACCTCGATGCCGTGGAAGGCGTCCTCGAAGCTGACCTGAAGGTCGTGGCGGATATCGGCGCCGCGCTGCGGCCCGGCGCGCCTGCCACGGCCGCCACCGCCCATGAACTGGTCGAAGATATCCGAGAAGATATCCGAGAAGGGCGCGGAATCGCCGAAGGGGTTGCCGCCGCCGCCGGCCCCGCCGCCGCCATTGCGGAAAGCGGCATGGCCGAAGCGGTCGTAGGCGGCCCGCTTCTGCGGGTCCTTCAGCACGTCATAGGCCTCGTTGATGGCCTTGAAGCGGCTTTCTGCCTCGGAATCGCCGGGGTTGCGATCCGGGTGCCAGCGCATGGCGAGCTTGCGATAAGCGGTTTTCAGCGCGCCTTCATCACAGCCGCGCTCGACCTCGAGCAGCTCGTAATAGTCCATTTCGGTATACATTGACGACAGCCCTCTGAAGGCAGGGCCGGGGGTGTCAAGCCCCCGGCCGTATCAGATCACTTCTTGCTGTCGTCAACTTCGGTGAAGTCGGCGTCCACCACATCCTCGGCGGGCTTGGCTTCTGCTGCGGCTTCTCCCTGGGCGCTTGCCTGCTCGGCGGCATAGACCGCCTCGCCAAGCTTCATCGCCACCTGGGCCAGCGCCTGCGCTTTCTGGCCGATCTGTGCGGCATCATCCGAATCGAGCACTGCCTTCACATCGGCGATTGCGGCCTCGATCGCGGACTTCGTTTCGGCGTCCACCTTGTCGCCATGCTCGGAAAGCTGGCGCTCGGTGGCGTGGACGAGGCTGTCGGCCTGGTTGCGGGCTTCGGCCGTCTCGCGGCGCTTCTTGTCCTCGGCCGAGAACTGCTCCGCTTCCTTCACCATCTTGTCGATGTCGTCCTTGGAAAGGCCGCCCGACGGCTGGATGCGGATCTGCTGCTCCTTGCCGGTGCCCTTGTCCTTGGCGTTCACGCTGACGATGCCGTTGGCGTCGATGTCGAAGGTCACCTCGATCTGCGGCACGCCGCGCGGCGCGGCGGGAATGCCCACGAGGTCGAACTGGCCCAGCATCTTGTTGTCAGCCGCCATTTCCCGCTCGCCCTGGAAGACGCGGATAGTCACGGCGGACTGGTTGTCATCGGCCGTGGAGAAGGTCTGCGACTTCTTGGTGGGGATGGTGGTGTTGCGGTCGATCATGCGGGTGAAGACCCCGCCCAGCGTCTCGATGCCGAGCGACAGCGGCGTGACATCGAGGAGCAGCACGTCCTTCACGTCGCCCTGCAGCACGCCGGCCTGGATGGCGGCGCCCATGGCCACCACTTCGTCCGGGTTTACGCCGGTGTTCGGCTCCTTGCCGAACAGCTCCTTCACGAACTGGCGGACCCGCGGCATGCGGCTCATGCCGCCCACCAGGATCACTTCGTCGATTTCGCTCGCCTTCACGCCGGCTTCGTTCATGGCGTCGATGCAAGGCTTGCGGGTGCGCTCGATCAGGTCGATCACCAGCTTCTCGAGGTCGGCGCGGCTGAGCTGGCGCACGAGGTGCTTCGGCCCGGTCGCATCCGCCGTGATGAAGGGCAGGTTCACTTCGGTGGTGGCCGACGAGCTCAGCTCGATCTTGGCCTTTTCGGCGGCTTCCTTCAGCCGCTGCAGCGCCAGGCGGTCGGAACGCAGGTCGATGCCTTCGTCCTTTTTGAAGCCTTCGGCCAGATACTCGACCAGCTTGGCGTCGAAGTCCTCGCCGCCCAGGAAGGTGTCGCCGCTTGTCGACTTCACCTCGAACACGCCGTCGCCCAGTTCGAGGACGGACACGTCGAAGGTGCCGCCGCCAAGGTCATAGACGGCGATGGTTCTGGCGTTGACATTCTTGTCGAGGCCATAGGCCAGCGCCGCCGCCGTCGGTTCGTTGATGATACGCAGCACCTCGAGGCCGGCGATCTGGCCGGCATCCTTGGTGGCCTGGCGCTGGGCGTCGTTGAAATAGGCAGGCACGGTGATCACGGCCTGCGTCACCGTCTCGCCGAGATAGGCCTCGGCGGTTTCCTTCATCTTCTGCAGGATGAAGGCCGAAATCTGCGAGGGGCTGTAATCCTTGCCGCCCGCCTGCACCCAGGCATCGCCATTGGCGCCGGACACGATCCGGTAGGGCACCAGATCCTTGTCCTTCTGGGTCATCGGGTCGTCGAAGCGGCGGCCGATCAGGCGCTTCACCGCGAAGACGGTGTTTTCCGGGTTGGTCACGGCCTGGCGCTTGGCGGGCTGGCCGACGAGGCGCTCGCCATCCTTGGCGAAGGCAACCTGCGACGGAGTCGTGCGCGCGCCTTCCGCATTCTCGATCACCTTCGGCGTGCTGCCTTCCATGACGGCGACGCAGCTGTTGGTGGTGCCAAGGTCGATCCCGATAACCTTTGCCATAGTCTGTCCTCTGCCTTCGTCTTTCATGATCGCCGCTGTTGCCCGGGCGATTCACTGATGCATGTGGGCCACTATGGCCCGGTTCACTGCGGCATATAGGGTCATCATTCGGCGCATCAATGGCACGCACGCAACCAGCATGGGGTGTTTTTGCAATGCGGCAGCGCTCCGGCCCGGCCTGCCCCCCTCCGATGTGTGCGCCCCGTTGCATCGCCGGCCCGGCGTGCCTACGTCCGTTTGATCAGCGCAGAGGAGATCATCATGATCCGCAGTTTCGGGCCTGTCGCCAGCATTGTCGTCGCCCTTGCCGCCAGCATTGCCGCCGCCCCCGCCGTTGCGAAAGGCCCGGAACTTTCCGGCGCCTGGGTGCGGCTGCCGGCGGCCACGGGCCGCCCCGCGGCCGGCTATTTCACCCTGAAGGGCGGCGACTCGGCTGACAGGCTGGTAGCGGCCACCTCGCCACGGGCCGAACGGATCGAACTGCACAGCATGGTCATGCATAATGGCGTGATGCGGATGCGCGCCGAGACCGGCTTCGACGTGCCGGCGGGCGGTGCGCTCGCCTTCGCGCCCGGCGGCAATCACCTGATGCTCTTCGGGCTCGACAGCAAGCTGAAGCCCGGGGACCGCATCCCCGTGACGCTTCGCTTCCAGTCCGGCGCGACGCTGGGCTTCGACGCGGAGGCCCGTGCGGTGACGGCGGCCGCCCATGGCGGCCACAAGGGGCACTGAGCCGCCCGCCGCCGGCCTGACCACGGGCGTGACCGCGGATCCGTTCAGCCGCCCGCTGACGCCGGGGGAAAGGCAGATGCTGTCCGGCGTGTTCGGCACTGCGCTCGCCATGGACCCGGTGCGGGTTCACCCGCGCAAATGGTGGATGTGGCAGCCCGCATGGGTGACGATGGCGCCCGACGGGCACTTGTGGTTCCACCCCAATGGCAGCGGCTGGAGCATGGATTTCAGTGCCGAGCCGCTGTGGCTGCGCGGCCATTTCGTGCATGAAATGGTGCATGTGTGGCAGCATCAGCAGGGCATCGACCTGCGCTGGCGGCGGCCGCCGCTGGCCCGTTACGCCTATCTGCCGCTTGTGCCCGGCAAGCCGTTCCACCGCTACGGGCTGGAGCAGCAGGCGGAAATCGTGCGCGATGCCTATGAACTGAGCGTGGGCGCGCCTGCGAAGGCGCGCCCACCACTCGAAACCTATGCCGCCCTCATCCCCTTCTGGCCGGACAGGCCGGCCGGCTGAAGACCGGGCTTCGGGTTCAGCCTTCGGCTGCGGCGCGGGCCTTGGCCACCGTCACCAGCGCCGGGCGCAGCAGGCGTTCCTTCATCATCCAGCCGGCCTGCAGTTCCGAGACGATGGTGCCCGGTTCCGCTTCGGCTTCCACTTCCACCATGGCCTGGTGGCAATTGGGGTCGAGCGGCAGGCCGACGGCGGGCACGCGCTTCACGCCATTGCGTTCGAAAATGGCGAACAGCTCGCGCTGGGTCGCCTCGATTCCGGTGCGGATGGCGGCACTTGCCGCTTCCTCGGGGATGGAAGCGAGGGCGCGGGCGAGATTGTCGGCCACGGTCAGCATGTCGCGCGCAAAGGATGCGGCGGCAAACTGCACCGCCTCGGTCTTGTCGCGCTCCAGCCGGCGGCGGGTATTCTCGGCCTCGGCAGCCATTCTGAGCGCCCGATCGCGCTCGGCGTCGCGCTCCGTCGTCAGCGCGACGATTTCGGCGCGCGCCTCCTCAAGTTCCTGTTCCAGCGGCTTCGGCGCATCGGCCGGCGCTTCTTCGGTCATGCCATCAACCTCGACAATCTGTTCGCAGTGAAGTCCACCATGGGGACGACGCGCGCATAGTTCAACCTCGTGGGGCCGATCACGCCGACCACGCCGATTACCCGGCCGTCGGCGCCGCGATAGGGCGCGGCGATCACGCTCGACCCTGTCAGTGCGAAAAGCTGGGTTTCGGCGCCGATGAAGATCCTCAGGGCCTCGGCCTCGCGCGCCCGGTCGAGCAGGCGGGCCAGTTCCTCCTTCTGCTCCAGTTCCTCCAGCAGGGCGCGCGTGCGGTCGAGGTCGGCGGAATCGAGGATATGGGCCTGCCCGCGCACGATCAGCACGGGCCGCGCGCCATCGTTCGACCAGATCGCCAGCCCCTGCTCGACAAGGTCCGCCGTCAGCCGGTCGAGTTCGGCGCGGTCGGTCGCCATCTGCTGGCGCAGCCTGCCCGCGGCATCGGCAAGCGTCAGCCCGGAAAGCCGGGCGTTCACATAATTCTGCGCCTGTTCGAGCACATGGTCCGGCAGGCCCTCGGGCAGGGCCATCACCCGGTTCTCGATGCTGCCATCGGCACCCACCAGCACGGCGAGCGCCCGGCCCGGCCCCAGCCGCACGAGGTTGAGCTGCCGCAGCGCCGGTTCGGTCTTGGGCGTTGCAACGACGGCCGCGCACTGGGCAAGGCCGGAAAGCACGGAGGTGGTGCGGGACAGAAGGTCTTCGAGGCTTGCCCCGGCGCGCATGGCTTCGGCCTCGATCGCGGCGACATCCTCGCGCGAGGGTTGTGCTGCCTGCATCATGCCATCGACAAAGAGCCTCAGCCCCTGTTCGGTGGGCACGCGCCCGGCCGAAGTGTGCGGCGCCGCAAGCAGGCCCAGTTCCTCCAGATCCTGCATCACGTTGCGGATCGAGGCGGCAGAAAGCTGGAGGCCGCCCATTCTGGAAAGCGTGCGCGAGCCGACCGGAGCCCCGGTTTCGAGGTAGCTGTCGACGATGTCACGGAAGATGCCGCGCGCGCGCTCGGTCAGCTGGGAGACCGTGATTCCCTGTGGCTCCTGCATGAGAGAGTATCTAGTGCGCCATCGCCGCCTTCTCAACCATGGTTGCGTCCGGCGGCCAGGAAGCCTATCGCCCGGGCTTGTTTTTTCCCAGCACAGATCGAGGACAGACCATGCGCCCTTCGGGACGTTCGCCGGACATGATGCGCGAGATCGAGATGATTCCGGGCTTCAACGCCCATGCCGAAGGCTCATGCCTCGTGAAGTTCGGCCAGACCCACGTGCTGGTGACGGCCAGCGTCGAGGAAAAGGTGCCGCCCTTCATGCGCGGCAAGGGCGAAGGCTGGGTGACGGCCGAATATGGCATGCTGCCCCGCAGCACCCACACGCGCAGCAGCCGCGAAGCGGCCAAGGGCAAGCAATCGGGCCGCACGCAGGAAATCCAGCGGCTGATCGGCCGCTCCCTGCGCGCTGTCACCAACCTGAAGGCGCTGGGCGAGCGGCAGATCGTGATCGACTGCGACGTGCTGCAGGCCGATGGCGGAACGCGCACCGCCGCCATTTCCGGCGCCTGGGTGGCGCTGCGCATGGCGCTCGACAAGATCAATGCCGTGACCCCGTTCGAAACCGACCCCCTGCCGCTGCAGGTGGCGGCCGTTTCCTGCGGCGTTTATGAGGGCACGCCCGTTCTTGATCTCGACTACCCCGAGGACAGCACCGCCCACACCGACGGCAATTTCGTGCTGACGTCCAGCGGCCACCTTGTCGAGGTGCAGGCAACCGCCGAAGGCGACATCTTCGATGAGGAAACACTGCTCAGGCTGCTGCGGCTGGCCCGCATGGGCTGCGACGCGATCTTCGCCAAGCAGCGCGCCGCAACCGGGCGCTGAGCGGAGGGCGGCATGGCAGGCGACAGGCTGGAAATCGGCCCGAGGCTGGTGCTCGCCAGCCACAACAAGGGCAAGCTGAAGGAAATTGCGGCCCTGGTGGAGCCGTTCGGGATCGCGGCCGTGCCGGTTTCGGATTTCGGCTTGCCCGAGCCCGAGGAAACCGAGGCCAGCTTTGCCGGCAATGCGCTGCTGAAGGCGCGGTTCGCGGCAAAGGGCACCGGCCTTCCCGCCCTTTCGGATGACAGCGGCCTGTGCGTGGACGCCCTCGGCGGCGCGCCCGGCGTCTACACGGCCGACTGGGCCGAAACGCCCACCGGGCGGGACTGGATGCTGGCCATGGGCAAGGTCGAGGAAAAGCTCGCCGCCCTCGGGCCGGATGTGTCCCGCCGGGCGGAATTCGCCTGCACCCTCGCCCTTGTCTGGCCCGATGGCCGCGAACGGCTGTTCGAAGGGCGGGTGGCGGGCCATCTTGTCTGGCCGCCGCGCGGGGACAGGGGCTTTGGCTATGATCCCGTCTTCGTGCCCGAAGGCCATGCGGAGACGTTCGGCGAAATGGACCCGGACCTGAAGCATGGGATCAGCCACCGGGCCAGGGCTTTCGCGCAGCTGAAGGCGGCGCTGCTGGCGTGAGCGGGCCGCTCGCCCTTTATGTGCACTGGCCCTTCTGCGTCACCAAGTGCCCCTATTGCGATTTCAACAGCCATGTGCGCGCCCGGGTGGACGACGTACGCTGGCGGGACGCCCTGCTCGCCGAACTCCGCCATGAAGCCGGCAGGACGCAGGGCATGCGCCTTGTTTCCATTTTCTTCGGCGGCGGCACGCCATCGCTGATGCCGCCGGCCACCGCTGGCGCCATCATCGCGGAAGCCCTCCGGCTGTGGCCGGCCGACGGCACGCCCGAGATCACGCTGGAGGCGAACCCCTCCTCGGTCGAAGCGGCCCGCTTCGCCGATTTCGCCGCCGCCGGAATCAACCGGGTCTCGCTCGGGCTTCAGGCGCTGGATGACGGCGCGCTCCGGCTGCTTGGCCGGCCGCATGATCTTGCGCAGGGGCTGGCGGCGCTCGATGTCGCGCAACGGCATTTTCCGCGCGTCAGCTTCGATCTGATCCACAGCCGGCCCGGGCAGACGCCGGAAGCCTGGCATGACGAACTGGCGCGCGCGCTTGCCTTCGGCACCAGCCATCTGTCCGCTTATCAGCTCACGATCGAGCCGGGCACGCGCTTTCACAGCCTTGCGGCAAAGGGCCTCCTGGACCTGCCGGGCGAGGAGGCGGCGGCCGACATGTTCGACCTGACAGGCGAATTGTGCGCGGCGGCAGGCTTGCCGCTTTACGAGATTTCGAACCATGCCCGGCCCGGTGCGGAAAGCCGCCACAACCGCGTCTACTGGACCTATGGCGATTATGCCGGGATCGGCCCCGGCGCCCATGGCCGGCGCGGCGGCCTTGCCACCACGCGCCTGCGCCGCCCGGAAACCTGGCTCGAGGCGGTGGAAACGGGCGGCTGCGGAATCGAGGCCGAAATCCCCGTCCAGCCGTCCGAAGCGGCGGAAGAAGCGCTGCTGATGGGGCTACGGCTGGCCGAAGGCATCGACCCGGCCCGCTTCGCCGCCCGCACGGGCACGCCGCTCGAAAGCGTCATCGATGCAGGCGCACGCGCGCGGCTTGTGCGCATGGGGCTGCTGGAGCCGGGGGACCGCCTGCGGGTGACTCCTGCCGGGCGGCCGCTCACCAACAGGATTCTGCTCGATCTTTCCTGCCGCTTGAAACAATGAGGCCCCAGTCCCAGTTGATGGAACTGGAGGTTCCTGATGATCGGAAAATTACTGACTGCAGCCGCTGGCAGGTCCATTGCCCGCACGATCGGCGGGGCATCCGCCGGGCCGGCCGGGGCCGTTATCGGCGCGGCAGCGCCCGCCATGATCCCGGCCATCGCGCGCCGGCTGGGGCCGGGCGGAATGGTCGCGGCGGCCGTTGGCGGCATGCTGTTCAAGCGCTACCTCGACAGGCGTAAGGCGCGCCATGATGCCCGCACGGCGGCGATTGCCGCCATGCCACCCAACGCGCCCCAGGCGGTGCTTGGCGCGCCGCAGAAGCCGCGCGCGCTGGAAGGCGAGCTGAAGCGCCGGACCTGATCCACCGCGATGAAGGCGCCGGGGGCCGTGCCGCCCCCGGCTCCATTCTCAGATTTTCGACACCTCGACCAGAAGCTTGCCGAAATTCCCGCCGGAATAGAGCAGCTTCACATAATCGAGCGCCTTGTCGAGACCCGGCCGGACATCCTGCCGCGTCTTCAGCTTGCCTTCGAGCATCCAGCCGCCCAGCGCCTGGAAGGATTCGGGGAAGCGGTCGGCGAAATCGGTCACGATGAAGCCGCGGATCATCAGGCGGCGCATCAGGATGAGCGTCCAGCGGCCCGGCTCTTCCTGCGGCGTGGTCGCATTGTAGCTGGAAATCAGCCCGCACAGCGGTATGCGGCCGAAAAGCTTCATCCGCGAGACGACCGCCGACATGATCGGCCCGCCCACCTGCTCGAAATTGATGTCAACGCCCTCGGGCGCCAGCCGGTCGAGCGCCTGGCCCACATCCTCGGACTTGTAGTCGATGGCGTGATCGAAACCCAGTTCTTCGGTGATGAAGCGGCATTTGTCGGGGCCGCCGGCAATGCCGATGACCTTGCACCCCCGGATCTTGCCGATCTGGCCGACGATCTGGCCGACGCCACCGGCTGCTGCCGAAACCACCAGCGTTTCGCCCGGCTTGGGCTGGCCGATGTCGAGCAGGCCGAAATAGGCCGTGGGGCCGACGCCGCCGAACGTGCCGAAGGCCTGGGCGATGCTGATGCCCGGCACTTCCGGGAAGGGGGAAAGCCCGGTGCCGTCGCTCACCATGTGGCTGGCCCATTCGCCAAGCCCGGCCACCAGCGTTCCCGCTTCCACGCCGGGCTTGCGGCTTTCGATGACACGGCCGACGATGCCGCCGCGCATCGGGTCACCCAGGCCGACAGGCGGCATGTACTGCTCCATGTCGGACATCCAGATCCGGTTCGTCGGGTCGAGCGACAGATAGCCCACCTGCACCAGGAACTGCCCGTCCTGCAGCGCCGGGACCGGTTCTTCATGATACTTCAGGTCCGAATCCTGAATGTCGCCCACCGGCCGCTTCGCCAGCCGCCACACATGCCGTTTTTCCGCCATCGTCATCTCTCCTCCGCGGCAGCGCCCGCCGGGGCGCGCCATCGCCGGCTTCTACCCTTTTCCGCCCGGGCCGCACAGGTCGCCATCTTCATAGTGGGCGATGCATTGTGGCCTGTCGGGGCAGCGCACTCAGCGGAATCTGTCGAGAAAGGCTTCCAGCGCCGCGATGGCGACAGGCTCTTCCAGGGTGGGCGCATGGCCGACGCGCGGCACCGTCACCATTTCCAGCTTCGGCAGCCGCGCAGCCATGCGCGCCTGTGTTGCAGCCGACAATATGTCGGACAATTCGCCCCTGATGCTGAGGACGGGCCGGTCACGGAAACTGTCGAGCGCCAGCCACAGGTCGAGCGCCTGGTCGCCATGGGGAAGGCGGAAGGGGGCCGAGATTTCCGGGTCGAAATCCCAGTCGATGCGCCCCTCGGGCGAGACGCGGCACAGGCGCTTTGCGTGCGCCAGCCAGTCTTCGAGCGCCCAGTCCGGATAGATGTCGCCCTGGCGGCGGGCGAGGTCGCGCGCGGCCATGTACCAGCTGGGCCAGCCGCCGCCCCGGCCGAACTGCGCGCGAATCCGGTCAAGCCCTGCCTGCTCCATGTCGGGGCCGACATCGTTGAGGATGAGGCCGGCGATGCGCTGCTTCTGCGTCACGTCGAGCATCAGGCCGATCAGCCCGCCGAGCGAGGTGCCGATGATGATGGTGCGCTCCAGCCCGGCCTCGTCCATCAGCTGGCCGACATCCCGCAGATAGGTAAGGGGCACATAGGTCAGCGGGTCGCGCGCATAGCCCGATTCGCCCCGGCCGCGCAGGCTGGCCGTCAGCACGCGGAAGCGCGGTGCGAACCGGCTGGCCAGCGGCTCGAAATCGCGCAGGTTGCGGCTCAGCCCCGGCAGGCACAGGAGCGCCGGGCGCGCCGGGTCTCCTTCATGGTCGCGGAAATGGAGGCGGACATTGTCCGGTGTCCAGAAATAGCGGTCTTGGAAGGCGGATGCCATGCTGCAGGTTTAGAGCCGGCGGGGGGCCTGTCAATCGAAGCCGTCCATCGAAATGGCAGGATGGCGAAAGGCCTGAACCTGCCCCGAGGGGGTTTTGACTGCCACTCAGTTTTGCGCCATATGGCTTGCGGGTAGCGGGACGATCGAGAGAGGACGGACGTCTGTGGCGACGAAGGCGAGCGCACCCGGAACCAATGGCAGGCCAAATGCCCGGGCAGGGGCCGCAACCGCGCCCGCCCGCAAGCCTGCTGAGGAGAAGGGCGGCGCCCACAAGAATGGCGCCCACAGGAATGGCGCCCAGAAGGGCGAGGCTGACGCCCGGGCCCGCCGCTACGATCCGGCCGAAACCCGCAGCCGGGTCCTTGAGGCAGCCTACCAGCTTTTCGCGGCGCGCGGTTACGCCAGCACCGGCACTGCGGATATAGCCCGCGCTGCTGGCGTGTCCGAAGGCTCCATCTTCTACCATTTCGGCTCCAAGCGCGCGCTTCTGGTGGAACTTGGCCGCCTGCACGGCCAGAAGATGATCGCCCATATGCAGGGCGACGACCCGCTCGACAGGCTGAGCTTCGAGGTGACGCTGAACCGCTGCTTCGATTTCTGCGAGATCCACAATGTCTGGAGCGAGGGCGGCTGCGAGGACGCCCGGAACGTCTCGCCGGGCGCGGCCCAGCCTGTGGAAAAGGGCGCGGCCCAATGCGCTTCGCCCGCCGCCAGCCTGAAGCGCAACCCGGATGCCGAGCCCTTCTTCAACGCCGCCCGCGAGGAAGCCGTCACCTGGACCCGCGCCCATCTCGAAGCGATCGCCAGCCGCTACGGGCCGTCCCCGGTGGATACGGGCATCGCCGCTTCCCTCATCTTCGCGCTGGTGGGGGATGCGATGCAGCAATATTTCCACCCCGCCGCCACGGCGGAAGATCGCCGGCGCGTGCGGCTGGAATGCATCCGCTTCTGCACGGCCGCCGCCGGGCATCCGGTCGTCGATACCGGGCCGGCAGCGTGACAGGGCCGGCAGCGTGACAGGGCCGGCGGGCTTTCGACCCCGCACCGATTTTTGCGATCTGGGGCCTGAATTCCACGATGTCGTGGAGCCGGCGGACTTCCCGGCGCATATCCTGCGCTACCGGAACGACCGGGCGGCACGGGACGTCGGGCTCGATGGCCTGACGGATGCGGCGTGGATCGCCCATTTCGGCCGCTTCGAGCCGCTGGCGGGAAGCTTCCCCCGGCCGCTGGCCCTGCGCTACCACGGTCACCAGTTCCGCACCTACAATCCTGATCTGGGCGACGGGCGCGGCTTTCTCTTCGCCCAGATGGACGATGCCGATGGCCGCCTCATGGACCTGGGCACCAAGGGCTCGGGCAAGACGCCATGGTCCCGCTTCGGGGACGGGCGGCTGACGCTGAAGGGCGGCGTGCGCGAGATACTGGCGACCGAAATGCTCGAAGCGCTGGGCGTGAATACGTCACGCAGCTTTTCCCTGATCGAGACGGGGGAGGCGCTGGAGCGCAATGACGAGCCATCGCCGACACGGTCGGCCGTGCTGGTCCGCCTGTCGCACAGCCATGTGCGCTACGGCACCTTCCAGCGGCTGGCGGCGCTGGAGCTGCGGGACGAGATCGGGCGCCTGACCCATTATGTGCTGGAGCGGCTGTGCAACCGTGCGCCCGGGCCGGACCCCTATGCCACGCTGATGGACGAGGCGGTCGGCAACGCCGCCCGGCTGGTGGCGCAATGGCATGCCGCCGGCTTCGTCCACGGCGTCCTCAACACCGACAACATCAACATCACCGGCGAAAGCTTCGACTATGGCCCATGGCGCTTCCTGCCGCAGTGGGACATGGGCTTTACCGCCGCCTATTTCGATCATTTCGGCCTTTATGCCTTCGGGCGACAGGCCGAGGCGCTGCAATGGAACCTGTTCCAGCTGGCGCAGGCGCTGCGGCTGGTGGCACCCGCAGAAAGCCTGATTCCGGCGCTGAAGGCCTGGCCCGCGCGCCTTGCCAGGGCATGGACGGCACAAGCGCTCTGGCGGCTTGGCCTTGCCTCAGGCGGGGAAGCAGAAGACGAGGCGCTGCTCCGGGCGTTCGAGGCCGGGCTCACCGAAAGCGGAATCCAGCCCGACAGCGCCTGGTTCGCCTTCCGGGGCGGCCGCCTGCCGGACCCGCTGCCGCCTGAGTTTGCCAGCTTTGCCGCGCTACTGCCCGGCCACGCGCCGGTGGCGGGCGCGCTCGACCACCCCTATTGGGCCGGGCCGGGGCCGGAAACCATGCCGGTCGAGACGGTGGAGGCGCTGTGGTCCGCCATTGCCGACGCGGATGACTGGCGCCCGCTGGAGGCGAAGATCGCCGCCATCCGTCGGATGGGGGAAGCGCATGGCGTGCCGCCGCGCACCGAATTCGAGCCGCTTTTCAGCGCTGCGACAGATAGCTGACGACGGCGTCCGCGACCCCTTCGGCGATGGCCGCCTGCCCCCGGCGGGAAAAGAGATAGGCGCTGTCTTCCGCGTTGGAGAGATAGCCGCTTTCCAGCAGCACGGCAGGAACGCCGAGGTTGCGCAGCACCTGGAAGCCGGCGAAACGGTGGAACTGGCTGCGGAAGCGCACGCCCTGCGGTTCCATCGCCCGTTGCAGGGCCTGCGCGAAATCGGCGCTGGCGTTCATCGAATCCCGGAGGCCAAGGTCGATCAGGATGGTCGCGACTTCGCGGTTTTCGCCTGTCAGGTCGACACCGGAAATGAGATCGGCGCGGTTTTCCTTGGCGGCAAGGCGCGCGGCCTCGCGGTCCGAGGCGACATCGGACAGAGTATAGACGGACGCGCCGCGCGCGTCCGGATTGGGCGCGCTGTCGGCGTGGATGGAAATGAAGAGATCGGCGTTCCACTGCCGGGCCAGCCGTACCCGCCCGCCCAGCGTGATGAAGCGGTCGTCATCGCGCGTCAGCCGGACTTCGATGCGCTGCCCGCGCGCCCGGGCGCGCCGCTCGATGGCATCCTTCGCGGCCCGTGCGATTGCCAGCGTCACATCCTTTTCCACGCCGCCCGCAACCGATGGCGCACCCGGATCCTTGCCGCCATGCCCCGGGTCCAGCACCACCACCTGCCGGGCGCGCCGGGCCGGGCGTGCGGTTGCGACCGGGGTCTCGCGCGGGGCGGCCAGCGGCGGCGCGGCGGCGGCTTCCGCACCCGGCTGGGCCATCTGCCGCGAAGCTTCGGCAAGGGCGCTTTCCACATCATCCAGCCGGGCCGCGCTCTGGGCGGCGAGATCAGGCGCCGGGGCCGGGCCAGGCGGCACGGCGCGCGGCACTTCCTGGGCAAAGCCTGACACCGGGGCGGGGCCGCGGCGGGCCAGCCGCTGGAAGCCGGCGGTGTCGATCGGCCGGAAGCGCAGTTCAAGCACCTGATCCCTGTCCTGAAAGGCGGAAACGAGCTGCATCGGCCTTTCGAGATCGAGGACGAGGCGCGCGGTTGCGGCATTGAACTGCGACAGGCGCACCCGGCGCGCGCCGCCGCTGGCGGGAATTTCGCGCTGCAGGCTCGATGTTGAGGGGAGGTCGATGGCCCAGCGCATCGGCGCATCGAGCGCGAAGGCGCGCGGCGGCCCTGAGAGCGGGCCGGAAAGCGCCAGCCTGATGTTGATCCCTTCTGCCGTTTCGATGGCCCGCACCGTTCCGGCAACCACCAGCGGGGCGGCGGCGTCCGCCCGGGTCGCGGCCTGCGCGAGCAACGGCCCGGCGGTGAGCGCCAGCAGCAAGGCAGAGAGGATGAGCCGGAAAATGGGCATGCCGCCCCATGCCAAGCCGCAGCGCATATGAAAACCCGTGGCCTAGCCGCTGGCGCCGATGCGGCGCCCCTTTTCGTCGAACCGAGCCTGCGGCGGGGCTTCGGCTTCGGGCGCCGGAGCCGAAAGGGCGCCGGTGCGCATGATCCAGGCGAGGATGGTGGCGACAGGGCCAAAGAGTTCCGGCCGGATCGACGCGCCGACACGGCCGGTGAAATAGAGGGCGCGCGCCACGCTGGGATAAGAGAGGATGGGCACGCCATGCTCTGCCGCCAGTTCGCGGATCACTCCGGCCACCACGCCGCGCCCGCGCGCCACGATCACCGGGGCGGCATCCGTTTCCGGCCGGTAGCGCAGCGCCACGGCGAAATGGGTTGGGTTGGTCAGAACGACGCTGGCTTCCGCAATCGCCTGCCGGTTGGCCCGCCGCAGATTTTCGCGCGCCATGCGCCGGATGGCGTATTTCACATCGGCTGCGCCCTCCTGCTGCTTCATTTCATCCTTCACATCCTGCTTCGTCATCCGCAGGCGCTTCAGCCAGTCGATGATCTGGATCGGCAGATCCCCGCCGGCGATCACGGCCAGCCCCAGAGTCAGCCACAGCATCAGCTTCAGCCCCAGCGCCGTCAGCGT
Source organism: uncultured Sandaracinobacter sp. (assembly GCA_964394815.1). Classification (GTDB taxonomy): domain Bacteria; phylum Pseudomonadota; class Alphaproteobacteria; order Sphingomonadales; family Sphingomonadaceae; genus Sandaracinobacteroides. The sequence continues at coordinate 11,529 of CAYMZC010000010.1, read as the reverse complement.
GAGGAGTGCATCGCCAAGCGACGCGCGCGGCAGGCCGGCAAGGGCAGGCAGGCTGGCATGCAGCATGACCGCCGATACCCCCAGCAGGATGGCGGCCTTTGCCAGCGCCTTCAGCAGTTCGACGAGGCCGCGCTTTCCGAACATGCGCCCGAGGCCCTTCAGCGGGTCGAGGCGGCCGGCCCTGGGCGCCAGCAGGGCCGGGGTGAAGCCGAGTCCGCCGGTCAGCCCCTGCCCGGCAACCGCTGCCGCCACGATCATCAGGGCAAGGGCGGCAAGCGGCCAGCCAAGCGGCATCAGCAGATCGACGAGCAGGCGCGCCGGGGGGGTATTTGCCGCCCCGCCCGCTGCAACAAGCGCCCGGGCCATCAGGGTGCGGAAGGCCTGCCCCAGCCCGTCGGCGAAAATCCACAGCCACAAGGCCCCGGCCAGCCCGGCCAGCCCTGTCGCCAGATCGCGCGACGCCAGCCTGTCGCCCTTTTCACGCGCCTGTTCGCGGCGGCGTTGGGTCGGAGCCTCGGTCTTTTCGTCGTCGGGCCTGTCCTCTGCCATCAGGCAGTTCCCAGAAGCAGGGCACGGCTGGCGGCCTGCATGTCGGCCAGCGCCGAGGACAGGCTTTCGACAAGGCCGGGAAAGGCCAGCGGCAGCCCGGCCAGCCCGGCCAGCAGCATCAGCGGAAAACCGACAGCGAAAAGATTGAGCTGCGGCGCGGACCGCGCGGCCACCCCGATGGCGATGTTGGCAAGCAGCAGGCCGCCGCCCAGCGGCAGCGCCGCGATCAGGCCCGAGGCGATGGCGAAGCCCGCCCAGCCCGTGACCGCCCAGAGCCGGGCGGGCTGGAGGAGGGCGGCTGCCGTCGGCATGGCGACATGGCTTTCCACGATGAGCTGGATGAAAAGGATGTGCCCGCCGGATTCAAGGAAGACGGCCCAGGTGACGAGTGCGAACAGGCCCGACAGAAGCGGCTGCGGCGGCGCGCCGGGTGCGACCTGCATCGCAAAGCCGAGGCCCATGGTCTGCGCCACCCATTCGCCCGCCAGCCGGGCGGCGGCAAAGGCGGCATGCAGCGCCAGCGCCGCCACGGCGCCGATGAGGATCTCGCCCGCGATCACCAGCATGCCCGAAAGCGACAGCAGATCAGCCGGTGGCGCCGGCGGGGCAGCGCCGCCGGCCACCAGCAGCCCGACCGCGCCGGCAAGGCCGATGCGCAGCCTGAGCGGGATCATCTGCCCCCCAAGCGCCGGAAGAAGGGCAAGGGCGGCGCCTGTCCTGAGCGATGCGAAGAGCAGGCCCGCAAGCAGCTGGCCGGGTTCGGCTGACAGTAAGGCGATGGCGGCGCTTGCCTCCATCAGCGGCCGACCAGGCTCGCCGCCTGCAGCATGTCGCGGGTGAAATCCATCAGAATGCCGCCCGCCAGCCCGCCGAAGAACAGCAGGGCAAGGAACACGCCCACCAGCTTCGGGATGAAGCTGAGGGTTGCCTCCTGGATGGAGGTTGCCGCCTGCACCAGCCCGACGACGAGACCGATCAGCAGCGCCGGCAGAAGCGCCGGAAGCGAAGCCAGCATCAGCACCCGGAAGGCGCGGGCAAGGCTGTCGGCCACAAGATCCTCGCCCATGCTCAGCCCCCCATGGCCGGGATGGCGAAGCCCCCGGCAAGCGAGGCCATGATCAAGGCCCAGCCATCCACCGCCACGAACAGCATCAGCTTGAAGGGCAGGGCGATCATCACCGGCGAAACCATCATCATCCCCAGCGCCATCAGCACCGCCGCCACCACGAGATCGATCACGAGAAAGGGCAGGTAGACGAGCACGCCTATCTGGAAGGCTGTCTTCAGCTCCGAGGTGATGAAGGCCGGCACCAGCACGCGCATCGGCACATCGGCCGGGGCGGCGAACGGCCCGGCCTTAGCCATCCGCGCGAACATGTCGAGATCGGTGCGTCGGGTGTTGGCCATCATGAAGCGGTGCAGCACCTCGCCGGCGCGGCCGATGGCCTGTTCGGCGGCCAGGCTGTCGGCCACGAAGGGCCTCAGCGCCGTCCGGTCGATCTCGTCGAGGGCCGGCTGCATCACGAACAGGGTGAGGAACAGCGCCATGCCGACCAGAAGCTGGTTTGGCGGGGCCTGCTGCAGCCCGAGGGCCTGCCGCAGGATCGAAAGCACGATGAGGATGCGGGCAAAGGCCGTCATCATCAGCAGGATGGAGGGCAGCAGCGTGAGAAGCGCCATCAGCAGCAGGACCTGGAGCGGCAGCGACAGCGGCCCGCCCTCGGCCTTGCCCGCCAGCGCCATCAGGCTCTCCAGCATCGCCCCGTCTGCGCCTGCGCCCTGTGCGATCAGCGTTACGGGCATGGGCTGCTCTCCCGCCTTGTCGTGGTGTCGTCCGCCGCCAGACGCACCACGCCCTGCCCGGAAACGCCGAGGAGGAGATCGCGGCCGCCGAAGCGCACATGGGCGATGCGCGCGCCCGGCCCAAGCGCCGCCACCTGCCGGATTTCCAGCATCGCCTGTTCGCGTCCGGCCGGCCGGGCGCCGGGCAGCCATGGCTTGCCCGGCGCCGAAGCGGAAAATGCTATCCAGCCGCGTTTCGCGGCCAGCAGGGTGGTGGCCGCCAGCAGCAGCACCAGCGGCAGGGCGACGGCCAGGCGGAGCAGATAGTCCGCCGCCGTCATTGCGCATCCGATCCGGCGAGGCTGAGGAGGCGGATGCCGAAGCGCTCGCCCAGGGCGACGATTTCGCCCTGTCCGAAAGGCTTGCCATTGGCCAGGATGCTGACCGGTTCGTTCGTCATCCGGTCAAGCGCGAAGATCTGGCCCGGCTCCACCGCCAGCAGCTGGCTGAGCGGCAGCCTGTGGCAGCCCACCTCGACGGACAGCGTCACCTCGATGTCGGCCAGCAGCGGCGGAACCGCCAGTGTGTCGCGCGCGCGGGCGCGGCCGGGCTGGCCCGTGCCCGCATCGGGCCATGGGTCAGGAAGGGGGTCTGGCGGAACGTCGCGCGCAGCTGCTTCGGCTGCGCGTCTCTTTTCCGCCGCCGGGCGGCCTGCTTCGGCATCCATGCTGAGCCGCACGGAATCGGTGGCGGCCCCTTCTTGCGCGTCCTGTGCCTGATCCCTGTCGACCGGAGGCGCGACCGGAGGCGTGATCGGAGGTGGAATGGCGTTCAACGGTCCTCTTCCCTTCTGGCTGTGCCCTTTTCCGACCCGGTGCGTGCGGCCAGTTCATCGGCCGGAATCCCGGCGATGCAGCGGCCCGCCACCATCACCCCAAGCTGTTTCGGGCGGGCGAGGGGCAGGATGTCGCCGGGACGAAGGGCGGCGAGTTCGGAAACCGGAACGCGGGTTTCCGCCAGCCGCAGCGCCACTGGCAGGTCGATTTCAAGGGCGCGCGCCACGGCCCGGCTGCGCCAGGCTGCCACATCGTGCGCCGGGGCCGGCGTGACCGGGGGCGGATCCCGCAGCAGCCAGAGCCGCGCCGCCTGCCCGTCGAGATCGAGGGCCAGGCATGCCACGATACTCAGCCGGGCGTCTGGCGCGGCCGCGCGCGCGGCGATCCGCGCCGCGCCGGCCGGCTGGCCATGTGCCGCCAGCGCCCGCCCTGCTGCCTCTGCCGCAAGACCGCACAGGCTCATCCATGACGCGCTGCCCGGTGGCAGGGCGGCAAGGATGGGCGGCAGGGCAGAGGGCGTGCCCGCCGGCTCCGCATCCGCGTCCTTCCCGGCGGCCACCAGCCCGGGCTTGCGGGCGCCAAACAGCTGTTCGAGGAAAAGGCTGGCGCCGGGGCCATCGGTTGCAAGGTAAAGGCGCGGGGCGCCATCGAGGGGGTCGAGGCTGGCGAGGCTCATGCAGCCGCGCGGCAGGGCCGGGCCGGTTCCGCTGTCCTCCGGGCCGGATAGCCGGCGCGCCGTTATGCGGCAGCCGAAAAGCCGGCCCAGCTCCGGCCCCAGCGTTGCCGCGAAGCCCGGGAGGTCGGGGCCGCCTGCCGCGATTGGCGGGGCGCCGGCGGCGCCTTCGGGCGTGTCTTCGGACGGCATGGCCTGCGGCCAGGAAAGGGTGCGGCCCGGTCCCGCTGTCTCTACCGGCGCGGCATGGGGTGTTCCGATCATCGCCGGGCCTATTGAACGACGTAGCTGGTGAGGAACACGTCATCGACCCCGGCGATCCCGCTCTTGCGCTGCAGGACATCGTTGATCGAGACCCGCATCCGCCGAGTCAGCCGGTCGCGACCATCGGGTGCGGCCAGTTCCTCTTCCCCGGTATCGGCCAGGATCGCGAGCACGGCGGCGATGATGGCGATGCGGTGCCGTTCCACGGCATCGACAACCGGCTGCCCGCCCTGGGTGGAAATGGCCACCCGCACCTGCACGAAGCGCCCGGTATCCTTCAGATTGGCGGTGAAGCTGTTGTCGATTTCCACATATTCCAGCGGCGCATGCCGGGGCGTGGGGGCCTTGTCCGGGTTTTCGGCGGCGGGCAGCAGCGGCGGCACGAAGATGGCGCCGCCAACCCCTGCCGCCACGCCGGTGACGAGGAACAGCAGGGGCAGGGCCAGCCGCTTCACGAGGCCGGGCCGGGGTGGCGCATCACCGGATGCGGGGGGCGTTTCAGGCATATTGGTCAATCCTTCCGTTCGCCCCGGCCGACGATGTGGCGGCGGCGCTGGTTTCATCCGCGTGGCGGGTCAGTTGCGCACGTGCGAAGAGCTGGAGTGCCGCGCCATCCTGCCCCGCCCGCCGGCCGGGCTGGCCGGAGCCGCCCGGTGTGTCGCGGTTTTCCTGCCGGCTATTGTCGGGCCTTTCCGCCCGATCTTCCTGCAAATCTTCGCCGGGCCGGGTTTCTTCCGGTGCAGCGGGCAGGGCTGCATCGGGTGCAGCTTCGATGCGGATCCGCTCGACCTGAGTGCCCATGGCTTCGAGTTCGGCTTGCAAGCTGTCGATGCCCTGCTCCAGCCGCGCCGCGACCGGGGCGCTGGCAGTGGTGAAGTGTAGGTCGAGGCGCTGCAGCCGGTCGAGCCCGATGCGCAGGGTGGCGGCGACGGGCATGTCCATGACGGCGGTCGCGTCCGCAGCCGCCGCGCCGGCCATGGCCGGGGGTGGCCCCGCCGCCGGCTGGCCGGGTGGAGGCATGGCAAGCGGCCGAGACAGGGCGGTTGTGGCCAACTGCGGGGCGATGTCCGCCCTGTGCGGCATGACTGGTTCGGGCGCCATGTTCCGGGCCTTGTGGCGGCCCTGATCCTGGGCCTGATCCTTGGCCTGATCCTGGCCCTGACTGGGACCCTGATCTGGCACCGGTTTGCGGGTCCCGGCGGTCAATGTTTCCGCCTTTTCCGTGGCGGGTAGCGCCCGTGTTTCGGACGATGTGCTGGCGGCCAGTGACCCTGCGGCCAGTGACCCTGCAGCAAGTAACGTCGCAGCATCGGCCGGGCCAGCCGGCGGCGCGTCTTTCACCCTTCCACTTTCACTGCCCCGCGCAGCCAGCGACACGCCAGCCTGCCCATCAGGCCGTTCGGCCTGCATCCGGGCCAGAATGTCGAGGGGTGGCAGCGCCAGCCCGGTGGCATCCTCCTGTGCGCGCCCGGCCTTCCGGCTTCCGGCTGTCTCCTTTTCGTCCCCGTTCGCGTGCCCGGCGCCATCCGCGCCCTTTGCCGGAGCCGGAAGCGCCGGGGATGGCTGGGAGGGCTGGACTGGGGGCATCGGCGCTTCCAGCAGGGCGGCGAAATCGGGCGCGCCCGAATCCTCGGCAGGCGCTGCCTTTCCGCGCCGGCTGGCGCTCCTGCCGACGGGGCTCAGCGCCTCGTCTGCCCGTTCCGGAAGGGCCGGGCCTGTCGGCATCTCAAGCATCCGCCGTTTCCCCTGGCCTGTTGCGTGGGCGTGGCGGTGGCGCGCGATCTTCCGCCTTCTGCACGGCCAGCAGGGTCTGTCCGCGCCTTTCCGTTTCCAGCCGCCTGTCGATCCGCCGGGCGCGCGCCGCCCGGCGGGCCAGTGCATCCTCCGCCACCCTTGCCCTCTGGTCGGCTTCGGCAGCACGCTTGTGCGCCGTTTCCGCCGCCGGGCCGAGCAGCGCCCGCAACCCCGCCGCCCCGGCAAGCCCGGCCACAGTCCCGCTGGCCGCCGGACTGGATTCGATCAGCGCCTCGGCCCGGCGGGCAAGGGCGCTGGCTTCGCCGGCTTCGGCAAGCGCACGGGCGGCATCCAGCATATGCTGCCGGCGCGCGATGTCCTCGGCCCGGGCAAGCCGTTCGAGAAGCCGCAGGCGGTGGGAAGCGGCCATCGGCTCAGCCTCCCCAGCCGGCCAGAAGCCGGTCGAGGCTGTCGGGCCAGGCGGCCCTTTCGTCACGCTTCTGGGCAAGGAAGGCTTCGAGCGAAATCTCGCGGGCAAGGGCTGCATCCAGCGCCGGGTCGCGGCCCGGTGCATAGGCCCCCATGGCGATCAGGTCGCGGCTGGAGTCGAGCCTTGCCTGATCCTTCCTCAGCGTCGTGGCCGCAGCCATGTGGGCCGGGCTGACACAGGCCGCCATGGTGCGGCTGATGCTGTGGCCGAGGTCGATCGCCGGGAAGCGCCCGCGCGCTGCGATTTCGCGGTCCAGCACCACATGGCCGTCCAGAACGCCGCGCGCGGCATCCACCACCGGGTCGCCCACCACATCGTCGCCATCGGCCAGCACGGTGAACAGCGCCGTCACCGCGCCGCCCGTGCGGGCATCGTTGCCCGCGCGCTCCACCAGGTGCGCAATGAGGGCCAGAGCCGATGCCGGGTAGCCGCGCGGGCCGGGCGGTTCCCCCGTGGCCAGGCCGATTTCGCGCTGGGCATGGGCAACACGGGTCAGGCTGTCCATCAGCAGCAGCACATGCTGCCCCCGGGCGCGCAGCCATTCCGATACGGCAAGGGCAGACAGCGCGCCGCGAAGGCGAAGCGGGGCGGCATGGTCTGCCGGCACGGCGATCACATGGGTGCGGGCGCGGGCGGAATCGGCCAGCGCCCCGACGAAGCCGGCGATCTCGCGCCCGCGCTCGCCGATCAGCGCCACCACCACCGCATCGGCAGCCGCACCGGCGACAAGCTGCTGCATCAGCACCGATTTGCCGACGCCGCTTCCGGCGATCAGGCCCATGCGCTGCCCCCGGCCGAGGGTCAGCAGCATGTCGATGGCGCGAACGCCCGTGGGCAGCGGCGCCGTCACCTCGGCCCTGTCCAGCGCCGGAAGCGGAGCGCCATGCAGGGGCCAGCGGGATTCGGCACGGGGTGGGGGCAGGCCATCGGCGGGCGCGCCCATGGCATCGACAACCCGCCCCATCAGCCCCGGACCCACGGCCACCCTGTCGGCCTGGCCCGCCAGCACAGCCCGCGCACCGGGGGCGACGGCGCCACGCGACAGCGCCATCAGCAGAAGATCCCCGCTGCGGAAACCGGCGACTTCGGCAAGCAGCTCGCCGCCATCGGCATACACCCGCACCAGCGCGCCAACCGGCGCGTGCAGGCCTTCGGCCCGCAGCAGCATGCCGTCGAAGGCGCGGATGCGCCCGCCGGCTTCGGGCCGGAAGGCGGTGGCGGCCGCCAGCCGCGCCAGCGCTTCCGCGCGCCTGCCAAGGGCCGGGCTTTTGCTCATGCGCAATCCTCCGGCCGGTCTTCCGGTGGCGGGGCGTCCTGCAGCCGCGCTTCCAGCTGGGCGAGCCGGCTGGCGAGGCTGCTGGCGAAGCTGGCGGCATCGACATCGGCGCGCACCGCGCCGGGTCCGAGCGCCGGGTCCGTCGCGACGCGCCAGCCCGCCGGGCGCATGGCGCCTGCCCGCTGCACCATGCAGGGGCTGACAAAGAGCGTGCCGGCCGCCCCTTCGGGAAGTTGTCCCAGCACATCGGCCAGAAGGGCGGAAAGGGTTTCCGGCCCGGTCGCCGGTTCGGCCGCCAGCACGGCCCGCGCCACGGCGATGCCGAGCAGGGCCAGACTGTCCGACAATGCCGCATCGAGCGCGGTCGCCAGCGCCATGGTCGCGGCCTGATGCGCCTCTTCCATGGCAGCGAGCGCCCTGGCATGGTCCGCCTGTGCTGCGGCAAGCGCCTGTTCGCCTGCGTCAAGGCGCGCCATGAGCCGGGCTTCGGCTTCGCCCGCGCCTTCCGCCCGGCCGCGGGCTTCGGCTTCGGCCAGCAGCCAGTCGAGCGCGGGGCCTTCCGGCGCGGACTGGAACAGGCTTGTAAGCGGCACAGCCCGGGCTGCCGCCGCGCCCTGTTCCTTGAAGGGCTGCGGTTCCCCGCCGGGCAGGACTGGCCCCTCAAACATAAGCCGGCCCCTTGCCGGGCAGGCTGATCGCGCCGTCGGCAGCCAGCCGCCGGGCCGCGGCCGCGATCTGCTTTTGCGCCGTTTGCGCTTCCTCGATCTTCACCGGGCCGCGGTTGTCCATTTCGTCTTCCAGCGCCTGGGCCGCGCGCTGCGGCATGGCCGCCAGCAGCCGTGCGCGCAGGTCGTCGGGCGCTGCCCGCAGCGCCGGGATGAGCAGCTCCGCCTCAAGGGTTCTCAGCACCGATTGCAGCGCCCGGTCATCGAGCATCGCAAGGTCGGCGAAGGTGAAGAGGGTTTCCGCGAGCACTTCGGCGGCGGTCGGGTCTGCGGCGGACAGCGCCTGCAGCGCCACATCCTCGTCGAGCCCGGCCATGTTGATGAGATCGGCGGCCCGCTTCATGCCGCCCAGATTGCTGACCGGCTGGCGCGGACGCGCCACGGCGATCCGGTCGGCCAGCGCCTGGTCGAGTGCTTCGAGTGCATGCGGGCTGACCGGGCCAAGCGTCGCCACCCGCCGCACCAGATCGGGCTGCACGTCCCTTGGCAGGCGGGCGAGGACCTTGGCGGCACGCTCCCCCGGCATCTGGGCCAGCACCACGGCCTGCGCCTGCGGGTGCTCCCCATCCAGCAGGCTGGCGATGGCGTGCGGCTCAAGCCATTGCAGCCGCTCGAAAAGCGGGGCGCGCGCTTCTTCGCCCAGCCGCTCGATCATGCCGCCGGCGCGGTCTTCGCCCAGCGCCCGGCCGAACAGGCCGCGCACTGTCGGCGGACCTTCGCCCACGGCGACCGTCTCGCGCGCGATGGCCAGCACTTCGTCCAGCAGGGCGTCGATGGTGGCCGGGCTTGCGTCGGCCACCGAAAGCATGGCCCGGCCCACAAGCTCCACTTCCGCCGGGTCCAGCCGCGCCAGCAGGGCGGCGGCTTCCGGTTCTTCCAGAAGCAGCAGGAGAAGCGCTGTCTTTTCGGCACCTGAAAGCATGGCTCAACCTTCCGAAGGCGCCGCCAGCAGCCGGCGGGCGACCAGTGTTGCGCGGGCGTTGTCGCTGGCGGCCAGCCGGCGGGCTTCTTCCAGCTTGCCGGCATAATCGACGGGCGCGTGCAGCGGCTCTTCCGGCACGGGGATGGAGGTAAGGGCGATGGGGCCGGATGCCGCCACGCCTTCGGCCGCGCCATCGCGCAGGCGGGCGGCGGGCGGCAGCCATCGCGCCAGCATGGGTCGCACCACCAGCGCCAGCAAGGCGATGATGACCAGCGCCGTGGCCAGCCATTTCGCGCCCTCGATGGCCAGCGGATCGCGCCACAGCGGCGGCGCGTTATCGGCCGGCGGGGCGAAGGGGCGTGCCGCTACGGCGATCCTGTCGCCGCGCGATGCGTCATGGCCGACTGCGGCTTCCGCCAGTTCGCGGATTTCGGCCAGCATGCGGGCGCGGCCTTCGGCCGGGCCGAGGGCATCGGCCCTGACGGCAACCGCTGCCGTCAGCCGGCGGATTTCGCCGCCCGTTCGGCTGGTCACTTCCACCGAGCGGCCCAGTTCGTAATTGCGGGTGGCGGATTCATCGCTTGCCTGGTTTTCGGCAGGCGGGGCGGCTGGCGGCGGCGCGGCCGTGACCGTGGCGGCCGATGGCAGGCTGTTGGTGAGGGCGCCGGGAATGCCGATGGCGCGCGGCTGGCTCGTGGTGGAACGACTTGTCTGCTCCGACCGCAGCGCGCCTTCCCGCTCATAGCTTTCCTGGGCGGCTTCGCGGGACGCGAAATCCAGTTCGATCGCCACTTCGGCCGTTACATTGCCAGGCCCCAGCATCGGGTTCAGCACGCTGAGGATGGATTCGCGCGCCCGCGCTTCCATGCGTGCCCGAAGCGCCAGCCGGTCTTCGATCATGCGGTCGCGGGCTTCGGCGCCGCCGGCCAGCAGCCGGCCGCTCTGGTCGGCGATGGCCACCTGATCGGGCCGCAGGCCCGGAACGGCCCCGGCCACCAGATGGACGATGGCGCGCGCCTGGCTGGCGCCGAGCGACCGGCCCGGCGCCAGCGTCAGCGTGACAGAGGCCGTCGGGGGTGCCTGTTCGCGGATGAAGGGGGAAGGCTCCGGCCGGGCGATGAGCACCAGCGCCGAGTCCACGCCATCGAGGGATTCGATCGCGCGGGCGAGATCGCGTTCGCCGGCGGCCTTCAGGCGCGCGCCCTCCACCGCGCGGCTCGCGCCCAGCGGCAGGTCCATCAGCATGTCGGTGGCGGCTGGCGCGGCCTTCGGCAGGCCCTGTGCCGCCAGCAGCATGCGCGCGCGGGCATGATCGTCGGGCGGCAGCAGCACCGCGCCGGTGCGCGGGTCGAGCGCGACATCGAGGCCCGCCCCTTCCAGGGCCGAGACGACCGCTGCCTTGTCGGCATCGGGAAGCTGGCCGTAGAGCGGGCCGCGCCCGGCCGGGGAAAGGGCTAGATAGGCGATCAGCCCGAGCGCGAGCGCCGATGCCCCCATGGCGGGCCAGAAGGCGCGCGCAGCCAGCGGGTTGTCACGCCACTGGCCCAGCCGGGCTGTCAGGGACGTCGCGCCGCCTTCGTCATCCGCCGTGCCGTCGGGGCGAAAGGGCAGGGAGCGTGTCGCGTCGGGTTTTGCGCTATCCACCATGTCACACCGGCATGTTCATGATGTCGCGATAGGCGGACAGCAGGCGGTTGCGGGCCTGGAGCGTCGCCTCGAAGGCGATGGAGGCCTTCTGCCGTTCCAGCATCACGGCGGCGATGTCATGGGTTTCGCCCCGTTCCCAGGCAGCCGAGGCCGCCGCGCTGCGTGCCTGCTGGCCGTTCACCGCTGCAATCGCCTCGGTCATGGCGGCGCCGAAGCCGCCGCCGTCCCGGCCGGCCTGTCCCTTCAGGGCGGCGGCGGGGGCCGCCAGCGGTGCGGACAGATGGGTGGCGCGCTCGAGGATGGAGGCCCTGAGCGCGAGCACGCCGGAAAGCCCGAGGGAGCGGTCGATGCCGTTCACTGCAGCGTCTCCCGCGCCATTTCCCGCACCATTTCGCGCGCTGGGGCGGCGCAGGCCGCGCGGCGCGGCCGCCCGTCGAGGGCGGCCAGCTTGTAGCGCAGGGTGCGTTCGGAAATGCCGAGGCGGCGGGCTGCCTCGATCCGCCGGCCGCCGCTGTTGGCGAGCGCCAGGCGGATGGCCTCGGCCTCCCGCGCGCGGACGGCGTGGGCAAGCTCGCCCTGCGGGGGGATGGCCTTGGGCAGGGCGCAGGCTGGTGCGGCCGGCATGGGTGCG
>CAYMZC010000009.1:0-35306 GCA_964394815.1 uncultured Sandaracinobacter sp. | reverse complement strand
GCCGTTCCTGCGCCTCGGCTATTCCGCCATCCGCGCCAATGGCATGCCGGTCCTCGGCCAGTTCTTCGAGGCCCTGCCCACCCTGCTGCTGCCACTTGCCTTCGTTTCGCTCTGGCTGGCGGGCGAAGCGCCCGGCGAAGCCTTGGCAACGGGCCTCGTGATCGGCTTCCAGGCGCTGGCCACTCTGGGCGCCTGGCTGCTGATGGCGCCGCGCATCCGCGCCTGGGATGAAGGGCGCGACATCCCGGCCGGCCTGTTGTGGACAGGCACGCCGCTCATGGCCGGCCTTTTTCTCCAGCAGCTGACGGACTGGGTGATCCTCGCGAAGATCTCCTCGTCCATGGATGCAGCCGATGTCGGGGCCTTCCGCGTATCCTTCCAGGTCATCACCATCATCCTCACCATCGTGATGACATCGGAAACCTATGTCGCCCCGCGCATCGCCGGGGATGTCCGGGTGGGGCGCTACGACCTTGTCTGGCGCCGCCACCGCCGGGCCACGGCGCTGATGGCGGTGCTGGCGTCGCCGGTCGTGCTTGTTTCGCTGCTGGCGCCGGGCTGGCTGCTGGAAACCGCCTTTGGGCCGGAATTCGCTGTCGCCGCCACGGCGCTAGCCATCATGGCCGTCGGCCAGGTGGTGCATGTGGCGCGCGGGCCACTGGGTGCGATGCTGACCATGGCCGGCCATGATGGCGTGCAGCTGAAGCTCACCATCCTCGGCGTCGTCGTCGGCCTTGTGGCGAGCCTGACCCTGATCCCGCTGTACGGGCTGACGGGCGCGGCGCTGTCGCAGGCGCTGCCGCTCGTGGTGCGGGGGCTGGGTGCGTGGATCATGGCGCGCCGGCTCATCCCGCGCCATGCGGTGGGTGAAGCCTCTGGCCTTCAGCCGTGATTCAGGCCTTCAGCCGTGATCGGGAACAGCCCGCGCCCCCCAGGGGCCTGAAATATCCTCCAGCGTCACGTCGATCACTTCGGTTGAAAGCTTCAGCATCGGCCCGCCTGCAAAGCTGAGGAGCAGCGCGTCGCCCGCGTCTTCTTCTGTCAGCGCAAGCAGCGCAAGCACCCTGTCCTGACTTTCAGGCCATGCGCGGCGGCGCACGGCGTCGACGAAGCTGATCCGCAGGGCCGAGCGGATGCGCGTGGGCGCGCGGTCCCTGTCGGCGGCTTCGTGGCGGAAGCGGTTGCCCAGCAGCACCAGTTCGCGCCGGCGGGGAAACCAGCCGATGTCCCCTGTCTTCACCGCCATGTCCTGCACAAGGGCCGAGATCGCCGCGAGGTCGTCGCGGTCCTCGGCCCGCAGGTGCAGGCGCTCAGTCACCGCTCACCCGTTCGATGTCCGCGCCCACGGCCTGAAGCTTTTCCTCCAGCCGCTCATAGCCCCGGTCGAGGTGATAGACCCGGCGCACGATCGTTTCCCCTTCGGCGGCAAGCCCGGCGATCACCAGGCTCATCGAGGCGCGCAGATCGGTTGCCATGACCGGCGCGCCGGTCAGTTTCGGCACGCCGCGCACAAAGGCCGAGCGGCCGCGCACGGTGATGTCAGCCCCCATGCGCGCCAGTTCCGGCACGTGCATGTAGCGGTTTTCGAAGATGGTTTCGGTTAGCACCGAGGCGCCTTCGGCTACCGTCATCAGCGCCATGAGCTGGGCCTGCATGTCGGTCGCGAAGCCGGGCCAGGGGGCAGTCTGCGCCGTCACGCCGTGCAGGCCATCAGGCCGGCTGACGAGGAGGCCGTCGCGCTGGTCCTCGAAGCGGACGCCCGCTTCCTCGAGCACGGGAAGCGACGAGCCGAGCAGCTCGCGGCTGGCGCCCACGAGCAGCAGCTCGCCCCCGGTGATGGCGGCGGCGCAGGCATAGGAACCGGCCTCGATCCGGTCGGGCATCACGGCATAGGTCGCCCCATGCAGGCGGTCGACGCCCTCGACCAGCAGCCGCTCGGTGCCGATGCCCTCGATGTGTGCGCCCATGGCGACGAGGCAGCGGGCGAGGTCCACGATCTCGGGCTCGCGGGCGGCATTTTCGATCACCGTCTCGCCCCGGGCGAGAACGGCTGCCATCAGCACATTTTCCGTCGCGCCCACCGACACCACGGGAAAGATGATGCGGCCGCCGCGCAGCCCGCCCGATGGCGCGCGCGCGCGGACATAGCCCGAGGTCAGCTCGATCTCCGCCCCCAGCGCTTCCAGTCCCTTCAGGTGCAGGTCGATCGGGCGGTTGCCGATGGCGCATCCGCCCGGCTGAGATACGGTAGCGACTCCTTCGCGCGCCAGCAGCGGCCCCAGCACAAGGATCGAGGCGCGCATCTTGCGCACGATGTCATAGGGCGCCGTCGTCGAGGTGATGCGGTTGGCCGACATCGTCATCACGCGGCCGAAATCCTCGGGCCGCGAGCCCTGGGTATGGGTGGATGCGCCGAACTGGTTCAGCAGATGGCCGAAGGTGTCGACATCGGCGAGGCGTGGCAGGTTCCGCAGCGTCAGCGGCTCGTCCGTCAGCAGGGCGGCGGGCAAGAGGGTGAGGGCGGCGTTCTTTGCGCCGGAAATGGGAAGACGCCCCTTGAGCGTCTTGCCGCCTGCAATGCGTATCTGGTCCATAAGGCAGGATGAATAGCGGCGGCGCGCCCGCTACGCCACTTCTGATTGGGCCCTGCCTTCCGTTGCCCCGGCCCCCACAGGTGCGGGGAAGGGCTGCCGGCAAGGGCCATGACCTTGAGAGGGGACCATCCGATGATCGAACTGTGGCATTGCGCCGACGCGCGCTCGTTCCGCCCCTTGTGGATGCTGGAGGAGATGGGCCTGCCCTATCGCCTGCATCTCCTGCCCTTCCCGCCCCGCGTGCGCGCGCCGGACTATCTCGAGATCAACCCGCTGGGCACCATCCCCTATCTGCGCGATGCGGATCAGGCGCTCACCGAAAGCAGCGCCATGCTCGTCTATCTGGCCGAGCGCCACGGCCCGACACGGCTGCATGTGCAGCCGGACGAACCCGCCTATGGCGCCTGGCTGAACCTCCTGTTCCAGTCAGACGCCACCTTCACCTTCCCGCAGACCCTCGTGCTCCGCTACCGGGTCTTCGAGCCGGAAGAGCGCCGCCAGCCGCAGGTTGCAGAGGATTATGCCCGCTGGTTCACCGCACGGATGGGCTGGGTGGAACAGCTGCTGTCCGATGGCCGCGAATGGCTGGTGGCCGGCCGTTTCACCTCCGCCGACATTGCTGTCGGCTATGCCTGCCTGCTGGCGGGCGTGCTCGGCCTTCTCGACGGGCTCGGCCCGCAAACCCGCGCCTGGTGGGAACGCTGCCAGGCCCGCGATGGTTACCGGAAGGCCCGCGCCGCACAGGAGGCGGCGAAAAAAGGGTAAACCGCAGGCAAGGCGCGGCCGCCCGTTTGCTGAAGCGCGGAAAGCCGCCCTTTCCATGGATTCACCGATCCTGAATCGCGGCTCTGAGGCAAAAGTTAACGGATGCCCGGCACGGCTTCCCCGCTGGCCCGGTCCCACCTGAATATTGCCATCCGTTAACCGATTCACTTTTTGAAACATCAGCTTGTGCGCCCGTCCCCGTTGATGCCGGGGCGCTTGTCGCGCTTCCGGCCCGAAAGGACGGGAGAAAAGGACGATGAGCCAGTTCGCGAAGCTGATGCGTGCGGCAGGGTCGCTGCCCGCGCTTGTGGTTGCAGCCGCCGCGCCCGCTGCCCCTCTCATGGCCGAGGGGCGCATCTTCCATGTCGATCATGCCGCCGGGTCGGACACGGCGGATGGCCTTTCGCAGGCATCGGCCTGGAAACATGCCCCCGGGGACAGCCGCGCCACCGGCAAGGCGCGCAGCACGGTTCTGGCTGCCGGTGACGTGGTGCGGTTCCGGGGTGGCGTGCGCTATCGTGGCTACATGGTGCCGCGCGCCACCGGCACGGCCGAAGCGCCGATCGTCTTCGACGGTTCTTCCTGGGGTCTTTCCCGCGCCATCATCGATGGCAGCGAGCCGCTTTCGGGCGTGCGGCAATGCCAGTCGGCCGCGGACTGCCTCGGCAACCCGGCCTGGCAGACCCTGTGGCGGGCGGATCTGCCAGCCGGCGTCACCTGGACCGACTGGCTGTTCGTCAATGATACGCCGCTGCAGCCGGCCCAATATCCCGACCTGCCGCCCGAGCGGGCGGACAGGGTGGCCGAGTATCTCGCCATTCCGAAGGCGCAGGCAGCCGAAGTCCTTGCCGGCACCATCCGCCATCCGCTTCCGCACGGTCTCGAAAGGGGCATGCCGGTGCTGGGCCTCTGGGTGAAGCCCAATGTGGTCGCCTTCACGACCGACATGCAGGTGAACGCAAACGGCGTCACGCTCGATCCCGCCACCGCCCGCTTCGATGGTGGCACCTACAATCCCTACACCGACCGCGACGGCCGCTTCACCATCATGAACGCACCCGCCATGGTCGGCCGGCCGGGCACCTTTGCCATGAGCCCGAAGGACGGTGTTGTCATCTTTCGTCCGGGAGGCCGGCATGTATCCCATGTCAGCGTCGGCGGAAGGCGCGGCGGCTTCAACCTGTCGGCTGCCGAACATGTGCGGGTCCGCGGCTTTTCCTTCGCCAGTTTCGCCGGCGCCAGGGGGGTGCACGCCAGTGGCATCGCCATCCTCACCAACAGCGGACGGCCCGGCATCGAGATCCGCGACAACGGCTTCCGGGGCGTGGTTAACATGACCGCCGGTTTCGGTGCGGTTCACACCATCAACGCCCGCAAGCTGAAGGTCTTCCGCAACCAGTTCACCGCCATGCCCTGGACCTCGGCGGTGATGGTGGACAACAGCCCCGGGCCGTCGCTCGTGCAGTGCAACCGCATCAGCATGCTCGGCCGCACCGGCATCCGGCTGAACAATGCCGCCAATGGCACCGTCAGGGCAAACCGGCTGTGGGGCATCAACGGCCCGCACGGCAATGGCATCACCATCTACAACGACAGCCGCAACGTGCATGTCACCCATAATGTGGTGACGGATTCGGCCCGCCCCTTCACCACCCATGGCCCCGCGAAGGACTGGCATGCCGATGGCATGCCCGGCGTCAGGGTGGCGAACAATGTGTTCATCGGCAACAGCATGGCCGATGGCGCCGCCAGCAGCTGGGGCCGTTCGCGCAACCTCGCCCTGATCGACAATTTCCTGTCAGGCCCGCGCTTCGCCCTGAAATTCGCTTCCACCGACCAGAGCGCCGATGCCCGCGGCAACATCGTGATCGGCGAGGTGGTGATGCCGAAGGGGTCGGGCCTGTTCGACCCGGGGGCGAACAGCATGCACCCCGTGGACGGCAATGGCGCGATCCTGACCGCCGCGCGCGAGAATGACGACGTGCCTGAAAGCCACTGCCGCTGAGCCGTGCCTGCCCCGCCCATGCTGCGGGGCAGTGCCGTGCCGTGCCGTGTCAGTCTGGGCTGCGGCTGGTGGTGCGCTTCATCCGGCTGGCCGGTACGCTGCAGCCTTCCTCGCCGAACTGGCCTGACAGCGCGGCCGCCATCGACAGGCTCTCGCCATTGTCGCGGATCACCCAGCCCGGCGGGATGGGGCCGCGCGTCTCGATGCCGTTGGTGTCATTTCCGGTCACGCGCACGTCGATGTCGCCCTGGTTCAGCATCAGGCCGAATTTCGGGCCGATCAGCACATTCCCGCTGATCTCCACGTCCCGCATGTTGCGGCCCCAGCTGTTGATGGCGGCCTGCCCGTCCGGGGTCGAGATGAAGATGTTGTCGATGATCCGAAGCCGGTTCGGGATGTCGGGTTTTCGGCTGCCATGGAAGGTGAGCGGCCGGGGCGAGGCGATGACACAATTGCCTTCGACAAGAATGTCGCGGTTGGCGAGATAGATGGTGATGGCGTTGCTGTGCACGCCCTGGATTTCGGCCAGCACATTGCCGCGCACCAGCGCGCCCTCGACCCCGAGAAGACCGATGCCGGCCCGGCCGATGCGGCGGATGACATTGCCCTCGATGCCGAGGTTGCGCGGCGTGCCGCCGGTTGCCCGGATGCCGGAGCCAAAGGCGATGTCCTCGATCCGGTTCGCGGTGATGCGCACGCCCTCGGTGCCGAACAGGTGGATGGCGCCGCCGCCATGTTCAAGCGCTGCCGGTCCGATCCGGTTGCCGCGTATCTCGATATGGCTGGCCTTGCCGGAGAAATCCGTCAGCGCGCGCCCCTCGCGCGCAGCCTTGCGGCTGCCGGCGAGGTTGCGGAAGGAAAGGCCCGTGATCCGTACATGGGACTGGCCGCCGAACTCGATTCCGTGGCGGCCATTGCCGATGGACAGGGTGCCCGCCCCGTCACCCTCGTGCAGCCGCGCCACGCCATGCCCCGGGCCGAGGAAGACAACCGTTCCGGGCTGGTTGAGCCCGGCGAAGCTGCCGTTCAGCGCAACGGCCCCGTCGCGGTTGGGATAGAAGCTTAGCCCGTCCGCCGGGAAGCGGATGCTGTCTCCCTCGACCGAAAGGACAGGCCGCCGCTCGACCACATTGGGCAGCACCCAGAAGGCAAGTTCCATCTGCCCGCCGCCCGCGCGTGCGGCCGCCGCCAGCGCCGGCGCTTCCAGAATGCCCGCTTCCAGCTGCGCGCGCTGCGCTTTCGAAACCGGTGCGAAGGTCATCCGGTCATCGACGAACAGTGCATTGGGCGGCGCCGGAAGCTGCGAGAGGATGTAGGGGCCTTTCTGCCCGAACAGGATGATGCGCCGGGTTGCGGGGGGGCTGAAATCCAGGCGGTGCAGTTCCTGCCATTGCGCAGCGCCGCCGCAGTCCGCCGCATCGCGGCAGGGGCGGACACTGCCGACAGGGTCCGAGCCATCGATGATGCCCATGCCCTTGCCCCAGCCAAGGCCGGTGTAGGTGATGGGCTTTTCCGCCGTGCCGCTGTGCTGCAGGTGGATGCGGCCGCGATAGGGCACGCCGGCCCGGAACAGGACCGTATCACCGGGCGCAAGGCGGGCGGAGGCTGGCCTGCCGGTGGCTTCCGGATCGCCGGGGGCATGTTTCCAGGCGGTTTCGGGGCTTGTCCCGTCGGCGGCGTCATTGCCCTGTGCGAAATCGACATGCCATGTCGCCGGGCCATCGGGCCGGCCGGCGGCGCCCGCCTCGGCACAGGCGGCCAGCAGGCAGAGGGCGAGAAGCGGCGCCCGTTTCACGAGCGGACTTCCCGGCTGGCGACATCGGCCAGAAGCAGCGGGCGGTAAAGATGCGGGAACAGCGCCCCTCCCCGCGATTCCTCCCAGCGCAGGGCGGGGTCGTCCCCGGCGCGGATTTCCGCGATGACAAGCCCGCGTTCGCCGGAGAAATGCCGGCTGATCGAGCCTTCGAGCTGTTCGCCGGTGGACAGGTGGATGAACCCGTCGCGCAGGTCGTCGGCGGAGCCTTCGAACCGGCCCCCGGCTTCGAACGCGGCCCACTCACCGGCGCGGAAGATCTTGTAGATGGCCATGGGGCCAAGTCTGGCCTTTCGGCTCGTGCCGCACAAGCTTTGCGTTGCGGGCCCGGCTGTTCGTGCCCGTGTCTTTTCCTTCCTGACTCCCTCCCGAGTCTGGTGCTTCACGGCCCGTGCGGCTAAGCTCCGGCTGGTCATGGCACAGGCTGAAACCCCATCCGGCCCGGCGCGCGGCCCTGTCCGCTGGACGCTGGTGATCCCCTATTACAACGAGGAGCGCTGGCTTCCGGCGACGCTCGAAAGCCTGTCGAACCAGACGTTGCGGCCCTTCCGGCTGGTGCTGGTGAACAATGGCTCCACCGATGGCGGGCCGGAACTGGCGCGCCAGTGGGCGGCAAGGCAGCAGGGCATCGAAGTCAGCCTGATCGACGAGCCGACGCCGGGGCAGGTCCATGCGCTGGCCGCCGGGATCGCGGCTGCTGCAAGCGAATGGCTGGCGATCTGCGATGCCGATACCTTCTATCCGCCGCATTATCTCGAAGCCGCCACGGCCCGCATGGAAGCCGCCGGGCCAGACGTGGTCGGCTTCATCGCCCATGACGTGCGCGGCAACCCCGATGCCCCGCGCTGGCGGCTGAAGCGCTTTGTCTACACCCATGTCATTCCCCGCATCCTCAGGCGACAGGCGCATGGCGGCGGCTATGCCCATCTGATGCGCACGGCGCCCTTCAAGGAATCGGGCGGCTATTCGGCGGCGCTCTGGCCCTATGTGCTGAAGGATCACGAACTCGTGAACCGGCTGACCCGGTTCGGCCGCATCGCCTATGCCTCCGACCTCTGGGTCACGCCATCAGACCGCCGCGCCGACCGCAAGGGCGTGCGCTGGACACTGTTCGAGCGCATCCTCTATCATCTGACACCGCCCGCCACGAAGGACTGGTTCTTCTACCGCTTCCTTGGCCCCCGCTTTGCCGCGCGCGGCCAGAAGGATACGGTGCTGCGGGCGCAGCCCTGGGAGGGCGGCAGCAGCAAGGAGCAGGCCGATGACACTGCGCCTAGCGGCACGCGCGCATGACCTGGGCGGCTTTTCCGTTGGCCGGGTGCTGCCTTCGCCCCGCCGCCGCACGGTCGGGCCCTTCATCTTCTTCGACCACATAGGACCGGCGGATTTCCAGCCTGGCCAGGGAATCGATGTGCGTCCGCACCCGCATATCGGGCTCGCCACGGTCACCTATCTTTTCGAGGGCGCGCTCGGTCATCGCGATTCGCTGGGCACGCAAATCGATATCGGGCCGGGCGCGGTCAACTGGATGACAGCCGGGCGCGGAATCGCCCATTCGGAGCGTACGCCGCCAGCCGAACGCGCGCGCGGCCATCGCCTGCACGGCATTCAGACCTGGGTGGCGCTGCCGAAAAGCCACGAGGAAATGGCGCCCGCCTTCGCGCACCACGAATCGGGCAGAATCCCGCAGGTCGACCTGCCGGGCGGCACGGCGCGCCTGATCGCCGGCCGGCTGTGGGGGGCGCAGTCCCCCGTCGGATATCCGCACCCCATCTTCCAGGCCGAACTGCGGCTGGAACCCGGCGCCCGGCTGGCTCTGCCCGCAGGCTGGGGCGAGCGCGCGCTCTACATGGTGGAGGGCGCCGGCCGGCTGGGCGATGCCGCCATGGCCACGCGCGAAATGCTGGTGGCCGATGATGGCGCCGACAGCCTGTTCGAGGCGGATACGGCCTGCCACCTGATGCTGTGCGGGGGTGCGCCGCTCGACGGGCCACGGCATGTCTGGTGGAACCTCGTGGCGAGCGACCGGGCGCTGATCGAAAGGGCGAAGGCCGAATGGGGCGAAAGGCCCCTTGCCGGCCATTTCGGGCCGATTCCGGGCGAGACGGAGCATATTCCGCTGCCGGATTGACGGCCGGTCCATGCCGTTTGATGCGATTGCGCCCTGTCCCCCCTTTGCTTGGGGGCGCAAAAGGCTTATCTTGCCCATGTTCGCCCGGTCGTGCCTGCAAGGCTGGCGGGGCAGATTGAAACGAAAAGCACCGAAACAGGAAAGAAGGAGAGACGACCATAAGACCGCCGATGATGAGGCGCCCGATCGGGCCGGCCCCGCAACCGTTGAACGGCCCTCGATACAATGAATGGATCAACGTGCCCAAGGTGCGTGTGATCGATGAAAATGGCGAGAATGTCGGGGTGCTGGCCACCCGAGAAGCGGTCGCCATGGCGCAGGAAATCGGCCTGGATCTGGTCGAGGTGAGTCCGAACGCAGACCCGCCGGTCTGCAAGTTCCTTGATGTCGGCAAATTCAAGTATGAAAGCCAGAAAAAGGCAGCCGCCGCCCGCAAGACCCAGAAGGTGCAGGAGATCAAGGAGATCAAGATGCGCCCGAATATCGATGACCATGATTATGAGGTCAAGATGAAGTCGGTGAAGAAGTTCATCGAAGAGGGTGACAAGGTGAAGCTGACCCTGCGCTTCCGTGGCCGCGAACTGGCCCATGGCCAGCTTGGCCTGAAGCTTCTGGAACGCGTGCGTGACGATTCCCTGGAGTATGCGAAGATCGAGCAGCTGCCGCGCATGGAAGGCCGGCAGATGCTCATGATCATGGCGCCCAAGCCCGTCTGATACCGCCCCGGCCTGATTTCCGGTCTGGCGATGCAAGATCAAGGCCCTGAACAGGCGCCCGGCACCCCTGATGGTGCCGGGCGCCTTCTCTTTGCGCACCTTCCGGCGCCCTGCTTCCCGTCGGATCATGGCATCGGCCCGGCGCGGATGCGGCAAGCTGGCAGTATCGGCCCGTTTCCCTGAGCGCCAAGCCGCGCCATAGACGAGCCATGCAAAAGGCGATTTTCCAAAGCATCCGTCCGGCCCCGGCATCAGCGGTAACGGCCCATTCCATTCCGTCCCGGCTGAAGCGCCGTCTTCCTTTCCCGGCCCTGCTGGCGCTGGCCCTTTGCCCGGCGGGCTTTCCGGCTTACGCCCAATTCGCGAGTGAGCCTCGCCAGGATCTGCCGATCCGCCCTGGCCTTGCAGCCGAGCCCGCCGATCCGGTCGAGCCGGGCCTCTCGGATGTGCTGCTGTCCGGCGCGCTCGAAGGGCGCGGCATTGTCACGCCGCTCGATCTCGCCGGGCACCTCCCCGGGCTCGACGGCGCCGATGGCCCGGGCGGGCCGAAGCTGTCGCTTCGTGGCCTGGGCGGCGGCGAGCCGCTGGGCCAGCTTGCCCCTGCGCTCGGCCTTTTCGTGAATGATGTTCCTGTCCCGCTCGATGCGGCCATGGGGCTGATGCTGTTCGACGCCAAGGGTATCGAGCTGCTTCGCGGCGGGCAGGGCGCGCGGCTGGGGGCCGGCACGACGGCGGGCGCGTTGCGCCTTTCCCTCGCCGCCCCGCGTGACCGGATTTCCGGCCAGATCGAGGGCGGCTTCGGAAAATACCGCCGCCGCCTTCTGCGCGCCTCGGTGGACCTGCCGATGTCGGACTCCATCGGCTTCAAGGTTTCCGCCTATGCCGATACGGACGAAGGCCATGCCCGCAACCTCGTGACAGGCGAGCGGGTGAACGAAAACGACCGCACCGGCATCCGCCTCGCCGGCCGGCTCGATGCGACCGATGAACTCGGATGGACAGTCGCTGTCGCCTCGGTGCGCGAACGTGGCGAGCGCCTGCCGTCCGTCCGCTGTGGCCCGGCTGACCCGGGCGACTGCGGCGGCCGCCGCGTGTCCACCGGCCTTTTCGAATCAGATCTGCCCGGCCCGGACCAGTCCGCCTTTCCGCTTGCCGGGGGCAAGGCGGCCTTCACCCTCGGCCGCGAGACAGAGGCGACCATCCTCACCTCCAGGCTGGCGTGGGAAGGCGAAGCGCTTGGGCTTGCGCTCGTCAGCGGCCATGTCGACAGCCGCAGCCGCTCCGTGCTCGATCTGGCCGATGGCCGCGCCTTTCCCGATCTCGCCACGCCCATCCAGCCGGCGCGCGGCTTTGCCGAAGGCGGCTACACCTGGCGGACGGACCGCCGCGAAACACGCGACTTCCACGATCTCAGCCTGTCGGGCACCATCTGGGTCGATGTGATCAACTGGCGTGTCGGCGGCCAGCTGGAAAATGTCCGCACCCAACTCGACCGCGCCGACCTCAGGACCTTCGATGACGGCAGCGCCACGGGCGTCCCTGTCCTCCTGGCCGATCGTCTGGTCACGATGCGCCGCGAGGCGCTGGCGGGCTATGGCCTCGTCGATGTGCGTCTGGCCAGTTTCGTGGCGCTGACCGCTGGCCTTCGACACACGCGCGAAACGCTCACCCTCGGCGGCGCGCATGCACCCGGCATCCCCACCCGCCAGCGCGACGGCATCTGGACTCCGTCCTTCGGTTTTTCGGTCCGGCCGAAGGAATGGCTGGGTGTCTTCTACAGCCTCGGCCGCGGCTACCGGCCCGGTGGCTGGGCGATCGCCTCGCCCGCGCCCGAAGGGGTGCGCCCCTTCGCGCCCGAAGCCGGCACAACCCATCAGCTTGGCGCGCGCGGAACGCTTTTCGATGGCGCGCTCGATTACCAGCTGGCGGGCTTTCTGATGAACATCGAGGATGCGCAGGTGGAAAGCGCCGCGCTCGATCCGCTTTCGGGTGCGCTCCTCGTCGATGCCTTCAACGTCGGCCGTTTCCGCAACCGCGGGGTGGAGCTCGACCTTGCCGCCCGCCCGGCGAAGGGCCTGTCCCTGTGGGCCAATCTGGTCTGGCAGAAGGCCCGCTACCGCCTCGGCGATTCGGATGTCGCCAGCCAGCTTGCCGATTGCCGGGCCGAACTTGCCGCCGGCTTCCTGCCGCTCGCGCCTGCCCCCTGGGCGGCAGCCAGCTGCGCGCGCGGCGTCGTCACCGCTGACGGGATGCTTGCCCGCCCGGCCAATGCGCCAGACTGGCGCTTCAGCGTCGGTGGCAGCTGGGAGCATCCGATCCCGCCTGCCGGCATCACCCTCGTGCCCACGGTCCACATCAGCTGGCGCGACCGGGAGGAGCTTTCGGCCTCGAACGCGACCATCCGCTCCGGCGCATCGACGCCGGCCTTCGATGGCACGGTCTTTGCTGCCAATACGCTTTCGGGGCCTGCCGTCACGGGCTCGGAAAGCGGGCCAGCGCTCATCGTCAATGCCGGAATCGCCGTCCGCACCGATGACGAGACCTGGCGGCTCAGCCTGGAATGCATGAACTGCCTTGACCGGACGCTGGCCGAATCCGCGATCGCCGGGGTCGAGACGCTGAACATGCCGCGAAGCTGGGTGCTGCGGGCGCGTCGCCAGTTCTGAGGCTGGGCTCGAAGCTGGCCCTTTCCGGGCTTTCCCGGCGCTGGCCATGCTTGACGCGGCCGGTGCGTCGTCTAGCGTCCGGCCCATGTCCCAAACCCTGCTACACCTGCTGCTCTGGGCTGGCATCGGCTATCTTCTCGGCTCCATTCCCTTCGGCCTTATCCTCACCCGCCTGTCGGGTGGCGGGGATATCCGGCAGATCGGCTCCGGCAACATCGGCGCCACCAATGTTCTGCGCACAGGCAAGAAGGGCGTTGCGGCCGCCACCCTGCTTCTGGATGCGGGCAAGGGCGTTCTTGCCGTGTGGCTGGCCGGTCGATTCGCCGGAATCGAGGCCGGAACCGAGGCTGCGGCACTGGCGGCCGGTCTCGGGGCCTTCGCCGGCCATCTCCACCCGCTTTGGCTGAAGTTCCGGGGCGGCAAGGGGGTTGCGACCCTTCTTGGCATCTCGTTCGCGCTGGCCTGGCAGGCCGGGCTCGCCTTCGCCCTTGCATGGCTTGGCGTTGCGGCACTCTCGCGCATCTCGTCGGCGGGGGGGATGGCGGGCGGCTTTGCGGCGGCTGCCGCCCTGGCTGCACTCGATCGCCCTGAGGCCAGCTTCATCCTCTTCCTTCTCGGCCTCTGGGTTCTGTGGACCCACCGGGAAAACATTGCCCGCCTGCGTGCAGGCACGGAACCACGGATCGGCCGCAAGGGGTGACACGTCTTTCAGGGCCAGTCTCAGGGCCAGTCTCAGGGCCAGTCTCAGGGCCAGTTTCAGGGCTGGGCCGGCTATCCGCTGCAGAGCGGCTGGCCCGGCTGCGGCTGGTGCGCAGCGAAGGGGTCGGCCCTGTCACCTACGGCCAGTTGCTGCGGCGCCATAGGCATGCGGGGGAAGCGCTCGACGCACTCGCAGCGCGTGGCAAGCCCGTGGCCGATGCTGGCATGGCCGAAGCCGAAATGGCCAGCGCCATGGCGCTGGGCGCACGGCATGTCTTTGTTGGCGAGGCTGATTATCCCCCGCTTCTGGCCGAACTGGCCGATCCGCCGCCTGTGCTTGTCGCTGTCGGGGATCTGGCGCTTGCCCGGCGGCCGCTGGTTTCGATCGTGGGGGCGCGCAATGCCAGCGCGGCCGGGCGCGGCCTTGCGCGCGACATGGCGCGCGCGCTGGCGGAGGCCGGCTGGGTCGTGGCCTCGGGGCTGGCGCGCGGAATCGATGCCGCGGCCCATGAAGGTGCGCTTGCCAATGGCACCATCGCCTGTGTGGCGGGCGGGGTGGATATCGCCTATCCTCCTGAAAATGCACAGCTGCAGAATGCCATAGCCGAACATGGCCTGCTGCTTTCCGAGCTGCCGCCCGGAACCGAGCCGCAGGCCCGGCATTTCCCGCGCCGCAACCGGCTGATTGCCGGCGTGGCGCGCGGTCTGGTCGTGGTGGAGGCAGCGCCCGGTTCGGGCAGCCTGATCACGGCGCGCCTCGCGGCGGAAGCCGGGCGCGAGGTGATGGCGGTGCCGGGCCACCCTTTCGATCCGCGATCGCGCGGCGGGAACGGCCTGATCCGCGACGGGGCGGTGCTTGTGGAATCGGCGGCTGATGTGCTCGATGCGCTCAGCCCGTTCCAGCTGGCGCTGGCGCCGCGCCCGGCCCCGGCCGCAAGGCCCGCCATGTCGGCAGAGCCGGCTCGGGGCATGTCGGCGGTGCCGGCGCGCGGCGTGGCGGCACCGGCAGCCATTGCGGCAGACCGGCTCCCCGAAGACGGGCCCGATGCGCTGCTTTCGCTGTTGACGCCTTCGGGCATAGCGGTTGACGAAATCGTGCGCGCGCTGGGGCTTCCGGCGGGTGCGGTTCAGGGCCTCCTGAGCGATCTGGAGCTGGACGGCCGGGTGATCCGGCTGGCGGGCGGCCGGGTGGCGCTGGCGGCCTGAAGTTGGACAGGCGGGCGGGTCGCGGCTATTGGCCCGCGCCGCAAGGAAGGAATTGGCATGGATCTCGTCATCGTCGAGTCGCCGGCAAAGGCCAGGACGATCGAGGGTTATCTCGGTGGGGGAACCAGGGTTCTCGCCAGCTTCGGCCATGTGCGCGATCTGCCGGCCAGCGACGGCAGCGTCGATCCCGAGCATGATTTCGCCATGCGCTGGGAAGTTTCCGCCGACCGGCAGAAGCAGCTGAAGGCGATCACGGATGCCGCTAAGAAGGCCGACCGCATCATCCTCGCGACCGACCCTGACCGCGAGGGCGAGGCCATTTCCTGGCATCTTGCCGAAATCCTGCGGCAGAAGAAGGCCCTGCCGCCGGGCGGCATGCAGCGCATCACCTTCAACGCCATCACCAGGGATGCAGTGAAGGCGGCCATGGCCGCCCCGCGCGACATCGACCAGCCGCTGGTGGATGCCTATCTCGCCCGCCGCGCGCTGGATTATCTTGTCGGTTTCACGCTTTCCCCCGTGCTGTGGCGCAAGCTTCCCGGCGCGCGGAGCGCCGGCCGCGTGCAGAGCGTGGCGCTTCGCCTCATCGTCGAGCGGGAACGCGAGATCGAAGCCTTCACGGCGCGCGAATACTGGAGCGTGGAAGCGCGGATGAAGGGGCCTGGCGGCCACGCCTTCGGTGCACGGCTGACGGCGCTGTCGGGCAGGAAGCTCGACAAGTTCGCCCTGCCGGATGAAACCACGGCCGAAGCGGCCCGCTGCGTGGTCGAGGAAGCGCGCCTGTCCGTCGGCGCCGTCGATGTGAAGACGGCGGTGCGCAATCCTGCGCCGCCTTTCACCACGTCCACCCTGCAGCAGGAAGCCGCGCGCAAGCTTGGCCTTTCCGCGCAGGACACGATGCGCGCCGCGCAGAAGCTCTACGAAGCCGGGCACATCACCTACATGCGGACGGATGGTGTGGCGATGGACCCGGGCGCCATTTCCCGCGCCCGCGATGTGGTGATGGAGCGCTACGGCCGCGAGCATGTGCCCGAGCGCCCGCGCGTCTATTCCTCCAGGGCAAAGAATGCGCAGGAAGCGCATGAAGCGATTCGCCCGACGGATTTCGCCCGCACGGCCGGCGCGATCGGTGTCTCCGACCTCGAAGCGAGGCTCTACGACCTCATCTGGAAACGCGCCGTCGCCTCGCAGATGGCCTCGGCCCAGCTGGAGCGCACGACAGTCGATTTCATCGCCGACGATGGTTCGGCCGAGCTGCGCGCGACCGGCACGGTCGTCGTCTTTCCGGGCTTCCTCGCCCTCTATGCCGAAGGCACGGACGACGACGGGGACGAGGATGGCGCGCGCCTGCCCCGGCTTGCAGTGGGCGACCGCCCCGCGATCGACCGGGTGGAAAAGTCGCAGCATTTCACCCAGCCGCCGCCGCGCTTCACCGAAGCAAGCCTCGTGAAGCGGATGGAGGAACTGGGGATCGGCCGGCCTTCCACCTATGCCTCCATCATCCAGGTCCTGAAGGACCGGGATTATGTCGTGCTGGAGCAGAAACGCTTCCGGCCGCAGGAAAAGGGCCGAATCGTCACTGCTTTCCTCGAGCGTTATTTCGAACGTTACGTGGAATATGATTTCACGGCTGGCCTCGAAGGCCAGCTCGATGACATCTCGGCCGGCGATGCCGAATATCTTGCCGTGCTGCGCAATTTCTGGGAGGATTTCCAGCCCCGCACCAGGGAAGTGCTTGAGCGCAGCCCCATGGAAGTCGAGCAGGCGCTCGATGAATATCTTGCGCCGCATCTTTTCCCGCCGCAGGCCGATGGTGCCGATCCGCGCCTTTGCCCCGGTTGTGGCGCGGGCCGGCTGTCGCTGAAGGTGGGCCGCTACGGGCCGTTCATCGCCTGCTCAAATTATCCGGAATGCCGCTTCACGCGCCAGTTCGCCGGTGGGGACCAGGAAGGCCCGCGCACCCTGGGCGATGACCCGGCAACCGGGCTTCCCGTCGAAGTGAAGAGCGGGCGTTTCGGACGCTATGTGCAATCCGGGGAAAAGCGAAGCTCGATTCCGAAGGATGTGGCGGATCTCGATCTGCCCCTGGCGCTGAAGCTTCTGTCGCTGCCGCGCGAGGTGGGGCTTCACCCGGAAACCGGATTGCCCATCATTGCCAATCTTGGCCGCTATGGCCCCTATCTGCTGCACGATGGCAAATATGCCAATCTGAAGGACACCGCGGATCTGTTCGACATCGGCATGAACGCGGCTGTCGTGAAGCTGGCGGAGCCGAAGGGCGCGGCGCGGCGTGGCAAGGCCGAACCGGTGGCCGTGCTGGGGCAGCACCCGGAAAGCGGCGCCGAGGTGAAGGTGATGCCGGGCCGCTATGGCCCCTATGTGACCGATGGCTCGGTCAATGCCACCATCCCCAGGGACCGCGAGCCGGCGAGCCTGACGCTCGATGAAGCGGTGGCGCTGCTGGCCGAAAAGGCCGCCAAGGGGCCGGCCGGGGGCCGCAAGCCAGCCCGCAAGCCGGCGAGGAAGGCCGCCACGGCAAAGGTCGCCGCCACAGGCAAGACGGCCACGAAAAAAGCGCCCGCGAAGAAACCCGCCGAGAAGAAGCCTGCCGCGAAAAAGCCTGCCGCGAAGAAATCTGCGGCCGAAAAGGCCGGGGAGGCCTAGGGACCCTGGACGCTCAGGGCAGGGCAGGCCCGCAGCTTCCTCCGGTCAGGCGCTTTTCACCGCCCCTGACCGGTTCTCCTGTCCGATGCTCCTGTCTGATGCTCTTGTCCGCTGCCGCCGGCTGGGGGATAAGCGGGCATGACCTTTCCTGACCGGGACGCGATCCTGGATTTCATTCGCCAGACGCCATCAGCCGTCGGCAAGCGGGAGATTGCCCGCGCCTTCAATCTGAAAGGGGCCGAGCGCGAGGCGCTGAAGGCCCTTCTGCGCGAGATGGAGGAGGAGGGGCTTCTCGCCATCGGGCCGGGGCGGATGCTGCACCGGGCGGGCGGCCTGCCGCGCGTGGCGGTCCTTACGGTCGTGTCGTCCGAGGGCGCGCGCATCCTCGCCGTGCCGGAACGCTGGGAAGGCGAGGGCGCGCCGCCCAAGGTGCTGGTGGCGGCAGCCGGGCCGCGCGGCCGTGGCCGGGCTGGCCATGCCGGCGGCCGGCGCGAGCGTTTCGAAGCCGGCGACCGAATCCTCGCCCGGATCGAGGGCGAGGCGCCGCGCCATCTCGGCACCATCATCAAGCGGCTGGCTCGTGGCCATGCGATGCTGATGGGCGTCGTGCGCAAGGATGCGCGCGGAAATCTCGTGCTCAGCCCCATCGACCGGCGCGAGCGGCGCCAGTGGCCCATCCACCATGGCAGTGAGGTCGTTCCGGGTGAACTGGTGCGCGCTGAACTGAAGGGCAGCGGCGCCAAGGCTGCAGCCCATGTCACCGACCGCCTGGGAGATCCGTTCCAGGGCCTGTCCCTCAGTTCCATCGCCATCGCCGCCAAGGGCATCCCCCACAGCTTTCCCGAGGGTGTCGAGGCCGATGCCGAACGCATGGGGCAATCCGCCCTCGGCCCGCGCGAGGACTGGACCGGCATTCCCTTCCTCACCATCGACCCGCCCGACGCGCGCGACCATGACGATGCCGTCTGGGCCGAGAAGGATGGCGACGGCTGGCGGCTGTTGGTCGCGATTGCCGATGTCAGCTGGTATGTCCGGCCGGGCTCCCCGCTCGACCGCAGCGCCTTCGACCGTGGCAACAGCGTCTATTTCCCCGATCAGGTGGTGCCGATGCTGCCCGAGGCCCTGTCGGCCGGTGCGTGCAGCCTCAAGACCGGCACGGACAAGGCAGCCCTTGCCGCCAGCATCCGGCTTTCGGCCGATGGCGCGATCATGGGGTTCAGCTTTCACCGCGCCCGGATCCGCATCGCCGAGAATCTCGCCTATGAAACCGCCCAGGCGATCATGGACGGCCACGCGGACAGCCCGCTGAAGGATGCCGTGCTGGAGCCGCTGTGGGGCTGCTGGCGGGCGCTGGAGAAGGCACGGGCGGCGCGCGGCCCGCTGGAGCTGGAGCTGCCGGAAAAGCGTGTCGTGCTCGATACCGAGGGGCGGGTGGCGGGAATCGCCGTCCGTGAGCGGCTGGAAGCGCACCGGCTGATCGAGGACATGATGATCGCGGCCAATGTGGCGGCAGCCAGGGCGCTGGAAAGCCGCAAGGCCCCGGTGATGTACCGCTGCCACGAAGAGCCCGGCCGCGAGAAGCTCGTCAGCCTGAAGGCCTATCTCGACACGCTGGGCGTGAACTTCGCGCTGGGGCAGGTGATCACGCCGGCGGTCTTCAACCGGGTGATCGACAGGGTGCGTGACCGCCCGGACATCCAGGACATTTCCGAAGCCGTCCTCCGGTCGCAGACGCAGGCTTATTATGCCCCGCGCAACACCGGCCATTTCGGGCTTCAGCTGGGCAGCTACGCCCATTTCACCTCACCTATCCGCCGCTATGCCGATGTCTGCGTGCACCGCGCGCTCGTTTCGGCCTTCCGGCTGGGCGAGGGCGGGCTGCCCGATGGCGCGGGCGACCGGTTTGGCGCCATCGGCGAACATATCAGCTTCACCGAGCGCCGGGCGATGGAAGCCGAGCGCGAGACGCTCGACCGCTATATCGCCCGCCACCTTGCCGACCATGTCGGCGAGATCGTGCGCGCCCGGATTTCCGGCGTGCAGGCCTTCGGCTTCTTCGCCACGGTCGCCGATATCGGCGGCGACGGCCTGGTGCCGGTGTCGACGCTGGGGGCCGAACGCTTCCGCTTCGACGAGGCCGGGCGCTTTCTCGAAGGCGCGGAAACAGGCACCCGCTATGCGGTCGGCCAGGTTCTCGACCTCAGGCTCGAGGAAGCCGACCCGGCCACGGGATCGCTGCGATTCTCGCTTCCCGATGTGCCGCCCGCCGAACGGAAGGGCCCGCGCTTTCGCCGGGACGGGCGCGACGCGCGAAAGCCGCGCGCGCCATTGCCGCGCCGTGGCGGCCCGCCGCCGGGCGTCCGCCGGGGGCGCCGGGGTTGACCTCGGCCCTGATTCTCCCCTAAGGCCGCGTCCTTTCCCGGAAGCATCGCCTTCCGGCCCCATTCTGCATGGTTCGAGGACGACATGGCTAAGCCGACGACGGTCAAGATCAAGCTGGTGAGCACGGCGGACACGGGTTACTATTATGTGACCAAGAAGAACCCGCGCACCCAGACGGAAAAGCTGAACTTCCGCAAATATGATCCCGTCGCGCGCAAGCACGTCGAGTTCAAGGAAGCCAAGATCAAGTAATCCGGCTCCGCCCCCCTGTTTTCCGGTCTTTTTCGGGCCGGATCATGGCGGCAGGACTGGTACTGGCCCCACGCAGGGCCATTCGGCGCGGGCAACCCCCGCGCCGCTTCCAT
This sequence comes from uncultured Sandaracinobacter sp., assembly GCA_964394815.1. GTDB lineage: Bacteria > Pseudomonadota > Alphaproteobacteria > Sphingomonadales > Sphingomonadaceae > Sandaracinobacteroides. Next base: position 15,300 of record CAYMZC010000009.1, on the reverse strand, counting down.
TTGTCCTCCGGTCCTCTTCATTCCGTGCTTTTCCTGCCCTGCCCGGGCAGGCTAGAGCAGGGCCTGTGAACGACATTCTCGCCCTTCGTGCCCTCGCCGCCGTCATGGCTGATGAGCCCCTGCGCGACCGCTTCCTCGCGCTCACCGGCTATGACCCGCAGACCCTGCGCGCCCGCGCCGGCGAGGCTGACGTTCTCGACGCCGTCATCGCCTTTCTCTGCGCCCATGAGCCGGATCTCGTGAAGACCGCCGCGGCGCTGTCCGTCACCCCCGAAATCCTTGCCGGAGCCCGCGCATGAAGCCGATTCTCATCCTCGACTGCGACGAGGTGATCCTGGAATTCGCTGCCCCCTTCGCCCGCTGGCTGCGCGAAGCGCGGGACGTGGAGCTGAAGTTCGAGAGCTTCGCCCTGACAGGCAACATGCGCCACATCGCCGATGGCCGCCCCGTCGAGGCGCAGGAATTCCCGGCGCTTCTCGACGGCTTCTTCGAACATGGCCAGCATCTTCAGGCCCCGGCCGAAAATGCCCTCGAGACGCTCGCCGACCTTCGCCGCGAAATGGACATCGTGGTGCTGACCAACATTCCCGCACGCTGGCGGGACATCCGGCTCGACATCCTGAAAGGCCATGGCCTCGATGTGCCGGTCCATGCCAATGACGGGCCGAAGGGGCGGATGGTGAAGGAGTTGGCGGCCGGCCGGCCGGCCGTCTTCGTCGACGATCTGCCCCCGCACCACAGCAGCGCCGCCAGACATGCCCCAGATGTCGGCCGCCTGCATATGGTGGCGGATGCCGGGCTGCGCCCGCTCATTCCCGCTGCACCCGACGCCCATGCCCGGATCGACCGCTGGGACGATGCCGGGCGCTGGATCCGCACCCATCTGGAAGGATTGAAAGCATGACTGTCGAACAGAAGCTCGAAGCGCTTGGCCTGTCCCTGCCGGAAGCGGCCGCCCCCGTTGCATCCTATGTGCCGCTTGTCGAGGCCAATGGCCTGCTTCATGTTTCGGGCCAGATCAGCTTTGCCGCCGATGGAAGCCTCATCACCGGCAGGCTTGGCGAGAACATGAGCGTCGAGGCCGGCCAGGACGCCGCCCGCCGCTGCGCGCTGATGATCCTGGCGCAGGTGAAGGCGGCGCTGGGCGGATTCGAGCGCGTGAAGCGCGTGGTGAAGCTGGGCGTGTTCGTGCAGTGCACAGCGGATTTCACCAAGCAGCCCGAAGTGGCGAATGGCGCATCCGACCTGATGGTCGAAGTGCTGGGGGATGCCGGAAAGCATGCCCGTGCCGCCGTTGGCGTCCCCGCCCTGCCGCGCGGCGTCGCCGTTGAGGTCGACGCCATCATCGAGCTGGCCTGATCGAGCCGATATGAGCGAACTGGTGTGATCGGGGGGCAGGGCAGGGAGCCGGCCATCCGGCTGCTGTCTCGCGCCGCCGATCTTCCGGCGGCCGCGTGGGACAGGCTTGCCGGTGCGGGCAACCCCTTTTCCTCATACGCCTTTCTCACCGCTCTCGAGGATTCGGGCAGCGCCACGGCACACGCCGGCTGGCAGCCCGTGCATCTGCTGGCCGAATCCGCCGATGGCACGCCCACCGGCCTGCTGCCCGGCTATCTGAAATCGCACAGCCAGGGCGAATATGTGTTCGACCATGGCTGGGCGAACGCCTGGGAAAGGGCCGGGCACCGCTATTACCCCAAGCTCCAGCACGCCACGCCCTTCACCCCGGCCAGCGCGCCGAAACTGCTGTCGGCCGACCCGCTGGTCCGCGCCCGCCTCGTCGCGGCGAGCGAGACGCTGGCCCGGAACAATGATCTGTCGAGCGCGCACGCAACCTTTCTGGGCGACACCGATGCGGAAATCTTCGCATCGTCTGGCTGGCTCGAACGCAATGACATCCAGTTCCACTGGCGCAACGATGGGTTTTCGGGCTTCGCGGACTTTCTCGGCGCGCTCAGTTCACGCAAGCGCAAGGCCCTCAGGCGTGAGCGGGAAGCCGCCCTGTCGGCCATAGACGAGATAGAGTGGCTGACCGGCAGCGATCTCACAGAGGCCGCCTGGGACAGTTTCTGGGCCTTTTACCAGGACACCTCCAGCCGGAAATGGGGGCGGCCCTATCTCACCCGCGCCTTCTTCTCGCTGATTGGCGAGCGCATGGCCGACAGGGTGATGCTGGTGATGGCCCGCAAGGACGGGCGCCATGTTGCCGGCGCGCTCAACTTCCTTGGCGCGGAGTGTCTCTATGGCCGGCAATGGGGCTGTATCGAGGATATACCCTTCCTGCATTTCGAGCTTTGCTACCATCAGGCAATCGACATCGCCGGAGACAGGAAGCTCGCGCGGGTGGAAGCCGGCGCGCAAGGGGCGCACAAGGTCTCGCGCGGCTATCAGCCGGTTCTCACTCGCTCCATGCACTATCTGCCCGATCCGGGTTTCCGCGCTGCAGTTGCCGACTATCTCGAACGCGAGCGCCCGGCGGTTGAGGCAGAGGCACGGGCACTGGCCGAGGCCTTGCCCTTCCGCGCCGGCTGAGCCGGTCAGCCTGCCAGCAGCATGGCGATGATGGCAATGGCAGCACCCGCTGCCGCGCCCCACAGGGCCGCCGGCCAGCGCGCCGGAATCCGTGCCGGAATCCATGCTGGCACGGGTTCCGCCGCTGGCAGGGGCGGAAGCGGCGGCGCTGCCGATTCGGGCGGTAGCTGGCGGACGAAGCGCCGGGCCAGTGCAGGCAGGCCGCGCAGCATCCGGGCATTGGCGACGATGCCGTCGGCCAGCCAGGCCTCGGGGCCAAGCTCGTCACGGATCCAGTCACGCACATAGGGGCTGGCCACGTCCCACATGTTCACGTCCGGGTCGAGCGAAAGGGCGACGCCTTCCACCATCACCATTGTCTTCTGCAACAGCAGAAGATGGGGCTGGACGGGCATGTCGAAGCTGCGCGTGATGGCGAACAGGCCGTCGAGAAGATTGGCGACGGAAATGTCGCGCGTGCTGCGCCCGCGGATCGGTTCCCCCACTGCGCGCAGGGCGCTGGCGAAGGCGGCAGGGTCATGGTGGGGCGGCACATAGCCGGCTTCGAAATGGATGTCGGCCACGCGCCGGTAGTTGCCGACAATGAGGCCATGCAGGATTTCGGCAAGATAGACGCGCGCCCGCCTGTCGAGCCGGCCCATGATCCCGAAATCGATGAGGGTGAGCCTGCCATCGGCGGTGACGATGATGTTGCCCTGATGGAGATCGGCGTGAAAGAAGCCCTGGCCGATCGCCTGGGCGAGAAAGGCGCGCACCAGCGCCGCTGCAAGCGCCGGGCGGTCTGCCCCGCTGGCGGCAAGGGCGGCAGGGTCGGTCAGCCTGGCGCCATCGATCCATTCCAGCGCCAGCGTGCGCCGGGTGGTGAGATCCCAGTGAACCCTGGGCACCGCCACCTTCGGTTCGCCCCGGACAGCCTCGGCCAGTTCGGATGCATTGCCCGCCTCGCGTCGCAGGTCGAGTTCGGCCAGAGTCCATTGCCGGAAGGTCTCGATCACCAGCCGGGGTTTCAGCCGGGCGAAATCGCCGCCCAGCCGTTCCAGCCGCGCCGCGGCCCAGCCATAGCTGGCCAGCGCCCCGGCAAAGGCTTCCTCGACGCCCGGGCGCAAGACCTTGAGCGCAACGACACGCCCGTCATGGGTGGTGGCGCGATGCACCTGCGCGATGGAGGCGGCGCCGACGGGGGTTTCGGCGATGCTGCTGAAATGGGCGCGCCAGCCTCCGGGCAGCGCCCTGTCCAGCTCTGCTTCGATCCGGGCCCAGGGGGCGGGGGGCAGATTGTCCTGCAGGCGGCGCAGGCCCTCGGCCACTTCGGGGCCGACGAGATCGGGCCGTGTGGCAAGCACCTGCCCAAGCTTGATGGCCGCCGGCCCGCAGGCCCGCAGGCCGGCGGCATGGTCAGGCGTTTCGGGCGCGCCCGTTCCCAGCCGCAGCAGCCGGGCCAGAAGCCGGGCGGGGGCCGGAACATCGGGGTGGGTTTCGAACGGCCTGAGGCCTCCGTGCCGGGCGATCCTGCGGGCATCGCCCGCCAGCCGCCAGCCATGCAGCCAGCCGCCCATGGCCGGATCAGTATTTCCAGCCGCTGTGGATGGCGACGGCGCCCCCCAGAATCGGCTGCACGCGCACCTGCCGGAAGCCGGCGGCCTCGATCATGCGCGCAAAACCCTGCATGTCGGGGAAACGGCGGATCGATTCGACCAGATAGCGATAGGCCTCTTCGTCCTGGGCGACGGCTGCACCGATCCTGGGAACCAGCTTCAGGGAATAGGCGTCATAGATTTTCGCGAATCCGGGCCATTCGCAGGTGGAGAATTCGAGACAGAAGAAGCGCCCGCCCCATTTCAGCACGCGGTGAATGTCCTTCAGCGCCTTCGGAATGTCGGTCACGTTGCGGATTCCGAAGGAAATCGTGGCGGCATCGAAACTCTGGTCGGCAAAGGGCATGGCCTCGGCATTGGCCTCGACGAAGGAGAGGCCGGCAAGGCCGCGCTTTTCCGCCCGCGCCATGCCCACCTTCAGCATTTCGGGGTTGATGTCGGCCACGGTCACCTGCGCGCCGCGCGCCGCGATGCGGAAGGCGATGTCGCCGGTGCCGCCGGCAAGGTCCAGCACATGTTCGTGCGGCTGCGGTTTCAGCTTGCGGACGAAATCATCCTTCCACAGCCGGTGCATGCCGCCCGACATCAGGTCGTTCATCAGGTCGTAGCGACCGGCGACGCGGGCGAAGATATCGCCCACGGCGCGGGTCTTCTCATCCGGCCGCACATCGCGGAAGCCGAGGCTGACGAGCCTGTCTGCGGATCTCTCGGTGGATCTCTCAGCGGATCTCTCAGCGGAGTCGGCGACGGCCGCCTGGGGGGGGATGTCCTGTGTCACGGCCTGTGCTCTAGCGGCTTGCACGCCGCGCCGCCAGTTGCCTGATGCGCGCATGGTCCAGCACCCGTGATCCGCGCCTGTAATCCGCGCCAGTGATCCACATTGCGGCGGCCCCGGTGGCGTGGCAGGGCGGCCCCATGCCCGAACTTCCCGAAGTCGAGACAGTGGTGCGCGGCCTCAGGCCCATGCTCCTTGGCAGGCGGCTCGACCGGGTGGTCGCCCGGCGGCCGGATCTGCGCCGCCCGCTGCCGCCCGATCTCGGCCAGCGCCTGACCGGGGCCAGCGTCACCGCCATCCGCCGCCGCGCCAAATATGGGCTGATGGAAACCGACCGGGGCGACACCCTCGTCTTTCACCTCGGCATGTCGGGGCGATTCCACCCGCTGGAAGGCCTGCCCGGCCCGCACGACCATGTGCTCTTCGAGGCTGACGGCCTGCGCCTCGCCTATGCCGACCCGCGCCGATTCGGATCGATGGATCTCGTTCCCACGGCGGAGGCGGCGGCCCATCCGCTGCTGGCGCACATCGGGCCGGAACCGCTGGGTCCGGATTTCGATGGTGCGGCGCTGGCCCATGTGGCGGCCGGGCGGCGCACGCCCGTCAAGGCGCTGCTGCTCGATCAGCGGGTGGTGGCCGGAATCGGCAATATCTACGCGTCCGAGGCGCTGTTCCGCGCCGGAATCAGCCCGATGCGCGCGGCTGGCCGGATCGCCCGCACCCGCCTCGATGCCCTCGCCGATGCCGTGAAGGCCGTGCTGGCCGAAGCGATCGAGGCCGGCGGCTCGACCCTGCGGGACCATGCTCAGGTTTCTGGCGAACTCGGCTATTTCCAGCATCGCTTCCACGTCTATGGGCGGGCGGGCGAACCCTGCCCGGCCTGCGGCGGCCCCGTCAGGCGCATCGTGCAGTCCGGCCGGTCGAGCTTTCACTGCCCCCGCTGCCAGCGCTAGGCCCGGAAAGCCACGCCCTGCCGGGAATGCCGCGTCAGCGCCGACCGAATCGGCTTCCGCCCGAATCGGCGTCCCGCTTGACGCCCCCCGCCCCGGCCGGTAATGACTCCGCCTTTCCCGGCGGGTTTCTTGCCTGGCCGATACGCTTGTCTTGGAGAATTTGGACGTCATGGCGAACACCCCGCAGGCCGAAAAGCGCATCCGTCGCAACGCGCGGCGCGCTGCCGTCAACAAGGCCCGTCTGTCCCGCATCCGCACCCAGGTGAAGAAGGTCGAGTCGGCCATTCTTTCCGGTGACAAGGGCGCTGCCGAAACCGCGCTGAAGCAGGCGCAGCCGGAAATGATGCGGGGCGTCTCCAAGGGCGTGCTCCACAAGAACAGTGTGGCGCGCAAGATTTCGCGCCTCACCAAGAAGGTCTCGGCGCTGGCCTGAGGCCGAATCGGGCTGCCTGCAGAATGCGGGCGGCCGGGTGAGGGCGGGCTGCGGCGCCATGGCGGTAACAGGGGGCACGCTGCCCCCAATGCCTTGGCCAGCCGCCCTTCCAGTCCCGTTCCTGCCCATTGCGGCTTCCTTGTACAGCCGATCGCCGAGCCTTGTGGCCCGGGTATCGAGCCTTGTGGCGGACGGTCTATGACCGCCCGCCTTTTTGCTGTCTCGGCCCTGTTGCATCGTCCCTCTTCGGCCCTTTCGCACGGGCATGGCCGCTGGCAGCGGATCGGGGGCGCCAGCACCGGCGCACCCTGGGGAGGAGAATGGGGGAAGAGAATCGACGTGAAAAAGTTAATCGTTTATTTTCAGCAACTTGGGCAAAAATCCCTGAAAATCCGGGCCTTGGCCTGTCAACCCGGATTATTTGGCCTGCGGTGAATTTTGCGGCCTTGTGCCCGGCGCGCGAGGCTGTTTTAGTCTCAGGCAAGCCGCTGCGGAAATTGGGTTGGCCGGCGCGAATCGCCTGGCATCCGGCCCTGTTCCAAAGCGGAGGATCATCAGCAGCACCCCTGGCTGCCAGCGAGCTGGCAAGCGGGATGGGCACATAAGTTCGACGGACCTGTCCGTCGAAAATGCCCCTGTCTGCCTGACGAAAAACGGGCGTTCGTGGCTGCAAGGCCGCAAGAGCGTCGAGGACGGGATAAAGGAGGGCTCTGACAAAATGGGTCGACACGCAAGTCGGAACGAGCTCCGGTCCAATGCTGGCCCTGGCGCCACCGCACGACCGGGCAGGCACCTGTCGTCCATGCACAAGTCCCGGCTGCGTCCCCGTTCTTCCCCTGTTTTTCAGGGTCCGTTTCAGGATTCGATGGCTTTCAGGCCAAGCACCGCCTTCTGGCACAGCATGCGGGAGACCGGACAGCGGGAGACGTGCCCGGCCTGAGGGCCGGTTCCGATCCCCGGGCCGATCCGCCGAAAGGCCCTTCATCGTTCGTTTCTTTCTGTCAGGTTTCATCATGCTACCCCGCAACGCCAGACCATTGACCAAGCAAGCCGCCGCATGGCCCGACCCGGCGCCGGACGAGCCGCTGTCGTTCCAGCCGGGCCAGCCCGGCCAGAGCGCCCAGCCCGGCAGGCAGTCGCCGGCTGTCGAGGAGGGCAGGCTTCAGGACGGGCTTGATGCCCAGGCCATTCGCGCCTGGGGGCTGGTGCGGGCGCACCTTCTGTCCGATCTCGGCGCAAAGACCTTCGACAGCTGGCTCAAGCCGCTGCAGCTGGTTTCGGTCCGGCATGGCGTGGTGCAGCTGTCCATATCCTCGCATGTCCGGGCGGATTGGGTGCGCAACCATTATGCGGACAGGCTGCGCCATGCCTTTGCAGCGCATCTGCCCGGGGTCAGGGCGGTTCAGGTCGAGGTTGCCGCAGCGCCGGCCTTTCATGCCGAAACATCCGGCTGGCCATCCGACGGTGGCATGGACGGAAGCCTTGCCCGAGGCGCGGACGCTCCGGCCATGGCAGCGGCCGATTCCCCGTTGCCTGCCGCCCTCTCAGCCGCCCTTCCGGCCGCTGACAGCTTCAGCCAGTTCGAGCCGCGCTACAGCTTCGACAGCTTCGTTGTCGGCAAGGCCAATGAACTGGCCTTCAATGCCGCCCAGGCGATGGTCGGTGCTGCCACCGGCTGTGGGTCGGCAGGGTTCAACCCGCTGTTTCTTCACGGCCCCACCGGCCTCGGCAAGACCCACCTCATGCACGCCATCGGCAGCGCGGTGCAGGCGGCCAATCCGGCGGCGAAGGTCGTCTATCTTTCGGCCGAGAAGTTCATGGTCGAGTTCCTGGCAGCGCTGCGCGCACGGGACACGTTCAGCTTCAAGCAGCGGTTGCGCTCGGCCGATCTCCTCATGGTCGATGATGTGCAGTTCATTGCCGGCAAGGATTCCACGCAGGAGGAATTCTTCCACACCATGAACGAGATCATCTCGGCCGGGCGCTGGCTGGTGATTTCGGCCGATCGGTCGCCGCAGAATCTCGAGGGAATCGAAAGCCGGATCCTCTCCCGCCTTGCCTGGGGCCTTGTCGCCGACATCAACCCGGCCGATTACGAGCTGCGCTACAACATCCTGCGCGCCAAGCTGGCCACCATGCCCCAGGCCTATGTACCCGATGACGTGGTGCAGTTCCTCGCCCGCAAGATCCAGGCGAATGTCCGGGAACTTGAAGGCGCGCTCAACCGGGTCATCGCCTATGGCAATCTGGTCAACCGCAAGCTCGACCTGGATTTCACCCGCGAGGTGCTGGCCGATGTGCTGCGTGCCCACAGCCGAAAGCTGACCATCGACGAGATCCAGCGCCGGGTAGCCGACCATTATGCGCTGAAAATCAACGACATGATTTCGCCGCGCCGGGCGCGCGAGGTGGCGCGCCCGCGGCAGGTGGCCATGTATCTGGCCAAGATGCTGACGCCGCGCTCCTTGCCGGAAATCGGCCGCCGCTTCGGCGGTCGCGATCACACCACGGTGATGCATGCGGTGAAGCGGATCGAGGCGCTGCGCGCGACGGATCATGAACTCGACCGCGACATCAACCAGTTGCGCCGCGCGCTCGACGGCTGAGGCTGTCTTCCTTCCCGTTTCTTGATTAGCTTGCGGGCCACGGGCCCGGCCCTATGTAGGGGGGCAATCAGGATCCGAGGGAGAAGCTTCATGTCCATCGCAGAAGACGCCGTCGCGCGTGACACCGCCGCCATGCAGGCGCTGCTGAAGGCGCAGCGCGACGCCTTCACCGCCGAGCTGCCCGTCAGTGCAGCCGTCCGCAAGGACCGGCTGAAACGCGCCATCCAGCTGGTGCTGGAGCACAAGGATGATTTCGCCAGGGCGCTGTCCGATGATTTCGGCCACCGCTCCATCGAACAATCCATGGTGACCGACATCATGGGCTCGGTGAAGCCGCTGAAGCATTCGCTGAAGCATGTCGATGAATGGATGCGACCCGAAAGCCGCAAGCTCGACTTCCCGCTCGGCCTTCTGGGGGCAAAGGCCATGGTCGAGTGGCAGCCCAAGGGTGTCGTCGGAATCATCGCGCCCTGGAACTTTCCGTTGAACCTCACCTTCGCCCCGCTCGCCAATGTGTTCGCCGCCGGCAACCGGGCGATGATCAAGCCCTCGGAATTCACGCCTGCCACCTCGGAGCTGATGAAGCGCGCCTTCGCCCGCTTCTTCGACGAGACGGAAGTGGCGGTCGTCCTGGGCGGGCCGGAGGTGGCGCGGGCCTTTTCCGAACTCGCCTTCGATCACATCATCTTCACCGGCGCCACGTCCATCGGGCGCCACGTCATGGCGGCGGCCGCGAAGAATCTCGTGCCCGTCACGCTCGAACTGGGCGGCAAGTCGCCCACCATCATCAGCCGGTCGGCCGATGTCGCCATGGCGACCGAGCGGGTGGCCATGGGCAAGATGATGAACGCCGGCCAGATCTGCCTCGCGCCCGATTATCTGCTCGTTCCCGCCGAGCAGGAAGAAGCCGTGATCGAGGGGCTGAAGGCCGCGACGGCGCGCATGTATCCCTCGCTTCTCGCCAATGACGATTACACCAGCGTCATCTCGAAGCGGCACCGCGACAGGCTGGAAGCCCATGTCGCCGATGCCCGCGCCAAGGGCGCCGAGGTGATCGAGGTGAACCCTGCAAACGAGGATTTCTCGAAGCAGAACACCAACAAGATGCCGCTCACCATCATCCGCAACCCGACGGACGAGATGACGGTGATGCAGGAGGAGATCTTCGGCCCGGTGCTGCCGGTAAAACGCTACGAGCGTGTCGAGGAGGCGATCGACTATGTGAACCGCCGCGACCGTCCGCTTGGCCTCTACTGGTTCGGGACCGACCGTGGCGAGGAGCGGCAGGTGCTTGACCGCACCATATCCGGCGGCGTGACGGTGAATGACGTCGTCTTCCATGTGTCGGTGGAAAACCTGCCGTTCGGCGGCATCGGCCCGGCGGGCATGGGCAATTACCATGGCCACGACGGCTTCAAGACCTTCAGCCACCCGAAGAGCGTCTACCGCCAGCCGAAGATCGATCTGGCCGGCATGGCGGGCTTCAAGCCGCCCTATGGCGAAAAGACCCGCAAGGCCCTGGCCGGCCAGCTGAAGGGCTGAAGCCGCCTCGCCATTCCTGTTGGGGCGGGCTAGATGGTCGTCATGGCCAACCCGCCCCACCTTACCCTCATCGATGGTTCCGGCTTCATCTTCCGGGCCTATCACCGCCTGCCGCCGTTGACCGACCCGGAGGGGACTCCGGTCGGCGCGGTCTTCGGCTTTACCGCGATGCTGTGGAACCTGATCGAGGCGGCGCGCAAATCGCCCGAGGATGATTATCTCGCCGTCATCCTCGATGCCGGGAAGACGAGCTTCCGCAACGAACTCTATCCCGACTACAAGGCCAACCGGCCCGAACCGCCCGAAGACCTGGTGCCGCAGTTTCCGCTGATCCGCCATGCGGTCGCAGCCCTTGGTGTGCCGTGCATCGAAAAGCCGAACTATGAGGCGGATGACCTCATCGCCTCCTATGCCGAGGCGGCGGTCGGGGCGGGCATGGCCGTCACCATCGTCAGCTCCGACAAGGATCTGATGCAGCTGGTGCGGCCGGGCCTCACTCTTCTCGACACCATGCAGAACAAGCGCTTCGCCGAAGCCGAGGTGCGCGAGAAATGGGGCGTGCCGCCGCACATGCTGGCCGAGGTGCTGGCCCTGATGGGCGACAGTGTCGACAATGTGCCCGGCGTGCCCGGCGTCGGTCCGAAGAAGGCCGCCGACCTCGTCAACCAGTTCGGAGACGTGGAGCAGGTGCTGGCCAGCATCGACCAGGTGAAAGGCCCGAAGCTCAAGGAAAATCTCGCCGCCCATGCGGACCGGGTGCGCCTTTCGCGCAAGCTTGTCGAACTGAAGCGCGACGTGCCGCTCGACCCGCCCCTCGAGAGCCTGAAGCTCGACCATCGCGAGGACCGGGAGAAGCTGGCGGCCTTTCTGGCAAAGCATGGCTTCCGCACGCTTCTCGCCCGTCTGGGCGATGCCGGGAAGGCAGCCGCCGCGACCATTGCGGCGTCCGATCCGGATGCAGTGCCGGGGATGGCCGCGCCCGAGGCCGTGCCCATCGACCATGGCGCCTATGAAACGGTGACGACCCCCGGGCGTCTCGATGCCTGGATCGACGAGGCGCGTCGTCTCGGCGTTGTCGGCTTCGATACCGAGACGACGAGCCTCGATGCGGTTGCCGCGCGGATCGTGGGATTCTCGCTCGCCACGGCGCCCGGCCGGGCCTGCTATGTGCCGCTTGCCCATGTCTCGGGCGAGGGGCTGCTGGCGGAGCCGGTGGCCCAGATCGGCATCGAGGCGGCGCTCGGTCGGCTGAAGGGGCTGCTGGAAGACCCTGCCGTGCTCAAGGTGGGCCAGAATCTGAAATATGACATGGTGGTGATGGCTGCCCACGACATCGCCATCGCCCCCTTCGACGACACGATGCTGCTGTCCTATGCGCTGGCCGGCGGGCTGCATGGCCATGGCATGGACGAACTGTCCGAGCGCCACCTTGGCCACACACCCATCGCCTACAAGGATGTGACGGGCAGCGGCAAGGCGCAGACGGGTTTTGCCGAAGTGCCGCTCGACAAGGCGACGGCCTATGCCGCCGAGGACGCGGACGTCACCCTGCGCCTGCATGGCCTGCTGCGCCCGCGCCTGTGGCGGGAACGGGTGACGCGGGTGCATGAATGGTGCGACCGGCCGCTGGTGCCGGTGCTGGCGCGGATGGAGCGGCGCGGCGTCCTTGTGGACCGGGCAGAACTGTCCCGGATGTCGGCCGAGTTCGCCGGCGCCATGGAGCGGCTGGAAGCCGAGGTGCATGCGCTTGCGGGCGAGCCCTTCACCCTGGGCAGCCCGAAGCAGCTGGGCGAGATCCTGTTCGGCAAGCTCGGGCTTCCGGGCGGCAAGAAGGGCAAGTCGGGCGCATGGTCCACCGACGTGACCGAACTGGAGCGGCTGGCGGAAGGCGGCGCGGACATCGCGCGCCTCGTGCTCGACTGGCGGCAGGTGCAGAAGCTGCGCTCCACCTATACGGAGGCGCTGCAGCAGCAGATCAACCCGCAAACCGGCCGGGTGCATACCAGCTTTTCCATGGCGGCCACATCCACCGGGCGGCTGGCATCGACCGACCCCAATCTCCAGAACATCCCGATCCGCACCGAAATGGGCCGGCGCATCCGCGACGCCTTCGTCGCGCCGCCAGGCCATGTCATCATGGCAGCCGACTATAACCAGATCGAGCTGCGGCTGATGGCCCACATCGCCGACGTGCCCGAGCTGAAGGACGCCTATAATCATGGCGTCGACATCCACAGCCTGACGGCGCGGCAGATTTTCGGCCTCACCCCCGATGCCCCGGTGGACCGGGAGCTGCGCGCGCGGGCCAAGACGATCAATTTCTCGATCATCTACGGCATTTCCGCCTTTGGCCTCGCCCAGCGGCTGGGAATCGCACGCGGCGAGGCGCAGGCCTTCATCGAACGCTATCTCGATCATTATCACGGGATCCGACGCTACATGGCCGAAACCGTGGCGCGCGTGCGCGAGGATGCCTTCGTCACCACCCTTCTGGGCCGCCGTATCCATGTGCCGATGATCCGCTCGAAGGTGCAGTCCGAGCGCGCCGGCGCCGAGCGGGCGGCGATCAACGCGCCGGTGCAGGGCACTGCCGCCGACATCATCAAGCGCGCCATGGTCCGGATGGAGCCGGCCCTTGCAGAAGCCGGATTGACGGGCGTGCGCATGCTGCTTCAGGTGCATGACGAACTGGTGTTCGAAGTGCCGGAAGCGGATGTGGACAAGGCCCGCGACGTCATCCGGAATGTCATGGAATCCGCCGCCGGCCCGGCGCTCGAACTCAGCGTGCCGCTGGGGGTGGAGATCGGGACGGGGCCGAACTGGGGAGCCGCGCATTGAAACCCACCTGCCTTCTTGTCGCCGCGCTTCTGGCGGCGCCCGCGATATCGGCCAGTGCACAGGCCATGCCACAGGACGTCCCGCAGCAGGCGTCGCAGGAGGCGCCGCAGGCCCCTGCCCCTGGACAGGTCACGAATCCGCTTCCCTCTCCGCAGGATATCCTGCGCGAGGAAGCCGCTGCCGCGCCTGACGACGCGACGGAGACGGCGCCTGATTCCACCGAGACCGCTGTTGCGGCAGCGCGTCCCGCCTATGTCTGCCCGGATGGCGCACTCGTCACCCTGTTCCATGACGAGCCCGCCGGCGTGCTGCAGGTGACACGCAGTGGCGAGACCTTCGTGTTGCAACGACTGGTGAGCCGCCGGGCCATGCGTTTCGCGGCCGACGAGGACACGATCATCATGCGCGACGGGCAGATCCGGCTGCTGCGCGGCCGTGCGCTGCGCCAGACCTGCCTTCTCCGCCCCGCAGCGCCGGAAGCCGGCGCCCTCTGGGGCACGGTGACGAAGCTGGACCGCATGGCCCTGCAGCCTGGCACCATCGTCAAGGTCATGCTGGTCGATGCCGCGCGCGCCGATGCCCCCGCGATCGAGATCGCCTCCCAGGAACTCGTGACCACCGATACGCAGATGCCGCTCAATTTCCTGCTGCGCTATGCGCCTGATCGCGTGCTCCCGCGTGGCAACAGCTATCGTCTGCAGGCGCGCGCGATGTCGCCGGCCGGGAAGCTGCTCTACGTGACCGACAGGGCGCATTTCGTACTGGAAGAGGATGTCCCGCCCCAGCCCGCGGACCTGTTGCTTGCCCGGGTCGGCGGGAGCGAATGACAGCGACGAAGGCGCTGCCCCTTCACGGCTGGATCATCGTCGACAAGCCGCTGGGCCTGACATCGGCGCAAGTGGTGGGCCGGCTGAAACGCGCCTTGCGGCAGGCGGGCCATGGCAAGGTGAAGATCGGCCATGGCGGCACGCTCGATCCGCTGGCGACCGGCGTGCTGCCCGTGGCGCTGGGCGAGGCGACGAAACTGACCGGCTATCTGCTGAACGGCCCCAAGGCCTATCGCTTCACGCTGCAGTTCGGGGCCGCCACCAGCACCGAGGATGCCGAAGGCGACATCGTGGAAACGAGCGATGCCCGCCCCGGCCGGGCGGCGATCGAGGCCCTGCTGCCGCGTTTCACCGGCCCGATCAGCCAGCGCCCGCCCGCCTATTCGGCGCTCAAGGTCGATGGCCGGCGCGCCTATGATCTCGCCCGCGCCGGCGCCCCGCCCGAACTTGCCCCGCGCATGGTGACGATCCATGCCCTGGAACTGGTGGAAACAGGCCCGGACAGCGCGACCTTCGATGTCCGCTGTTCCAAGGGCACCTATGTCCGCAGCCTGGCGCGGGACATGGCGCTGGCGCTGGGCACGGTCGGCCATGTCGGCATGCTGCGGCGCACGGGCGCCGGGCCGTTTGCCCTGGCCGATGCCGCCCCGCTGGACAAATGGGAGGAACTGGTGCAAGGGGCCGGCTTCGAACAGGCCCTTTTGCCACTGACTGCCGGACTGGACGACATCCCGGCCCTGGCAGTCGACCCCCGCGATGCCGAAGCCCTCAGACAGGGCCGGCGTTTGACGGGGTCCCGTGTGAAGCCCGGCCAATATCTCGCAACCGACGGGCCTGTTCCGGTTGCGCTGGTCGAGGTTTCCGAACAGGACGTGCGCGTCCTGCGGGGGTTCAACCTGACGTAGGAGATTGATGATGTCGATCACTGTCGAGCGCAAGGCCGCTCTCATCGCCGACAATGCCCGCGCTTCGGGCGACACCGGCAGCCCCGAAGTCCAGGTCGCCATCCTGACGGAGCGGATCCAGAATCTCGCCGAGCATTTCAAGACCCACGCCAAGGACAATCACTCCCGCCGCGGTCTTCTGATGCTGGTCAACAAGCGGCGCTCCCTTCTCGATTATCTGAAGCGGAAGGATGTAGCCCGCTACCAGGCGCTGATCGCCAAACTCGGCCTGCGCAAGTAGGCTGACGAACGGCC
>CAYMZC010000008.1:0-35782 GCA_964394815.1 uncultured Sandaracinobacter sp. | reverse complement strand
GTGCCGCGCAGGCCTTTCATGCCGGCCAGCAGGCGGAAGACAGGCTCCGCCAGCCAGCCGGGCACGGCATATTTGCGCGGTCTGCCGGTCGCCGGGTCGGTGCGGGCGATCAGCGGCGGCGACAGATGATAGGTGCGGGTCCTGCTGGAAGAGAAAATGCCCTGCAGCCGGTCTTCGAAGCGGCCGTCCGTCATCAGCCGGGCGACCTCATACTCGTCCTTGTAGGCCATCAGCTTGTGAAGCGCGCGGGCAACCGCTTCCGAAAGCCGCTCGCTGCCGGGCATCACGGCCGTCTCGGCGGCCTGCACCCGCGTCATCACGTCACGGTAGCGGCCGGCCCAGGCTTCGTCGCCCCAGCGGGCCAGATCCGCAGCGCGGGTGGCGATGCGGTCTCCAAGCGTCGTGTCGGCAGCAGGCGCCGGGCGCAGCATTGCCTCCACCCGCGCCGGATCATGGGCAAGCAGCCGGCCCAGCGCGAACGCGCGGCGGTTGAAGTCCACCGCCACGCCGTTGAGGGCGATGGCGCCATCAATGGCCTCGAACGGCAGCGGCACAAGGCCCTTCTGCCAGGCAAAGCCCATCACCAGCATGTTGGCGCCGATGGCATCGCCCATCAGCTCGGTGGCGATGCGGTCGGCGGCGATGAAGTCGCTGGCCTTCGCCACCTGTTCGACCGTCTTGCGCACGAGGGCGGTGCGGAAATCGAAATCCCGGTTGCGGACGAAATCGGCCGTGGGGGCAACATCGCCATTGGCAACGACATGGGTGCGCGTTGGCGCCATCAG
Organism: uncultured Sandaracinobacter sp.; assembly: GCA_964394815.1. GTDB lineage: Bacteria > Pseudomonadota > Alphaproteobacteria > Sphingomonadales > Sphingomonadaceae > Sandaracinobacteroides. The sequence continues at coordinate 34,997 of CAYMZC010000008.1, read as the reverse complement.
GTTCCGGGCGGCCTTGTCCGCAGCCACGACGGCGTCGCAGGCCAGAACCAGATCGGCCGACCCCGTCATGATGCGCGGCCCGAGAAGATCGGCGCCGGACGGCGCGAGCCGGACATGGCTCCAGACAGCACCCCCCTTCTGGGCGAGGCCTGCCATGTCGGCCGTGGTCGAGGCCATGCCGGCGAGATGGCCCGCCATGCCCAGAAGCGCCGAGACAGTGAGGACGCCCGTGCCGCCGATACCGGTGACAAGGATGTTCACAGGCTCCCGCAAGGCCGGGACTTCGGGCATGGGCACGCCCGCCGTGTCGATGGCGCGGGCTTCGGGCTTTTTCAGTTCGCCGTCCTCGATGGTGACGAAACTGGGGCAGAAGCCCTTCAGGCAGCTGTAGTCCTTGTTGCAGCTTGACTGGTTGATCTGCCGCTTGCGGCCGAATTCCGTGTCGAGCGGCTCGATCGAGACACAGTTGGACTGTACCGAACAGTCGCCGCAGCCTTCGCACACGGCCGGGTTGATGACGACGCGGCGCGCCGGATCGGGCATGCGGCCGCGCTTGCGGCGGCGGCGCTTTTCAGCGGCGCAGACCTGGTCGTAGATGATGACGGTGGTGCCGCTGGTTGCCGCAGCCTCGCGGCTGACCGGGTCGAGGAAGGCGCGGTCCTTCAGCACCACCCCGGCGGGCAGGCTGCCAACGGGGTAGCGTTCGAGATCCTCCGTCAGCACCCAGACCTTTTTCGCGCCTTCGGCCAGCATCTGCCGGGCGATCATCGGCACGGTGAGGCCGCCTTCCACCGGCTGCCCGCCCGTCATGGCGACGGCATTGTTGTAGAGGATCTTGTAGGTGATGTTGGCGTTTGCCGCGATCGCCTGGCGGATGGCGAGCAGGCCCGAATGCTCGTAGGTGCCATCGCCCAGATTGGCGAAGACATGCTTTTCGTTGACGAAGGGCGCCTCGCCCACCCAGATCGCGCCTTCGCCGCCCATCTGGGTGAAGGTTTCTGCCCGGTCCATCCACAGCGCCATGATGTGGCAGCCAATGCCGGCCAGCGCGCGCTCGCCTTCCGGCACCTTCGTCGACGTGTTGTGCGGGCAGCCCGAGCAGAAATAGGGCGTGCGCTTCACCGGCGCCTCGAACTTCGCAAGCAGCGCCTCGCGCTTCTCGAAGAAGGCGAGCGCATTTTCGATCCGCTCGGTCTTGTGGAAGTGGCTGAGGCGGCGGGCGATGACGCGGGCGATCATGCCGGGCGTCAGCTCATTGTCGGGCGAAAGCAGCCATTCGCCCTTTTCATCCTGCTTGCCCACCACGACGGGGCGAACGCCGGGCTTCCAGTTGTAGAGCTGCCATTTCAGCTGGTGCTCGATGAACTCGCGCTTTTCCTCGATGACCAGCACTTCCTCGAGGCCCTCGGCAAAGGCGCGCACGCCGTCCGGCTCCAGCGGCCAGGGCATGCCCACCTTGTAGAGCCTGAGGCCGATGTCGGCGGCCACCTTCGAATCGATGCCCAGCTCTTCCAGCGCCTCCATGGTGTCGGCGAAGGCCTTGCCGGTGGACAGGATGCCGAAACGGGGGCGCGGCGTGTCCCACACCAGCCGGTCGATCCCGTTGGCGCGCGCAAAGGCCTGGGCGGCGAAGCCCTTGTAGCGCTGAAGTCTCGTGTCTTCTTCGCGCCAGATGTCGTTGGCGCGGATGTGGACACCGCCTTCGGGGAATTCGAATTCGGGAAAGAGGATCTGCCGCTGTTCGCGCGCGGTATCGACTGTCGCGGATGTTTCGACCGTATCGGCCGTTGCCTTGAAGCCGACCCATGTGCCGGCAAAGCGGCTCATGGCGATGCCCAGAAGGCCATATTCCACGAATTCATGCACGCTGGCCGGCGCAAGGAAGGGCACGAAGGCAGCGGAGAAATTATGGTCCGACTGGTGGGGCAGGGTGGAGGATTTCGCGCCATGGTCATCCCCCACGATCGCCAGCACGCCGCCATGGCGCGATGTGCCCGCGGCGTTCGCATGCTTCAGCACGTCCATCGCCCGGTCGAGGCCGGGGCCCTTGCCGTACCAGAGGCCGAAGACGCCATCATGTCTGGCGCGCGGGTTCATGCCGGCCATCTGCGAACCCCAGACGGCGGTCGCGCCCAGTTCCTCGTTGATGCCCGGCACGAACATGATGCTGGCGGCCTCCAGCCGGTTTCGCACCCGCCACAGTTCCTGATCAAAGGCGCCAAGCGGCGAGCCGCGATAGCCGGAGATGAAGCCCGCCGTGTTCAGCCCTTCGGCGCGGTCGCGCGCCTGCTGCACGAGGGCAAGGCGGACGAGCGCCTGCGTGCCGGACAGGAAGATGCGCGGGGCATCGAGTTCATATCGGTCTTCCAGCGAGACGGCGCGCGCCGGCCCGCCAGCCGTGGGCCGGATGATTCCGGGCCGGGTGGTTTCGGGCGTGATGGATTCTGCTGACATGCGGACTCTCCCCAAGTAGGGCAATAATACTGCCCTTTTGGTGCGGATGCAACGCCGCTGCAACGCCGATGCAGCGCCTGTGCAGTGCCTGTGCACAGCCCTTGCTGGAGGGGCCTGATTTCAACCTCTCAGGCTCCGGCCTTTCAGGGCGCTTGCACGTGCGCGGGGGCCTGTTATAAGCCCGCGCTTCGAATTCTGACGCAAGGCGGTATGCCCCAGGCGGGGCAAGGGCGGGTGTGGCGGAACTGGTAGACGCGCTGGATTTAGGTTCCAGTGTTGAAAGACGTGGGGGTTCGAGTCCCTCCACCCGCACCAGGCTCGCCTCCGGCCACCGCACCCCGCATGTGGGGCCACTTGGAGGACCTGGAGTTTCATGACTGTCACCGAGACGCTGAACGAAGGCCTGAAGCGCGGCTTTGAGCTGCTCATCGAGGCCGGGGCGATCGCCGACCGTGTCGAGGCCGCTGTAGCCGAGGTCGCACCGCAGGTGCGCATGCCCGGCTTCCGGCCCGGCAAGGTTCCGGCCAACCTGATCCGCAAGATGCATGGCGAGTCGCTGCACCGCGAAGCTGTGCAGCAGGCGGTCAACGATGCCGTGAACCAGCTTCTGTCGGAGCGCGGCCTGCGCCCGGCCATGCAGCCGAAGATCGACATCGAAGGCGGCGACAAGCCTGGCGAAAATCTGAAGCTGAGCATCAGCCTCGAAGTGCTCCCCGAAGTGCCCGAGACCAATATCGAGGGCATCGAGCTCGAGCGGCTGATGGCGGAGGTTGCCGACTCCGATGTCGATACCGCTGTCGAGCGCATTGCGCAGCAGTCGAAGAGCTTCGAGGACGCGCCCGCCAAGCACAAGGCCGGCAATGGCGACCTCGTGGTCATGGATTATGTCGGCAAGGTCGATGGTGAAGCCTTCGAGGGCGGCACCGGCGAGGACATGGAGATCGAGCTTGGCTCGGGTCGCCTCATCCCCGGTTTCGAAGATGGACTCGCGGGCGTGAAGGCCGGCGACGAGACGGTCGTGAAGGTGACCTTCCCGGCCGATTATCCTGCCGGGCATCTGGCCGGCAAGGATGCCGAATTCGCCATCACGGTGAAGGCCGTGAAGCAGCCCAAGGTGCCCGCCGTCGATGACGAACTGGCCAGGAATCTCGGCCTCGAAAGCCTTGAGCAGCTGAGGGGCATCCTGAAGGATCAGGTCGAGAGCGAGCTCAACAACCTGACCCGCACCCATCTGAAGCGCAAGCTGCTCGACCATCTGGCGGCCGCAACCAGCTTCGAGGTTCCGCCTTCGATGGTGGATGCCGAGTTCGAGCAGATCTGGAGCCAGGTCCAGTCCGAGTCCGGTGAAGAGGCCGAGGCCGAGAAGGACGATTATGTCCGCATCGCCGAGCGCCGCGTGCGTCTGGGCCTCCTGCTGTCCGACATCGGCCAGAAGAACAATGTCCAGGTCAGCCAGGCCGAAATGAACCGCCTCGTCGCCCAGGAGGCTTCGCGCTATCCGGGGCAGGAGCGCGAAGTCGCCAAGTTCTTCAGCGAGAACGCCATGGCCGCCGCCCAGCTGCGTGCGCCGCTGTTCGAGGAAAAGGTGGTGGACTTCCTGCTGGGCAAGGCCAGCATCACCGATCGCACCGTGAGCCGCGAAGAGCTGGAAGCGGCGATCGAAAGCGAGGACGAGACCCCGCAAGGCCATGTCCATGGGCCGGATTGCGACCATGACCATGATCATGATCATGGCAAGGCTGCCAAGAAGCCTGCTGCCAAGAAAAAGGCCGCTGCCGAAGAAAACACCGAGGAGAAGCCCGCGAAGAAGCCAGCCGCCAAGAAGAAGGCTGCCGCTGAGGCCGGCGCCGAGGAGAAGCCCGCGAAGAAGCCGGCTGCCAGGAAGAAGGCTGCCAGCGACGAGTGAGCGGATGCGATCGGCCTGTCCGGCCTTTGATGGCCGGGCATGCGTGGCCTGAACGCCAATGGCCAAAGGGGCTGCACCTCAGGGTGCGGCCCCTTTTTCATGCCGTGCCTTTGCGGGCTGCCTGCCCGATCTGATCTGTCGGGCTGAAGGCCGGTGCGATGCCCCTCAGGTGGAAAGGATGCCAAGGGGGGATCGCCGGGCACAAAAAAGGGCGGGCACCGGGGCCCGCCCTTTTCTGAAGCCTTCCCCGCATCAGCACCAGGCCGGCGCGGGAAAGGCCATGTTTCAGAAGCTGCGCGTCAGAAGGCAGCCGAGAGTGTCACGACGATGCCGTCACGGCCAGCGCGGTTGGCGCGGAAGCTGTCGCCGCCCGGAAGGAAGATGCGGTCACGCGAATAATCGGTGCCGACATAGGCAACGCCCAGGGTGAGCGGTTCGAAGACGATGTCCGCGCCCAGCATCCAGTCGAGCTTCTTGGTGGTGCCATCGGCTTCGTCGAACACCAGCGACCCCTGCTCGTGGCCAAGCGAGGCCTTCAGCGTGATCGGCGTGTTCGGGATGCCGGCGTTCACGGCGCCGTAGAGGTAGCGGCTGGAGCCATCGAGGTTGTTCTGGCTGGGCGCCCAGCTCAGGCCGAGCTCAAGGCCGACCGGGCCGACCGTGGTGCCGACGGTGCCGAAGAATTCGACGATGTCGGTGTCCGTGCCGCCCGGATAGAGATAGCCGACGACGCCGATGGAGGTGTCGAGGCCGCCAAGGCTGCCAGCCCAGCCGAGCGTTGCGTCGATTTCGGTCGTCGAACCGTTGAAGTCGGCGATGGAGGAGCCCCACAGGCCGACGAAGAAGCCGGGCGCCGTGGAGACGGTGATCGAGCCCTGGATGGCCGGATCGAGATCGGAGAAGCTGACGCCGCGGAAGCGGTAATCACTCACGAAATCGACGCTGCCGGAAATCTCGACGCCGGAATCCTGGGCCTTCGCCATGCCGGCGGGCAGGAGCATCGCGGCAATCGGGGCAGCAAGAAGGATGGAACGGTTGAACTTCATCTGAATGTCTCCCTGGCGCCGTCCGTATGGACGGCCATTTCAAAAGGGCCTCTGAGGCCGGTTCCGCGCTCGCCAGGGCGGTGTCCTGACCCTTGGCGGTGCCGAGGCCCGCCAGTGGTTCTGGATGGGGCCTTGAAGCCCTCTTGATGGACATGTTGCCGCATTTTGTGCGTTGCACAAGAGCATTTTTCGCATCGGGTCGTGGCAAGATGCGCGGCTGTTGCATTTTTGGCACAGCAGTGTTCCGGCTGGGCGCATTTCATGCGTTCGCGCCCTGTTCCGCCCTGTTTCCTTGCCGTTGCGCAGCCGCTATGACTGGCGCATGTCCGATCTGTTTGAAGACACCGGCGCTGCGTCCGGTGACTATGATGCGCAGTCCATCGAAGTCCTCGAGGGTCTGGAACCTGTCCGCCGCCGCCCGGGCATGTATATCGGCGGCACCGACAGCAATGCGCTGCACCATCTTGCCGCCGAAGTGCTGGACAATGCGATGGACGAGGCCGTTGCCGGCCACGCCAGCCGCATCGAAGTGGAACTGGCGGCCGATGGCACGCTTTCCATCACCGACAACGGGCGCGGCATCCCTATCGATCCGCACCCCCGCTTTCCGGACAAGTCGGCGCTCGAAGTGATTCTCACCATGCTGCATTCCGGCGGCAAGTTCACCGCCGGGGCCTATGCGACTTCGGGCGGCCTGCACGGTGTCGGCATTTCCGTCGTCAATGCGCTGTCGGAAGAGCTTGTGGTGGAGGTGGCCCGCAACCGCACCCTCTATCGCCAGCGCTATTCGCGAGGGGCGGCGCAGGGGCCGCTGGAAAACTGCGGCGGCACGCCCAACCGGCGCGGCACCATGGTCGCCTTCCGTCCAGACCCCGAGATTTTCGGCGCCAGCCTCCGCTTCCAGCCCGAACGGCTCTACCGTCTGGCCCGATCCAAGGCCTATCTCTTCGGCGGGGTCGAGATCCGCTGGCGCTGCGCCCCGGAACTTGCTGACGACAAGGTGCCCGAAAGCCAGACCTTCATCTTTCCCGGAGGCCTTGCGGACCATCTGGGCGAGGATGTCGGCGCCGAGGCGACCGTCACCAACCAGCCCTTCACTGGCCGCCACGAGTTTCCCGATGGCGCCGGGCGGCTGGAATGGGCCATGCACTGGACCGTGACCGGCGATGCCAGCCACAGCTGGTATTGCAACACCATCCCCACGCCGCAGGGCGGCACGCACGAGGCCGGCTTCCGCAGCGCCATTCTGAAGGGGCTGAAGGGCTTTGCCCAGCTGGCAGGCGTGAAGAAGGCCGGCGACCTCAGCTCGGACGATGCGCTGGTGGGAACGCGAATCCTGCTGTCGCTTTTCATTCCGCAGCCGCAGTTCCAGTCCCAGACCAAGGATCGCCTTGCCTCAGTCGAGGCGCAGCGCCTTGTCGAGACGGCGGTGAAGGATCACTTCGACCACTGGCTTTCCGAAGACCAGGAACGCGGCCGCGCGCTGCTCGCCTTCGCCATCGACCGGATGGAAGAGCGGCTGGCCCGCCGGGCCGAGCGCGAGGAAAAGCGCAAGACCGCGACCAACGCCCGCAAGCTGCGCCTTCCGGGCAAGCTGACGGACTGCGCCAGCAACAGCCGCGAAGGCACGGAGCTGTTCATCGTCGAGGGGGATTCAGCCGGCGGATCCGCCAAGCAGGCGCGGGATCGCACCACCCAGGCGATCCTGCCCATTCGCGGCAAGATCCTGAACGTCGCCTCGGCGGCCGCTGCCAAGATCGGCGCCAACCAGGAAGTGTCCGACCTTGCCCTCGCGCTGGGCTGCGGCACGCGTGACAAATATCGTGACGAGCAGTTGCGCTACGAGCGCGTGATCATCATGACCGATGCCGATGTCGATGGCGCGCATATCGCCACGCTGCTGATGACCTTCTTCTTTCAGGAAATGCCGGGCCTCGTGCAGGCAGGGCGCCTCTATCTTGCGCAGCCGCCCCTTTACCGCATCACCGCCGGCGCCGACAGCGTCTATGCCCGCGACGACATCGAGCGCGAGCAGCTGATCGCCAGGCGATTCAAGGGCCGCAAGGTCGAGGTGAGCCGCTTCAAGGGTCTGGGTGAAATGGCCCCGAAACAGCTGCGGGAAACCACGATGGACCCGGCCCGCCGGACGCTCATCCGTGTCACGCTTCCGGAAAGCAACCAGGACAGGCATATGGTGCGCGACCTGGTCGACCGACTGATGGGCCGCGTGCCGGAGCATCGCTTCAACTTCATTCAGGCCCACGCAACCCAGCTGGAGGCAGAAGCGATCGATGCCTGACAAAGCCCGCCACGCCGCCAACGGGGCCGCACAAGCTGTGGACTGCGTGGAAATCCCGTCCGCCCCGGAAGCGCGCCGCGTCGCCGGTACGGGCCTGTTCATGCTACTGGCGGGCGGGCTGCTGGCCATCATGCCGCAGGCGCCGGCCTTAGGCCTTGCACGCCCGCCTTCGGCTGATGCCGTCGCCCATGCCTATGTGCAGGGCAGGCTGGCCCTGTCCGAGGATGAGCTGGCGGTGGCAGCCGAACGCTTCGGCGTGGCGCTGAAGACGTCTCCGGACGACTTGCTTCGCCGCAGGGCGCTGGATGTAGCCATATTGTCCGGGGACATGAAGGCGGCCGTGCGGCTGGCCGGGCAGGTCCGGCTCGATCACGAGCGGCCGGGCTTCGCGCTTGCCGATTCGCTGGTCGGGCTGATCCGCCTGTCCGGTGCCGCCGCCGCGCGGGACTGGCGCGCCTATGAAGCCGAGCGCCTGGCGCTGGCGGAATCCGGCCGTACGGATGGCGCCAACCCGCTGATGGGCGCGGTGCTGGAAGCCTATGGCCTGTCGGCCCGTGGCCAGCATGATGCGGCGCTTGCCCTTGTCGATCCGGCCAAGGCTGGCGGAATCGCTGCATCCTATTTCGCCGAACACCGCGCCCATCTGCTTGCCCTGGCCGGGCGCTGGTCTGAAGCCGCCGAGGCCTATTCGGGGCTTGTGGCAGCCGAAGGGGCCAATGTCGCGCGTCTGCGGCTGAACGCCGTTTCCACCGCGCTGAAGGCTGCCCGCACCGCGCCCGAATGGCGCGACCGCGCCATTCTTGCCCTTGGTTCCGGCCCCCAGCGCGATCCTGTGCTGATGGCTGCGCGCGCGGCGTTTGCCAGGAACCCGCGTCTGTCCCCCGAGGCGCTTGGCGGCATTCTTGCGCGCCAGCAGGATGGGCTGGCGCTGATGTTCATGCGGGTGGCCGGCGATCTCATGCGGGAGCGGGCGACCGGGCCAGCCCTGGGCTTCGCCCGAATCGCCACGTTGCTTGCGCCCGATCTGCCCGAAGCATGGCTTGTCACGGCGGATGTTCTTGCCCGCAACAGCAAACCCGACCGCGCGCTCGAGGCCCTTTCCCGGCTGGACAGGGCGGGCGCATGGGCAGACGTCACGCCCGGCAGGCGCGCCGCCTATCTTTCGGCCGCCGGCCGGCAGGACGAGGCCCGCGCCATCGTGGCGCGGGTGGTCGCGGGGCCGGATGCCCAGCTTGAAGACTGGGCGCGCCTTGCCGATATCGAGCGGCAGGCAGGCAATCACCGCCAGTCCGCCGAAGCCTATGCCAGGGCGATTGCGCGCGCCGGCGAAGAGGCGCTCGGGCCGGTGCAGATGGCCCAGCTGCACTTCCTGCACGGTTCTGCCCTCGAACAGGCGGGGGACTGGGCGGCAGCGGAAGGCGAATTGCGGCGGGCCGTGACGCTTCAGCCGGAAAACCCTGTCTATCTCAATTATCTGGGGTATTCGCTTCTCGACCGATCGCTTGCCATGGCCGAGGCGCGCGACCTGATTGCGCGCGCCTACAAGGCGGCGCCGGAAAATGGGGCGATCATCGATTCCATGGGCTGGGCCGAATATCGGGCAGGTAACCATGCCGAGGCGGTGCGCCTGCTGGAAAAGGCCCGCGCCGCCGAGCCGGGAGACCCGACGGTGGCCGATCATCTGGGCGATGCGCTCTGGCGCATGGGCCGGCGGATCGAGGCGCGCCATGCCTGGCGCGCGGCGCAGGCGCTGCAGCCTGACGAGGCGCTGTCGGCGGCCCTTGCCCTGAAGCTCGATTACGGCCTCGACATCGCGCTTGCCGGCAAGCCATGAGCGATGCCGCGCCGGCGGTGGAACATGCCCCCGCCAAGATCAATCTCGCGCTGCATGTCCGCGCCCGCATGCCCGATGGCTATCATGCGCTGGAAACCCTTTTTGCCTTTACCGATTTCGGGGACAGGCTCGAAGCGCGCGACGCCGAAGACTGGTCGCTCGCCGTCGTGGGGCCGATGGCGGCCGATACCGGCCCGCTGGATGACAATCTCGTCCTCCGGGCTGCCCGGGTCTTCGCCAGTGCAACCGGCTACCCGGCGCGCCATGCCTTCCGGCTGGAAAAACACATCCCCACTGCCGCCGGCCTTGGTGGCGGCAGCGCGGATGCCGCCGCGACGCTCAGGCTTTTGAACCGGCTGGCGGGCCATCCGCTGGACATGGCGGCGCTGGAAGCGATTGGCGCCGGGCTGGGGGCTGACGTTCCGGCCTGCGTGCGCTCGGTCACTTCATGGGGGCAGGGGCGAGGAGAGGAACTGCGGCCCGGGCCCGACCTTTCCGGTATGGCGGTGCTGCTGGTCAATCCACGCGTTGCCGTGCCGACGGGGCCGGTCTTCAGGGCGTGGGACGGCATCGATCGCGGCCCGCTGAGGCAAGACTGGCAGGCTGGCCGCAACGATCTTGAAGCGCCGGCCATTTCGCTTCAGCCGGTGATTGCCGATGTGCTGGGCTGGCTGCGCGCCTGCCCTGGGGCCGGGCTTGTCCGCATGTCAGGCTCCGGTGCGACCTGCTTTGCCCTTTCCGCCAAGGCTATCACCCACCCCGATGCACCCCCCGGCTGGTGGGTGATGCCCAGCCGGCTTCGCTGAAGCTTGTTTTCTCAAGAGGGGGTGGCAGTCAGGGCACTGGCACAAGCCGTATTTCCGTTCCGAAGCGCTGTCCGAGTGCGTCGACCACCGGGCCGCGGTGATCGGCGCCGACCAGGATCGCGATGCGCCGGCCCGGGTTCGCCGCGACGAGGCTGGCGGCATTGGTCGCGATGCGCTGGTCCCTGGCGCGGTAAAAGCTGGTCAGCAGTGCGTAACGCGTGCCGGCCAGTTCTTCTTCCAGCGTGTCGTAATAGCGTCGGGCAAGCGTGTCATAGCGGCCATCGTTGAGGGCTGCGGCGCTGGCTGTTCGCACGATTCGCATCTGTTCTTCCTGAAGGGCATCCGCCTTCGGGGTGCGGACGGCCGGGTCTTTCTGCAGATCGCGTTCCAGCGCCTTGACCGGGCTTTGCGCGCGCCACCAGTCCGATGGCACGGGCTTTCCCTCAAGTTCCGTGCCCAGCCAGTCGATACCTTCTGCCCTGTCCCGATAGGCTTTCGCCACCGCGCGCATTTCCGGCGGATAATTCGCCGCCAGATACTCTTCGTCGGCGCCAAGATCTTCGGCGCGCATCTCAACCGCGACGACATCGGGTTCGAATTCACGGACGATGGACCCCACATCCTCATAGCCATAGGCCGGATGGTCATGGTGGGCGCCATGTATGGTTGCCAGCACCATCACCTGCGTGCTCCCCTGTGCGGGAACGCCACTTGCGGTGCGCGATGCCGGTGCACAGGCGGCCAGGACCGGCAGAAGGCCCACAAGCAGGCCGAGGACAAGGCGCGTGCGCATCATGTTTCCTTTCACTTCCCGTCTATGAAGCCGGCCGGGTCGAGCCCGCGTGCGGCACGCGCCAGCCTGTCGTTGATGGCGAGGCCGAGGCCATGGCGCGGAACGGGGGCGACTGCGATCGCCGCCTTGCCGCTCCGCTCCGCATGGTGAAGGGCATCGAAGAGCCGGGCCGCGGCTTCGGCAAGGTCTCCGCTGGCGGACAGGCTTTCATTCCCCGCCACCGGCCCGAATCCGAGATGATGTTCGTGCGGCCCGGCCGTCACCACATCCAGCCGCAGCGGCAGGCGCGGTGCATAATGGCGCAGCAGCATGCCGGGGGCCGCTACCTTTTCCCCTTCCGACGCCGGGAGAAGCGGCTGGCCCGCGATCCTTTCCAGATCTTCGGCTGCAATGGCCCCCTGCCTGAGCAGGCGCGGGCCGCCCCCGGTGATCGCCACGATGCTGCTTTCAAGGCCATGGCCGCAGGGGCCGCCATCCAGAACCAGCGGCACCCGGCCATCAAGGCTTTCCAGCACATGGGATGCCCGGGTGGGGGAAAGACGGCCCGAGGCATTGGCGGATGGCGCCGCAACCCCGCGCCCGAGACCCCTGATCACCGCCTGCATGGCCGGGCTTGCGGGCATGCGCAGGGCGATTGTCGGAAGCCCGGCTGTCACCAGCGAGGAAACCGGCGCGCCCGGCTTCAGCGGCAGAACGAGGGTGAGGGGGCCTGGCCAGAAGGCGGATGCCAGCCGGTCTGCCAGCGGGTCGAACCGGGCGCAGCGCTCGGCCATCGCCTGATCGGCCACATGCACGATCAGCGGGTTGAAACCGGGCCTGCCCTTGGCGGCATAGACAGCGGCCACGGCCTGGCCATTGGCTGCGTCGGCCGCCAGCCCATAGACGGTTTCCGTTGGCAGGGCGACGATGCCGCCTTCGGCAAGAAGCTGCACGGCCTCGGCGATGCCGGCTTCGTCCGCAGGCACAAGGCGCGTCTTCATGGCAGTGGCTTTGGGCATGCAAGGCGCTATAGCGGCACGCGCGCCGTGCGCACAGGCCGGTGAACAAGACTGCCAGAGGACGGGACAGATGACCTACACGCCGCCGATTGCCGAACAGCGGTTCGTGCTCGAAACCATCGCCGACATTGCGGGGCTGCAGCAGCTTCCCGGTTTCGAAGGCGCAACGCCCGACATGGTGGACGCGATTCTGGGTGAGGCGGGCAAGCTGGCCGCCAACGCCTTCGCGCCGCTCAACCGGGTGGGCGATGTGTCGGGCCTGAAGGCTGTGGATGGCGAGGTGCGCACGCCGCCGGGCTTCCGCGAGGCCTATCGCGCCTATGCCGATGGCGGCTGGATCGGGCTGGGCGCCAGCCCCGAGCATGGCGGGCAGGGCATGCCCTTCGCGCTTGCCTGCGCCGTGCAGGAGCAGATCACCGCTGCCAACATGGCCTTTTCCCTGTGCCCGATGCTGACGCTTGGCGCGATCGAGGCATTGCAGGCCCATGCCAGCCCCGAGCAGCAGCAGCTTTATCTGCGGCCGCTCGTCAATGGCCGCTGGACCGGCACCATGAACCTGACCGAGCCGCAGGCGGGATCGGATGTGGGCGCGCTGCGCACCATGGCCACCCCGGCCGAGGACGGCAGCTGGCGCATCAAGGGCCAGAAAATCTTCATCACCTGGGGCGAGCATGACCTGGCCGAGAACATCGTGCACCTCGTGCTGGCGCGCACGCCGGATGCGCCGGCAGGCACAAAGGGCATTTCGCTGTTCATCGTGCCGAAGTTCCTGGTGAATGCGGATGGCACGCTCGGCGCCCGCAACGACCTTCGCGTCGTTTCCACCGAACACAAGCTGGGTATCCACGCCAGCCCCACCTGCACCATGGCCTTCGGCGACAATGATGCGTGCGTCGGCTATATGGTCGGGGCCGAACATGGCGGCATGCGCGCCATGTTCACCATGATGAACCACGCCCGCATCAATGTCGGGCTGGAAGGCATCGCCATTGCCGACCGCGCCTTCCAGCATGCGCTGGAATTCGCCCGGCAGCGCGTGCAATCGGCCCCCTTCGGTGGCGGGCGCTCGCCGGTTCGCATCATCGAGCATGCCGATGTGCGCCGCATGCTGATGACGGCGCGCGCCTATGTGGAAGCCGCCCGCGCCATCGCCTGCCTGAACGCCGCCGCCGTCGATCGCGCCCATGCCGAAACGGACCCGCAGCGCAAGGCCGATGCCAAAGGGCTTGCCGATCTGCTCACCCCCGTCACCAAGGCCTTTTCCACCGACATCGGGGTCGAGGTGTCGAGCCTGTGCCTGCAGGTGTTCGGCGGCATGGGTTATGTCGAGGAAACGGGGGCCGCCCAGCATTATCGCGATTCGCGTATCGCCCCCATCTATGAGGGAACGAACGGCATCCAGGCGCTGGATCTTGTTGGCCGCAAGCTTTCGATGGATGGCGGCCGCCACTGGCGCGCCCTTCTTCAGCGCGAGCGGCAGTTCATCGCCGCGCTGCCCCGCACGGGCGATCTGGGCCAGCTTGTTCCCTGGCTGGACGATGCGGTGGAGGCTTTGCAGACGGCATCCGTCTGGATCAGCGGCAATGAAGGCGACAAACTTGTCGATACGGCCGCTGCCGCGACGCCCTATCTGCGCATGTTCGGCCTGACGATCGGGGCCTGCCTTCTGGCCCGCCAGGCAGCCGAAGCCGCGCGCCGGCTGGAGGCAGGCGAGGGCGACCCCCGGTTCCTCAAGGCCAAGATCGCGACCGCGCGCTATTTCGCCGAGCAGCTGCTGCCGGCAGCCGCAGCCCTGCTCGGCCCCGTCACGCGCGGGGCAAGCCAGCTTTTCGCAATTCCGGAAGACGCGCTGCTGGCCGGCTAGGCCGGGCCGGCATGAAAAGGGCCGGGCATGCCCCTCCGCATCCCCGGCCCTGGCTGGCGCCCCCGATACGCAACAAGAGGGGCAACGCGGATTGGCCTGTCCGACTTGATGGCGCGATCCGGTTTCCCAGCTGCGTCGAGCGCCTCATTGCTGCAGGCCTGCGCCTTGGCAAGAGCCAATGCGCGGGTCTTTTCATAAGATTGCATTCCAGCTGATGACGCGCTGGCGTGACAGGCTGTGCAGGCTGTTCAGCCGCCCTCCTCAGGCAGTGAAGGCAGGCAGGCTGACGGCTGCGTCCGGGTCCCCCAGCGCCAGGAAACTGCCGTTCAGATAGCCGGGCTTGCCATAGCCGAAGGGCGTTCCATCCGTGCCCAGCGTGATTCCTCCCGCCGCGCGGAGGATGGCATCGGCGGCCGCCGTGTCCCATTCCGATGTCGGGCCGAACCTCGGGTAGATGTCGGCGAGGCCTTCGGCCAGCAGGCAGAATTTTAGCGAGGAGCCAGACGGCCTGCTCTCGGCATTGGCGAGCGCTGCAACCCAGGCCTTCGTCCGGTCATCGAGGTGGGAGCGGCTGGTGACGACGACGGGCGGGCTAGACAGGCTGCGCGCGTGAATGCGCGCGCGCGCGCCGCCCCGGCTTTCCTTCCAGGCGCCGAGCCCGGGCGAGCCGGTCCACAGCGTTTCGCTGGGCGGATGCAGCACCAGCCCCAGTGTCGGCACGCCATCTTCCACCAGGCCGATGTTCACCGAATAATCCTGCCCGCCTTCCACATAGTCGCGCGTGCCGTCCAGCGGGTCGATCAGCCAGAAGCGGCGGCCGGCCTGCGGTTTGTCGCCAGCTTCGGCGGCTTCCTCGCCGATGATCACGGCCACCGGGTCCAGCGCGCGGATGGCGTCGGCAAGCAGGCGCTCGGCGGCCTCGTCGGCTTCCGTCACGGGGGATTTGTCGGTCTTGTCGCGGTGGGTTACGCCCGATGCGCGCAGCCGTTCGATCAGGGCGCCGGCTTCGCGCATCGCCGGGGTCAGGCGTTCGATCAGGCGGGCATGGGCCAGGTCTTCTACGATATGTGCGGACATGAGGCTTCGATCTTTCTTCACTGGTTGCAGTTGCCGGGTCTTGCCACTTGCCGACTCTGCCTGCGGCCTTATGCTCTCTGCCACGAGACTAGGACAGAGGGGGATGCCGGTGAAGACGACAGCATGGCTTGCGGCCGGGACAATCATGGCTGCTGTTTCGGCTGGCCCGGCCCTCGCGCAGGCGCCATCCGGCCAGGCACCATCCAGTCGGGCGATGCTGGATTGCGCGGCCATTGACGACGATTCCGCGCGCCTTGCCTGCTATGACGGGCTGGCGAAGGCGATGTCGCCGGAAGCGCGCGCCATGGCCGAAAAGCGTGAAGCGGAAGGCCGCCGCCGCGCCGAGGCCGAAGCCGCCGAGAAGGCGGCAAGGGCAGAGGCCGATCGCAAGGACCGTTTCGGCCGCGAGGGCGTCCTGGGCTACAAGGGCGATCCGGAGCGGATCGAGCAGATCGAGGCGAAAGTGACCGAAAGCCTGCGTGACAGCCTGGGCAAGAGCGTCTTCATCCTCGACAACGGCCAGATGTGGCGGCAGGCCGAAGGCTTCCCGATGCCGCCGGTGAAGGCGGGAACCGCCGTCGTCATCAAGCGCGGCTCGCTCGGCAGCTATCGCATGACGTTCGATCGCATGAACCGCACAGTCCAGGTCATACGCATGCGCTGATTCGGGCGCTGATCCGGTCCACGGGCGTCAGCGCGGCCAGCGGCCCGTCACGTGCGCAAGTTCGGGCCGCGGGCGTTCTTCCAGCGGCTTCGACGGGGTGCCGATGAAGATGAAGCCGGCAATGCGGCCGCCGGGAAAGCCCAGGGCGTCCGGCAGGCCGGGCAGATAGGCGGCCGGTTCCGTCAGCCAGTTGGCGGCATAGCCCATGGCGTGGGCCGCGTGCAGCAGGGTCATGGTGGCGGCGCCAGCCGTCATCAGCTGTTCCCATTCCGGGATCCGGCTCTCGCCGTTCACCAGGCTGATCGCGGCCAGCAGCCTCGGCGCCTGCCGGGCGAAGTCCTCCAGCGCCCGCGTTTCCGTCTTTCCCGGCGCGCCGCGCGCCTTGCCGTAAAGATCGAGAAGCAGTGCCGCGAAGGCGTCGCGGTCGGTGATTTCGATGAAGCGCCACGGGGCCAGCTTGCCATGATCGGGAACACGGGTCGCGGCCTTCAGCATGGTTTCCATTTCGGCAGCGTCAGGCCCGGGCGCGACAAGATCGCGCGCCTTGCCCGAGCGGCGGCTCAGCAACAGGGAAAGCGTCGTTGCGGTATCGTTGAACTGATAGGATTCCATGCGCCGCTTCTTGGCACAGTGGGGCGTGGCGGGCTAGTCGGCCCGGCATGACCGACATGCCCCCCGAGACTCCGCCCGTCCTTGCAGCCCCCGCGCCCGAGGCTGGCGCGCCAGCCGTCAGCGCGCGCGAAACCATTCTCGTTTCCGGCAAGGCGATCACGCCGGGGGCGGGTTCCGAGGCATTTGGCGCCGTGCGGCTCGATTCCATTGCCCTCAGCCCGGTATCGGGTCGTGTGGAGGATGCGCTGCGCGGCATTGGCGGCATCCAGCTTTTCCGCGCCACGTCCACCCGCACGTCCAACCCTTCCGCGGATGGCGTCACCACGCGCGGCTTTTCCGGCAATGCCGCCAGCCGCATGCTGGTCACCCTCGATGGCGTGCCGCTCAATGACCCCTTTTTCGGCTATGTCGCCTGGACCAGCCTGATCGGGCGCGAAATCGCCTCGGCCGAAGTCGTGCGCGGCGGCGGCGTGGGCGGCTCGGGTGCGCTCGCTGGAACCATCGCCTTCGTCAGCGACGCCCGGCCCACCCACATGCGCGCGCGTGTCGGCAGCCGGGCCTCCGTCGAGGTGGAGGGCGCTGCCGGCATTGCCGTCTCCGGTGGGCACATGGCGCTGTCCGGTGGCCTGTCACGCGGCGATGGGCACAAGCTGGTGGCAGAGCCAGGCCCGGCCGATGCCGCCGCCCGCTATGATCAATGGGGTGTCGGCGCACGCCATGTGGCGGAGCTGGGCAAGGTCACGCTGGAATCCACGCTTTCGGCCTTCGAGGATAACCGCCTGCGCGGTGTCGAGGGGGCCGACAACCATGCCAGCGGCGCCGATGCGAGCCTGCGCGTCACCCATGAGGGCGGCTGGCGGTTGCAGGGCCTTCTGCATGGCCAGATGCGGGCCTTTTCCTCCGTCACCCGCACACTTGACCCGGCCCGCGCCGAGGCGACCACCGTGCTCGACCAGGAAAAGACGCCGGCCTCCGGCTGGGGCCTGCGGCTGACGGCAGAGCCGCCGCTGGGCGCGGATGCCGCCTTGCAGCTCGGTGCCGAATGGATCGCACGCGAAGGCTATACCAACGAGCTTTTCCGCTATCAGGCCGGCATGCCGACACGGCAGCGCAAGGCCGGTGGCAGCCAGGACATCGCCAGCCTGTTCGCCGACGGCAGCCTGCGGCTGGGTTCAAGCCTGCTGCTTACGGCAGCCGGCCGCGTCGATCACTGGCGTCTTGGTGATGGCATGCTGCGCGAGATCGATCTCGCGACTGGCTTGCCGACTCTTGACGAGCCGGCGGCGGATCGCTCCGGCACCGAAGGCAGCGGCCGGCTCGGCCTTGCCTGGCGGCCGCTTCCCGCCATTGGCCTGCGAGCGGCTGCCTACACCGGCTGGCGGTTGCCAACCATCAACGAGCTTCACCGGCCCTTCCGCGCCGGTCTCAATGCAACGGCGGCCAACCCCGCCCTGAACCCCGAGCGCCTGAAGGGCGTGGAGGCAAGCCTTGGCTGGCAGCCGATCGCGGCCATTGATCTTTCGGTCACGCTGTTCGCCAACCAGCTGGACGATCCGGTTTCCAACGTGACGCTGGGGCAGGGGCCGGGGCTGTTTCCGGGTGTCGGCTTCGTGCCGGCCGGCGGCAGCTATCGCCAGCGCCAGAATCTGGATCGCATCCGCAGCCGCGGGGTGGAGGCCGATGCACGCGTGCGTCTTGGCGCGACCCGCATCGATGCCAGCCTCGCCTATGTCGACGCGCGGGTCCGGGGCGGTGGCCTCGATGGCGAGCGGCCTTCGCAGGCGCCCGAACTTTCGGGCAGCATCGGCATCGGCCATCGTGTCGGCCCCCTCGATGGCGCGGTCACCTTCCGTCATCTCGGGCCGCGCTTCGAGGATGATCTGAACAGCCGCCGACTGCGGTCCGCCTCCACCGTCGATGCACGGCTGGCGCTCGACCTCGGGCGCGGCATCACGCTGGAAGCTTCGGCCGAGAATCTGACTGACGCCAGGATCGAGACCGGCTTCTCGGGCGCCCAGCCCGAGCGTGGCCAACCACGCACCTTGTGGCTCGGCCTGCTTGTCCGCCCGCGCTGAGATCAGCGCCTTCTCTCAGCTTGTCAGCCAGCTGCCGGCTGGCCGCGCGTCAGCTTCTGGGTTGTGTGAGGCTGCTTCGTCAGGGGGCGGAAGCGCGCTTCGCTCCGTATGACACCGTTGCCCCGGAACGGGATGCTGGCATCGGTGCGCGTTGTCTGCCGCACGAGAAAGGGTGTGCCGTTCGCGCCGGATTTGTAGTCGCTCGTCGCCTCGAAGGCCCGCATCTTCGCCACCATCATGATGCTGAAGGGCTTGGCCGCATAGATGCGCACGCGCTGAAGGGCCGGTTCCTGCCCGGATGTGTCAAGGATGGCTTCGGCTGAAAGCCGGCCCGAAAAATCAGGGCCCTTCATGCCGAGGGCGCCGGGCTTCAGGGCTTTCCAGTGATAGATGCGCAACGGGCCTTCCTGGCGGATGCTGTCCGGCTGGCCGGCCAGCAGGATGTGCAGGCGGTGATAGCCGGGCGGTTGCTGGCTGGTGACCTGCTTGCGCCATTCATCGCGTTCCTTGTCGCCCGGGCTGCGGCCGTCGATGCTCAGCAGGCTCCAGCGCTCGCCATCCGGCAGGGCGGGGTCGTGCCGGTCCACGCGGACGAGCGGAGCCGTTTCGCCATTGGTTTCGAGGCGGAGGGTGCGCTCGAAGGCGGGTGGCCCGGCCAGGCTGGCGCTGGCGCGCAGGCGGTCGAGCAGGGCGTCGGCCTGCGCTTGCCCCGGAAGCGCCAGCGCAAGGATGAAGGCGAGGCTAAAGGAAAGGCCGGCAGCCCTTGGGGTGCGTTCAGCCACGCATGATCCGGTTGCAGCTGGCATTGATCCTCCTTCGGCCTTCTGATCGCCCACATTATGGCATGTTCAGTCAGGAGGCCATGGTCGACGCCCGCGCGTTACCGGATGATGAATGCTTCAGCTGTCGAGGAAGCTCCGCATCTTGCGGGACCGCGAGGGGTGCTTCAGCTTCCTGAGCGCCTTTGCCTCGATCTGGCGGATCCGCTCGCGCGTCACCGAGAACTGCTGGCCCACTTCCTCGAGCGTATGATCGGTGTTCATGCCGATGCCGAAGCGCATGCGCAGCACGCGCTCCTCGCGCGGGGTGAGGCTGGCGAGAACGCGGGTCACCGTTTCCTTCAGATTGGAGTGGATGGCGGCATCCACAGGGATAACGGCGTTCTTGTCCTCGATGAAGTCGCCGAGGTGGCTGTCTTCCTCGTCCCCGATCGGGGTCTCGAGGCTGATCGGCTCCTTGGCGATCTTCAGCACCTTGCGCACCTTGTCGAGCGGCATGGACAGCCTCTCGGCCAGTTCCTCGGGCGTCGCCTCGCGGCCGGTCTCGTGCAGATACTGGCGGCTGGCGCGAACGAGCTTGTTGATCGTCTCGATCATGTGCACCGGGATGCGGATGGTGCGGGCCTGGTCGGCAATGGAGCGGGTGATCGCCTGCCGGATCCACCAGGTGGCATAGGTCGAGAATTTGTAGCCGCGCCGGTACTCGAACTTGTCCACTGCCTTCATCAGGCCGATATTGCCTTCCTGGATGAGATCGAGGAACTGCAGCCCGCGGTTGGTGTATTTCTTGGCGATCGAGATGACGAGCCTGAGGTTCGCCTCCACCATTTCCTTCTTGGCGATGCGCGCCTCGCGCTCGCCCTTCTGCACCATGTTCACGATACGGCGATATTCGTTGAGGTCGATCCCCGTTTCATGGGCGATCTGGGAAAGCTCCTCGCGGATGCGGTCAACCTCGCCGGCCTCGGCCTTGGCGAAAGCGGCCCATTTCTTGTCGCGGCCGGCATTGGCTTCAAGCCAGGTCTCGTCCAGTTCGTGGCCGAGATAGCTGTCGAGGAAGTCCTTGCGCGGAATCCTGTGCTTGTCGGCCAGTTTCATCATCCGGCCGCCCAGAGTCATCAGGCGCCGGTTGAAGCTGTAGAGATGCTCGACCAGAAATTCGATCTTGGCATTGGTGAACTGCACAGCCGCGATCAGCTGAGTCAGCTCCTGGCGCAGCTTCTGGTATTTCCGCTCGTCCGCGCGGGGCAGATCCTGGCCCTGGGCCATGGCGTGCATGCGGGCGGCCTGCAGCTTCAGGAACTTGTCGTAGCTCGCCTCGATGGTGGCGAAGGTCTCCAGCGCCTGCGGCTTAAGCGCCTCTTCCATGGCGGCAAGGCTCATGCCGCCTTCATCGTCATCGTCGTCGAAGGTCTGCCGCTGGGCGCGGCGCTCGGTCATGCCGTCCTCTTCGTCGGGGGCGGCAGGCTCTTCGGCCTCCTCTTCCTCGTCCTTGAAGGCAACGGGAAGGTCCGCGCCCTCCTCCTCATTTTCTTCCTCGGTTTCGCTGGGCTTGGCCAGCATCGCCTCGAGGTCGAGGATCTCGCGCAGCTGCATGCGCCCCTCGTTGAGGGCGTTCGACCAGTCGATGATGGCGGCGAAGGTCATGGGGCTTTCGCACAGCCCGGCGATCATGGTGTCGCGGCCAGCCTCGATCCGCTTGGCGATGGCGATCTCGCCTTCGCGCGAAAGCAGTTCCACCGCGCCCATCTCGCGCAGATACATCCGCACCGGGTCATCGGTGCGGTCGAGTTTTTCCTTGGTCTGCGGGGTGATGGGGGCGGGGCCGGCGGCGGAGTCGATCTCGACTTCCTCGACCGCTTCCTCTTCCTCGGCTTCCTCGGCCGTGTCCTCGGTTTCGGTGATGTTGATGCCCATGTCCGACAGGGCGGACATCACATCCTCGATCTGCTCCGAGGACATCTGGTCCTGCGGCAGGGCGGCGTTCAGTTCTTCATAGGTGATCCAGCCGCGCTTCTTCGCTTTCGCGATCAGGCGCTTGAGGCTGGCTTCATTGAGATCGATGACGGGGGCGCCATCGGCTTCCGTCTTCTCGGGAGCCTCGGTCTCGGAAAACGCTGCTTTCGCCATGCCGGTCCTGTCTGCCAGTCCTAACCGCGTGCAGCGCGAGGGGCAGGGCTGCCGCTCACGCCGGATCGCTTCCAATTGCCAATGCAGTCAACCTGCGGCGTGCATCTTCCCGCTCTTCAGCCAGGAGCCTCCGGCGCTCGAACGCTCTGGCAAAGGCCTCATCACTGGAAAGATCGCCAGGTTGCTGCTTTTCGGACCCTATGTGGTGCAACTGGGCCAGAGTCGCAAGGGCAGAGCCGATGGCCGCGTCGAATTCCGTTTCGTCCATGTCAGCCGGGAAGCGCGGCGTGACGCCCGCCAGCACATCGCCGGGGTCGCGGCCATGGAGCAGCGCATCGCGTGCAAGGGCCAGCGCCTCTGTCCTCAGGTTGAGATGGGCGAGGGCTTCCGCATGGTGGGCGAGGGCTTCGGGCCGCGCGGCGAGGCTGGCGAGAATTCCGGCGATACCGGCTTCGGACGGGGTGTTCGCCATGGCGCGCGTCTCGGCAAGCGCACCGGGCGGCGGCAGCGGCTGGCCGCGCCTGTAATCCTGCCTGTAATCCTGCCCGCGGCCTGTCCGTGCCCCGGTTGCCGGGCCCCCGCCGCGCTGCGGGCGCGCGGCGCGGAAAAGCGCGTCAGCCCGGTCGAGCCATGTCGAGAGATAGTCGCGCCTGAGATCCTGGTCGGCGATGTCGGCGGCCAGGGCCTTAAGCCGCGCCTTCAGTGCCCCGCGCCGCTCCGGCGTGTCGAGCGGGGCCGCGCCGGCTTCGGCATCGAACAGGAAGCGGTCCAGCGGGCGAGCGGTGGCCAGCAGCGCTTCGATGGCCGCGTGGCCGCCGTTCCGGGCGATGTCGTCCGGGTCCTGCCCGGGGGGCAGGGCGAGGAAGCCGAGGCTGCGGCCCGGTTTCAGCAGCGCGAGCGCGCGATGCGCGGCGCGCAGGCCTGCCCGCATTCCGGCTGCATCGCCATCGAAGGCGAGCAGCGGTTCCGGCACCAGCCGCCAGGCCAGTTCGAGCTGCTCTTCCGTGAGCGCGGTGCCAAGCGGCGCCACGGCTTCCTCGAACCCGGCCTGGGCAAGGCCGACCACATCCATATAGCCCTCGACCACCAGCAGCCGGCCGGATTTCCGCGCCGCCGGGGCCGCCCGGTGCAGGTTGTAGAGAAGCCGCCCCTTGTGAAAGACCGGGCCTTCGGCGGAATTGAGATATTTGGGCTCCACATCGCCAAGCGTGCGCCCGCCGAAGCCGACGACACGGCCGCGCCGGTCATGGATGGGGAACATCAGCCGCCCGCGGAAGCGATCATAGCGGCGGCCTTCGCTTTCCCCGGCAAGGCCGGCGTCGAGCATCTGCGCCGGTTCAAGCCCGGGAAATTTCGCCATCATCGCGCGCGAAAGGGCATCGCGCGAATCGGGGGCGAGGCCAAGGCCGAAACGGGCCGCGACATCGGTGGAAACCTGTCGCCGCTCCAGATAGGCGCGGGCATCCGCGCCAGACACGCCAGCCAGCTGGGTGCGATACCAGTCGGCCGCAGCTTCGAGCAGATCCTGCAGGCCGGCGCGACGGCGGGTCTCGGGGTCGGGCTGCCGCTCTTCCGGCATGGCCAGACCGGCTTCGGCGGCAAGGCTCTTCACCGCCTCGATGAAGTTCAACCCGTCCTGCGCCATGACGAAGCCGATGGCGTCGCCATGGGCGCCGCAGCCGAAGCAGTGATAGAAGCCCTTGTCCTCGTTCACATAGAAGCTGGGCGTCTTCTCGTTGTGAAAGGGGCAGCAGCCCTTCATCTCGCGCCCCGCGCGCACGAGCTTCACCCGCCGGCCGACCAGCGAGAACAGCCCGATCCGGGCCCTAAGGTCATCCAGGAATTCGGCCGGCAGGCTCATCTCAGGAAAGTGCCGCCTTCACGAGGCCGCTGGCCTTGCCCATGTCGAACTTTCCGGCGAGCTTTTCCTTCACCAGGGCCATCACGCGGCCCATGTCCTTGACGCTCGTTGCGCCGGCTTCGGCGACGATGGCGGCAACGGCGTCACGGGCTTCATCATCCGAAAGCTGTTTCGGCAGGAAGCTCTCGATGACCGCCAGCTCGGCCTTTTCGGCTGCGGCAAGCTCGGCACGGCCGCCGCTTTCGAACATCCCGATCGATTCGCGGCGCTGCTTCGCCATCTTCGCCAGCACGTCCATCACCAGCACGTCGTCGTCCGTGGGCGCGCCGCCGGTGCGGGCCTCGATGTCCCTGTTCTTGATGGCGGCCTGTATCAGGCGGATTGCCGCCACACGGTCGCTTTCGCGCGCCTTCATCGCAATGGTGAGGGCTGCCTTGATATCGTCGCGGATCATTCCCGTGTCTCCTTGAATCGTTACATTAGGGTGCCGCCTGCCATTGACCAATGGGCCTCGCAACCGTATCGCGGCGCCTTAGCCCAAAACCTGCTTACTGAGGATCTGCCGATGGCCGAAGACACCCGCTTGCGCCAACCGTCCGGCGCGACTGGAGTCGTCGCGCTTGCCGACGGCACGCTTTTCTGGGGCCGTGGCCTCGGCGCCGAGGGCGAGGCTGTCGGCGAGCTCTGCTTCAACACCGCCATGACCGGTTATCAGGAAGTGATGACGGACCCGAGCTATGCCGGCCAGATCATCACCTTCACCTTTCCGCATATCGGCAATGTCGGCGCCAACCCCGAGGATATTGAAGGGGCCAACCCTCATGCGCTTGGCTGCGTCGTCGCCGAACCAGTCACCGGCCCGTCCAGCTTCCGCAGCGCACAGCGCTTCGACCAGTGGCTGGAAAGCTGGGGGCGCATCGGCCTAGCCGGTGTCGATACCCGCGCCATCACCCGCCGCATCCGCAAGGGCGGCGCGCCCAATGCTGTCATCGCCCACCGCCGGGATGGCAAGTTCGACGTGGAGGCTCTGATCGCCCGCGCGAAGGCCTGGAGCGGCCTCGAGGGCCTCGATCTCGCGAAGGCGGTTTCCTGCACCCAGAGCTATCGCTGGGACGAAGGCCCATGGGTGCTGGGCAAGGGCTATCTGCCCGGCGACCTTCCGGCTGACGCGCCCCATGTCGTCGCCATAGACTATGGCGTGAAGCGCGCGATCCTGCGGCAACTGGTGGATGCCGGCGCCCGCGTGACGGTCGTGCCGGCCACCGCCAGCTTCGAGGATATCATGGCCCTGAACCCGGATGGGCTCTTCCTGTCGAACGGCCCCGGCGACCCGGCCGCGACCGGTCTCTATGCCGTGCCCGTCATCCGCCAGTGGCTGGAAAGCGGCAAGCCGCTGTTCGGCATCTGCCTTGGCCACCAGCTCCTCGGCCTCGCCATCGGTGCGAAGACCGCGAAGATGCACCAGGGCCATCGTGGCGCGAACCACCCGGTGCAGCAGCTTTCCGACGGCAAGGTCGAGATCACCTCGATGAACCACGGCTTCACGGTGGAAAGCGACAGCCTGCCCGGCAACGCGCGCCCCACCCACATCAGCCTGTTCGACCAGACGCTCTGCGGCCTCGAACTGACCGACCGCCCCGCCTTTTCCGTACAGCATCACCCCGAAGCCTCGCCCGGCCCGCAGGACAGCTATTACCTGTTCCGCCGGTTCGTCGACGGGTTGAGGAAGGCCGCCTGACCCATGCCCAAACGTACTGACATCTCGTCCATCCTCGTCATTGGCGCCGGCCCGATCATCATCGGCCAGGCCTGCGAGTTCGATTATTCCGGAACCCAGGCCGTGAAGGCGCTGAAGGGAGAGGGCTACCGGGTGATCCTGGTGAACTCCAACCCGGCCACCATCATGACCGATCCGGATCTGGCCGACGCTACCTATGTCGAGCCGATCACGGCCGAAGTCGTGGCCCGTATCATCGAGAAGGAGCGGCCCGACGCCGTGCTGCCCACCATGGGCGGGCAGACCGCGCTCAACACCGCGCTCGCGCTCTTCAAGGACGGAACGCTCGACCGCTACGGCGTGACGATGATCGGCGCCGACGCGCACGCCATCGAAAAGGCCGAGGACCGGCTGAAGTTCCGCGAGGCCATGGACTCCATCGGCCTCGAATCCCCGCGCTCGGCCATCGCCCACACCCTCGACGAAGCCCTGAAGGCGCTCGATCATGTCGGCCTGCCCGCCATCATCCGCCCCAGCTTCACGCTTGGCGGCACCGGCGGCGGCATCGCCTACAACCGCGAGGAGTTCCAGAAGATCGTCCTCGGCGGGCTCGACGCCAGCCCCACCACCGAAGTGCTGATCGAGGAATCGGTCCTCGGCTGGAAGGAATATGAGATGGAAGTCGTCCGCGACCGCGCGGACAACTGCATCATCATCTGCTCGATCGAGAACATCGATCCGATGGGTACCCACACGGGCGATTCCATCACCGTCGCGCCGGCGCTGACGCTGACGGACAAGGAATATCAGATCATGCGCAACGCCTCGATCGCGGTGCTGCGCGAGATCGGGGTGGAAACCGGCGGCTCCAACGTCCAGTTCGCGGTGAACCCGGCCGATGGCCGCCTCGTCGTGATCGAGATGAACCCGCGCGTCAGCCGCTCCTCGGCGCTGGCTTCCAAGGCGACCGGCTTCCCCATCGCCAAGGTCGCGGCCCTTCTGGCCGTCGGCTACACGCTGGACGAGATCCGCAACGACATCACCGGCGTGACCCCGGCCAGCTTCGAGCCGACGATCGACTATGTCGTCACCAAGATCCCGCGCTTTGCCTTCGAAAAGTTCAAGGGCGCCGATTCGACGCTCGGCACCGCGATGAAGTCGGTCGGCGAAGTGATGGCCATTGGCCGCAACATCCATGAATCGCTCCAGAAGGCTCTGCGCGGCCTCGAAACCGGGCTTTCCGGCCTCGACGAGCCGGAAGCGCTGGCCAATGCCTCCAAGGGCGAGATCCTTGCGGCGCTGGCCCGCCGCGTGCCCGACAGGCTTCTGATCGCGACGCACGCGCTGCGCGCCGGCATTCCGGCAAGCGAAATCGCGCGCGTGTCCCACTATGATCCCTGGTTCGTGGAGCGGCTGGCCGAAATCGTCGAAGCCGAGGAAGCGGTGCGCGCCAACGGCCTGCCCGACGATCTAAGGCCGCTGAAGGCCATGGGCTTTTCCGATGCGCGGCTGGCGAAGCTCGCCGGGCTTTCCGAAGCCGAGGTGCGCGCACGACGCCATGCCGCCGGTGTCCGCCCCGTGTTCAAGCGGATCGACACTTGCGCTGCCGAATTCGAGAGCCTTACGCCCTACATGTACTCGACTTACGCCGGCACCGAGTGCGAGGCGGAGCCGACGGACAAGCGCAAGATCGCGATCCTGGGCGGCGGGCCGAACCGTATCGGCCAGGGTATCGAGTTCGACTATTGCTGCTGCCATGCCGCCTTCGCGCTGGGCGATGCCGGGTTCGAGACCATCATGGTCAACTGCAACCCGGAAACCGTCTCGACCGACTATGACACGTCGGACCGGCTCTATTTCGAACCGCTGACGGCCGAGGATGTGCTCGAACTCCTGCATCTCGAACAGTCGCGCGGCACGCTGGAAGGCGTGATCGTGCAGTTCGGCGGCCAGACTCCGCTGAAGCTCGCCAAGGCGCTGGAAGCAGCCGGGATCCCGATTCTCGGCACCAGCCCCGATTCCATCGACCTTGCCGAGGACCGCGAGCGTTTCGCGGCCCTGGTCGAGCGGCTGGGCCTGAAGCAGCCCGCCGGCGGAATCGCCCGCTCGCGCGAGGAGGCGATCGCCGTTGCCGAGCATATCGGCTATCCGGTGCTGATGCGCCCGAGCTATGTGCTTGGTGGCCGCGCCATGGAAATCGTGGAAACGACAGCCAGCCTCGAGACCTATATCGAGACGGCCGTGCGCGTATCGGGTGACAGCCCCGTTCTCATCGACCGCTATCTGCGCGACGCCATCGAGGTGGACGTGGATGCGCTGGCCGATGGCGAGACCGTCTATGTGGCCGGCGTTATGCAGCATATCGAGGAGGCCGGGGTCCATTCCGGTGACAGCGCCTGTTCGCTTCCGCCCTACAGCCTGCCCGCCGACATCGTCGCCGAGATCGAGCGGCAGGCGAAGCTTCTTGCCGAAGCGCTGACGGTGCGCGGGCTGATGAACATCCAGTTCGCGGTGAAGGACGGCGAGGTCTATCTGATCGAGGTGAACCCGCGCGCCAGCCGGACAGTGCCGTTCGTCGCCAAGGCGCAGGGGCGGCCCTATGCCAAGATCGCCGCGCGCGTCATGGCCGGGGAAATGCTTTCCACCTTCGAACTGAGGCCGCGCGGCTCGGACCACATCGCGGTGAAGGAAGCCGTGTTTCCCTTCGCCCGCTTCCCCGGAACCGACCCCGTTCTCAGCCCCGAGATGAAATCGACGGGCGAGGTCATGGGCATCGACAGCGATTTCGCCATGGCCTTCGCCAAGAGCCAGCTTGGCGCGGGCAACATCCTGCCCATGGGCGGAACGGTCTTCATTTCCGTGAAGGACAGCGACAAGCCGCTTATCCTTGAAGCGGCGCGCGGTCTCGTCTCCATGGGCTTCGATCTTGTCGCCACGCGCGGCACGGCGGAATGGCTGAAGGGCGAGGGCGTTGCCGTCGCCACCATCAACAAGGTGCTGGAAGGCCAGCCCCATATCGTGGACGCCATGACAGATGGCCGGATCGCCATGGTCTTCAACACGACAGAAGGCGTGCAGTCGCTGAAGGATTCGGAAACCATCCGCAGCGCCGCATGGTCGCAGAAGGTTCCGATCTTCACGACTGCGGCTGCGTCCGATGCCTGCGTGAAGGCGATTGCCGCCA
This sequence comes from uncultured Sandaracinobacter sp., assembly GCA_964394815.1. GTDB lineage: Bacteria > Pseudomonadota > Alphaproteobacteria > Sphingomonadales > Sphingomonadaceae > Sandaracinobacteroides. The sequence goes on along the minus strand of CAYMZC010000008.1, from coordinate 6,898 downwards.
TGAAGTCCCGGCCCATGGATGTGAAGCCGCTTCAGGCCCACCACGCCATGACGGCGCCTCCGGCCTGACCGCTATCGGCCGGGCGGAGAGCATCGGCGGGGGGTGTCAGCGCATGTGCCTGCCTCTCCCCGCTCCCAGCTCTGACCTGGCCTCTGCCTGAAGCCACCGCAGACCCCCTGCCTGCCCCGTGCGGGGACTGCCCTTGCGGAAGGCTTGCAGGCCCCTTAAACTCTCACCGCATTTCAGGGTGAACCATTTCCTTCCGACAGCAGTGCGGGCCTGATGGCGGAAACTCCGCCGAAGCCCCCCTGCCTGCCGGAGCAACTTCAGAGTAGACCATGGCAACGATTGATAAGGTTCCGATGCTTGCCGAAGGGCATGCCCAGCTTCTGCGGCAGCTCAAGCATCTGAAGGAAGTCGAGCGCCCCGAGAATGTCGAGGCCATCGAGGAAGCGCGCGCCCACGGCGACCTTTCCGAGAATGCCGAATATCATGCGGCCAAGGAGCGGCAGAGCCAGATCGAGGCGCAGATCGCCGATTACGAGGACAAGCTCGCCCGCGCGGTCGTCATCGACCCGACGACCCTGTCGGGGGACAAGGTCGTCTTCGGCGCCACCGTCCGCCTGCTCGACGAGGACGACAAGCCCGTCACCTGGCAGATCGTGGGCGAGGTGGAGGCTGACGCCAGGAACGGACGAATCAGCTACAACAGCCCGCTGGGGCGCGCCCTGATCGGTCGCCGCCTCGGCGAGGAAGTGGAAGTGGTGACCCCGTCGGGTGATCGCAGCTACCTGATCGACGCAGTCGAATTCCGCTAGGCGGGTTGCCTGCGCCGGTGATGAAGCCCTTCCAGCCACCCACGGCGTACGCCACGCGTGTCATCCTGATCATCTGCGCCGGGCTGCAGCTGCTGTCCGTGGTGATGGGGCCTGGCTTCGACCAGTCCGTCACCCTGGCGGCGGGTCTGGTTCCGGCCCGCCTGACAGGCGATGTCATCGGGCTGAAAGGCGCCATTCCGGCACCGCTGACCCTTGTCAGCCACATGTTCCTGCATTCGGGTCTGGTGCACCTTGCCATGAACATGGTGTTCCTGGCCTGGGCCGGGCGGCAGGTGGAATGGCTTCTCGGCCCGGCGCGCCTTGTGATCCTGTTCCTGCTGGGCGGCATTGTCGGCGGGCTGATGCAAGTGGCGATCAATCCGTCCTCGATCATTCCCGTCGTCGGCGCATCAGGCGGCATATCCGCCATCTTCGCAACCTATGCGCTGCTCTTTGCCCGCGATGGCGAAGCCCCCGCGCGCCTGTTCGGCCTGGTCATTTCGGCGGAAACCGTGCGTGCGTTTCGCTATGCGGCGCTCTGGATCGGCCTGCAGCTGCTCACGGCTGTCGCCTTCAATCTTCCCGGCGCGGACGGCATCGCCATCTGGAGCCATATCGGCGGTTTCCTGGTGGGCCTGCTGTTTGGTCTGCCCCTCGTGCGCTCCAGGGGTGGCCGCCCGTCCTGAAGACAGGAGGGCAGGGGACTTCCCGGCCGGTTCCCGATGCACGCTTCACCTTCATCCGTACCTGAAAGGCGCTGAGCAGGCGCGCGCCATGCCGCCGCAGCCGGCTGGCTGGCGCCACAATGCCCCGATATCGCCCCGGGCATCATAAAATGGGGCCGGACGTTGCCGTCCGGCCCCATTTCCATGTCCGGGGAATCGCCCCCTCGATCACCATGCGCCCTATGGGCTGGCGGCGACCGAAAGGGCGCGGGCCTTACTTGCCCATTTCCTTTTCCAGATTGTCGACGATCGCCTGGAAGAACATTTCCGTCGTCATCCAGGACTGATCCGGGCCGATGAGAAGGGCGAGATCCTTGGTCATCTTGCCTTCCTCGACCGTCTGGATGCAGACGCGCTCAAGGGTTTCGGCAAAGCGCGTGACCTCGGGGGTCTCATCCAGCTTGCCCCGGTGCTTCAGGCCACCCGTCCATGCGAAGATGGATGCGATCGGGTTGGTGGACGTCTGCTTGCCCTGCTGGTGCTGGCGATAGTGGCGGGTCACGGTGCCATGGGCCGCTTCGGCTTCGACGGTCTTGCCGTCGGGCGTCATCAGCACCGATGTCATCAGGCCGAGCGAGCCGAAGCCCTGCGCCACGGTGTCGGACTGCACGTCGCCGTCGTAGTTCTTGCACGCCCAGACGAACTTGCCGTTCCACTTGAGCGCGGAGGCAACCATGTCGTCGATCAGGCGATGTTCGTAGGTGATGCCATGGCGCTGGAAGTCCGCCTTGAATTCCTTGTCGAACACTTCCTGGAACAGATCCTTGAAGCGGCCGTCATAGGCCTTCAGGATCGTGTTCTTGGTGGACAGATAGACAGGCCACTTCCGCGCAAGGCCATAGTTCAGCGAGGCGCGGGCGAAATCGCGGATGGAATCATCCAGATTGTACATGCCCATCGCGACGCCGGGCGACGGGAAGTCATAGACTTCATATTCCTTGGAATCCGAGCCGTCCGCTGCTTCCCAGCGCATGGTCAGCTTGCCGGGGCCGGGAACGAGGAAATCGGTCGCGCGATACTGGTCGCCGAAGGCGTGGCGGCCGATGACGATCGGGTCGGTCCAGCCCGGAACCAGCCTCGGGATGTTCGAAATGACGATGGGCTCGCGGAAGACGACGCCGCCAAGAATGTTGCGGATGGTGCCGTTCGGGCTCTTCCACATCTTCTTCAGGCCGAATTCCTCGACCCGCGCTTCGTCGGGGGTGATTGTGGCGCACTTCACGCCCACGCCATGCTCGCGGATCGCGTTCGCGGCGTCCACGGTGATCTTGTCGTCGGTGCGGTCCCGCTCCTCGATGCCGAGGTCATAATAGCGGAGGTCCACGTCAAGATAGGGAAGGATCAGCTTCTCGCGGATCCATTGCCAGATGATCCTGGTCATCTCGTCCCCGTCGAGTTCGACGACAGGGCCCTTTACCTTGATCTTGCTCATGCCACCTCGATGCGTGCTGTTGTGGATCGTTCGCACATGTCCTTAGGGAAGGGAAATCAGCGCGGCAAGCGCATCAAGGCCGGACAGGCATTCCAGATGCCCGAGATTCTCCGGATTGGCGAAACCCTGGTCCGCCATGTGGCGCAGCAGCGCGACGAAGGGCTGCCAGAAATTCCCGTCGCCCAGCAGCCACACGGGCCGGCTGTGCAGCCTGAGGTTCCGCCAGGACAGTATCTCGACCAGTTCATCGAGCGTGCCGAGGCCGCCCGGCAGGGCGAGAATGGCGTCCGCACGCTCGAACATGAGGGCCTTGCGAGCATGGAGGGTTTCAACGACCGTCATGTCCTCGCACAGCGGCTCGGCGACCTCCCACTCCTTCAGGAAACGTGGAATGATGCCTTGCGCCCGGCCGCCCGCGGACAGTGTCGCGCGCCCGATCTCGCCCATAAGGCCGAGTGCGCCGCCGCCATAGACCAGCGTGACGCCCCGCTCCGCAAACAGGCGGCCGACGCCTGCAGCCAGGGCCGCATGCCGCGGATCGACGCCTGACCGGGAGCCGCAGAAGACCAGAACGCTTCGGATGGGGCCATTCCCGGCAGCCGGCGCGATGGTGGGGGAGGGCGATTCGTCGAGGGGGTGTTTGCGCATGGCGCCCGCGCTAGCAGGCTTCGAACCCCGGCTGCCAGAGGGCGCCCGGGCATCCGGGCCGCGCTGGAAACTAGGCCGCGCGGCACATTCCTGGGGCGGCCGGGGGGGCGAAAGTTCAGCAAGAATTCAGCCCGCGCCAAGATTGCCCATTGCGATTTCACGCTTGCAAAGGCTAATGACCCCGGAATTTTCAACGCAGGGACTCTCAATGGCAACCAATTCCGAAGCCATGCCCGACGCTCAGGAAGGCGTACGCCGCCGCGACTTCATCTATGTCGCGACGGGGGCCTTCGGTGCGGTCGGTGCCGCGGCCGTCGCCTGGCCGCTCATCAACCAGATGAACCCCTCGGCCGATGTTCTGGCGCTTGCCTCCATCGAGGTGGACCTTTCCCCGATCCAGCCGGGTCAGGCGATCAAGACCATCTGGCGCTCGAAGCCGGTGTTCGTCCGCAATCTTACCGCGGCTGAACAGGCGGAAGCGAACAAGGTGCCCGTGAGCGACCTGCGCGACCCCCAGACACTGGCCGAACGCACCATCGAAGGACGGCCGAACTGGCTGGTGACGCTGGGCGTCTGCACCCACCTGGGCTGTGTTCCGCTGGGTGCGGCCGAGGGTGAGGTCAAGGGCGACTACAATGGCTATTTCTGCCCCTGCCATGGTTCGCACTACGATACGGCGGGCCGCATCCGCAAAGGCCCGGCGCCGACCAACCTCGAGGTGCCGGAATACCGCTTCAAGTCTGATACTCTGATCGAGATTGGATGATCCCATGAGCTTCCCCTGGGCCAACCAATACGAACCCAAGCACCCGGCGATGCAGTGGCTGGACAGCCGCCTGCCGTTGCCGCGTCTGGTCTACAACGCCGTCGGCGCCGGCTATCCGGTCCCGCGCAACATCAACTATTTCTACAACTTCGGCGTTCTCGCCGGGGTTGCGCTGGTGGTGCAGATCCTCACGGGGGTCATCCTTGCCATGCACTATTCCGCGCACACGCTGACGGCGTTCGATTCGGTCGAGCACATCATGCGTGACGTGAACTCGGGCTGGCTGCTGCGCTACCTGCACATGAACGGTGCCAGCTTCTTCTTCATCGTGGTCTATTTCCATATCTTCCGGGGCCTCTACTACGGAAGCTACAAGGCGCCGCGCGAAGTCGTGTGGATGCTCGGCGTCGTCATCTTCCTCCTGATGATGGCCACCGCCTTCATGGGCTATGTCCTTCCCTGGGGTCAGATGAGCTTCTGGGGTGCGCAGGTGATCACCTCGCTCTTCTCGGCCATCCCGCTCGTGGGCGAGGCGATCAGGACCTGGCTTGTCGGCGGTTTCGCGCCCGACAACGCCACCCTCACGCGCTTCTTCTCGCTCCACTTCGTGCTGCCGTTCGTGATCCTTGGCGTCGTGATCCTGAAGATCTGGTCGCTTCACATCCCGGGTTCCACCAACCCGACCGGCGTCGAGGTGCAGGGCCCGCAGGACACGCTGCCCTTCCACCCCTATTTCACCGCGAAGGACTTTGTCGGCATCTGCGTCTATCTGCTGCTGTTCGCCGCATTCGTCTTCTTCATGCCGAACTTCCTCGGCCACCCGGACAACTACATCCCGGCCGACCCGCTCTCGACACCTGCGCACATCGTGCCGGAATGGTATTTCTGGCCCTTCTACGCGATCCTGCGCGCCTTCACCGTGGACTTCCTGTGGATCCCGGCGAAGCTCTGGGGCGTGATCGCGATGTTCGCGTCGATCCTGCTGCTGTTCTTCCTGCCCTGGCTTGACAACAGCCGCGTGAAATCGACCAGCTATCGCCCGATGTACCGTATCTGGTTCTGGGTGCTGGTGGTCGACGTGCTCATCCTCGCCTGGATGGGCGGCGCTCCGGCAGAAGAGCCTTATGTGCGGATCAGCCAGATCGCCTCGGCCTATTATTTCGCCCATTTCCTCATCATCCTGCCGATCCTGTCCTTCATCGAGAAGCCGCTGCCGCTGCCCAACAGCATCGCGGAAAGCGTTTTCGCCAAGGCCGGCGTACAGGCTGAATCCACCCCGGCACCTGCTGCCGCGCAACCGGCGCCAGCCGAATAAGGGGGTCCACAGATGGTTCGTTTCATCGGCGTCGCCGCCGGCCTGGTCTTTGTCGTGGCACTTCTGATCGGGGCGCTCATGCCCCGCGAGGAAGTCGTGCCCGATCCGGTCAAGGCCATTCACCTCTATCCGCGCGATCCGGGCTTTGCCCATGATGGTCCGCTTGGCCTCGGCGTGTTCGGCACGTTCGATCGCGCCCAGCTCCAGCGCGGTTATCAGGTCTACAAGGAAGTCTGCGCTGCCTGCCATTCCATGCAGCGTGTTGCCTTCCGCAACCTTGCCGACATCGGTTTCAGCGAAGCCGAGGTGAAGGCGCTTGCAAAGGCCGCCGAAGTGCCCAGCATCGATCCGGCAACGGGCGAGGCAGCCACGCGTCCGGCGCTTCCGTCGGACAAGTTTCCCAAGCCCTATCCGAACGAAGTTGCGGCGCGTGCTGCCAACAACAATGCGCTTCCGCCCGACCTCTCGCTCATCGTGAAGGCCCGTCCGGACGGCCAGAGCTACCTCTACTCCCTCCTCACCGGCTATGATCGCCCGGTGCCCAAGGGCCATGAGGTGCCTGAAGGCCTGCACTTCAACCCCTATTTCCATTCGGTGAACATCGCCATGGCGAAGCCGCTCAACGATGGTCAGGTGGAATATGCCGATGGCACCAATGCCAGTGTCGACCAGATGGCGAAGGACGTCACGGCCTTCCTGCGCTGGGCCGCCGAGCCTGAACTGGAAAGCCGCCGCCAGACCGGTGTCGCAACCATGATCTTCCTCGGCATCCTGACGCTTCTGGCCTTCCTGACCTACAGGCGCGTCTGGGCGGGCATTCCGCACTGAGGCTGGCCTCTTTCTGGGTCTGGCAGCCTTGCCGGCTTCCAGGATGCCCAGAACGAACAAGGGCGGGGGAAACCCCGCCCTTTTTCGATTTCGGGACCAGGATGCGGTTTGTCATCATGACGCACTCGCCCGATCGTGCCTGACGGCTTAAGGGGAGTGCATGACAGAACAGCCAACGCTTGCGGGACGTATCGCCCGCTTTGCCCGTGTCGGGGCCAATCTGGGGGGGTTCGCCACCGGTGTCGCCGCCGCGCGCATGGGGGGGCGGTCGCTGGATGATCCGCGAAACGCAGCCGAACTGAAGCGGGTCCTTGGGGAACTGAAGGGGCCGCTGATGAAGCTGGCCCAGATCCTCGGAAACATTCC
>CAYMZC010000007.1:0-36086 GCA_964394815.1 uncultured Sandaracinobacter sp. | reverse complement strand
GCATGCGGCGTCCGCCGAGCTTCTGTCCACGCTGAAGGGCGTGCGGATCATCGACCTGTCGGCCGATTTCCGCCTGAACGACCCGGAAGTCTATGGCGAATGGTATGGTGTGACCCACCCGGCGCCGGGTCTTCTGGGTGAAGCGGTCTATGGCCTGACCGAGGAAGCGCGCCCGAAACTTGCCGATGCCCGCCTCGTCGCCTGCCCCGGCTGCTATCCGACGGCGGCGCTGCTGGCGCTCCTGCCCCTGGCCGATTCCGGGCTGATCCGGCCTTCGAATATCAGCATCAACGCGCTTTCGGGCGTGTCGGGCGCCGGGCGCAGCCTGAAGGAGAGCAACCTCTTCACGGAAGTGTCGGAAGCGGTCGCCCCCTATGCCGTGGGCCGCCACCGCCACATGCCGGAAATCGAGCAGGAACTGGGCAAGGCTTTCGGCGCTCCTGTCATCATCAGCTTCACGCCGCACCTCTTGCCGATGAACCGGGGCGAACTGGAAACCATCACCGTCGAACTGGCCGATGGGCGGACTGTCGCCGACCTGCGCGCGCGGCTGGCCGAACGCTATGCGGACGAGCCCTTCGTGCACCTTCTGCCCGAAGGCGTTGCGCCGGCAACCCGGATGGTGCGGGGGTCGAACCACATGGTCGTCAATGTCTTCGCCGACCGGGTGCCCGGCCGCGCGCTGGTGATCGCGGCGATCGACAATCTGGTGAAGGGATCGTCCGGGCAGGCGATCCAGAACATGAACCTGATGTTCGGCTTGCCCGAGACGATGGGGCTGGAGGCCGCGCCGCTCTTCCCGTGAGGCCGCCACCGGAACAGCAGCAGAAAGGAAGACAGCCCAATGCCATTGCACAGCTTTGCCGGAACCGCACCCCGCATCGACCCGGACGCCTGGGTCGCCCCCGGCGCGCAGGTCATCGGCGATGTCGAGATCGGGGCGGGCTCGTCGGTCTGGTATAATGTCGTCGTGCGTGGCGATGTCATGCCGATCCGCATCGGTGCACGGTCGAACATCCAGGATGGCTCCATCGTGCATGTGACGAACGGGCAGGCAGCAACCGTCATCGGCGATGACGTGCTTGTCGGCCACATGGCGGTCGTCCATGGCTGCACCCTGATGGACCGCAGCTTCGTCGGGCTGGGCGCCATCGTGATGGACCATTGCGTGCTGGAGCCTGACGCCATGCTGGGCGCCGGCGCTCTGCTGTCTCCGGGCAAGCGAATCGGGGCCCGGGAACTGTGGCTGGGCCGCCCGGCGAAATTCGTGCGAAGCCTGAGCGACGAGGAGGTGGCGCGCAACCGCGCAGGCGCCGCCGGCTATGTGGAACTGGCCCGGATGCACCGGCAAAGCCAGCTGCCATGACAGGTTCTGGCAGCGAATCGGGGGCTGGAAACCGGAAACGGCGGGACCGGACCAGCCGACCCCGCCGTTTCTGCTTGCGGTTTCCCGAAAGATGGTCGGAGCGACAGGATTCGAACCTGCGACCCCCAGACCCCCAGTCTGATGCGCTACCAGGCTGCGCTACGCTCCGACGTGGGCGGCGGCATAGGCAATGGGCGGCCTGATGGCAAGCACGGAATGGCTGGAAGCCGATGGCCTGGCGCTCGCGCGTGGCGGGCGGCTCCTGTTCGAGGGGCTGGGCTTCACCCTTGCGCCGGGCGAGGCGCTGCTGGTGACGGGGCGGAACGGGGCTGGCAAATCCTCGCTGCTGCGGCTGGTGGCGGGCCTGCTGGAGCCGCTGGCGGGCAGGATTTCCAACCCCTTTTCAACGGCGCTGCTGGCAGCCGACACGGCGCTGAAGCCCGACCGCACGGTGCGCGGCGAACTGGGCTTCTGGGCCAGCCTCGACGGTGCGCCGCCCGAGCGGCTGGCAGCGGCTGCCGACGCAATGGCGGTGACGGCGCTGATGGACTTCCGCTGCGGCCAGCTTTCGTCGGGCCAGCGGCAGCGGGTGGCTTTGGCGCGCACGATTGCCAGCGGTGCCGCGCTCTGGCTGCTGGACGAGCCGACAAGCGCGCTCGATGCGGCATCGGAAGAGCGGCTGCTGGCGGCTGTGGCGCAGCATCGCGCCGCAGGCGGGCTGGTGCTGGCGGCAACCCATCAGCCGCTTCCCTTTCCGGGCGCGCAGGCGCTGTCCCTATAGGGTGCTGTCTCTGCAGGGCGGGCGTTACAGTTCCGAAGGGTCGGCGGTGAAGCTGATCGTCAGCCAGCGTTCCGGCCCGCCGTCGCCGATGGCCTGCCCGATTTCCTTGCGCAGCCCGTCGTACCAGCCCAGTTCGCGCGGTGGCATGTGTGGCGGGGCGAGCACCGAAATCTCGATGAAGCGGGCACGCCCCGCATTGCCGACATAGCTTTCGAAACGCAGGAAACCATGACGGGCGACGAAATCCGTCATCACGGAGCGGACGCGGGCGTCGAGGTCTGCCGGGACGATTCCGAAGATGTCGCGAAAGGCGCGCCGTGCATCCAGCAGCGGCACCGGCAGGATCGCCAGCGAAACGAGGGCGAGCACCAGCGGATCGACATAGGGAACCAGCCACGCAAGGTCGCCGCCCTGCATCAGCGCGGCCAGCGCAAAGGCAATGAGCAGGGCAAGCGTGATGAAGCCCGATGCCAGCCAGGCGCGGGAATCGACCCGCACCAGTTCGGAGCCGAGCCGGTCATTCTGCCGCCACATCCAGAACCATGTGGAAAAGCAGATGATGACGGTGATCGCGGCATATTGGATCGCTGCACCCAGGGTGGGCGTGTAACCACCCGAGAGCAGGCTTTCGAGCGCGCCGAGGAAGCCGAAGGCGATGAGGATGAGCAGCACCGCGGCCTTCAGCCCGAGGACAAGCGGCTCGAGGTGCCAGTAACCATATTGGAATTTCTGGTTCGATTCCCGCGCGACAAGGCGCGCCACCACCAGCATCAGCCAGGTGATGGCGGCATCGATCAGGCTGAACAGGCCATCGAAGATGATGGCGACGGAGCCGGACAAAACGCCGAACACCATGCCGAGGGCGGCAATCAGGAAGGTTGCGCGAACGGACAGCTTGAGGAGTGCCGCCTCGAACTCGCTCCGCAGTGCCATGGCGCGCTCTGCCGAACCCATCGCTTCCCCCGCCCAGAGGCTCTGCTTTCATGCACGGGCCGTGCAGGTGCGGAGGATTGCCCGCCACGCCGGCAGGCGCAAGATCAGTTGCTGTGCAGGAAGTGCATCACGTCGCCATCATGGACGACATAGGTCTTGCCCTCGGCCCTAAGCTTGCCATGGTCGCGCGCGCCCGCTTCGCCGCCGAAGGCCAGATAGTCTTCGTAGGCGATGGTTTCGGCGCGGATGAAGCCCTTTTCGAAATCGCTGTGGATGACACCTGCCGCCTGCGGCGCGGTGGCGCCGCGCTCCACCGTCCAGGCGCGGGTTTCCTTCGGGCCGGCGGTGAAGAAGGTGATGAGATGCAGGAGATCATAGCCGGCGCGGATGATGCGCGCGAGGCCGGTTTCCGTCAGCCCGAGTTCGCCGAGGAAGTCGCCGCGCTCTTCCGGCGGCATGGTCGAGATTTCGGCTTCGATGGCGGCCGAGATGATCACCACGCCTGCTCCTTGCGCCTTCGCCATTTCCTCCACCCGGGCGGACTGGGCGTTGCCGGTCGCAGCAGCGCTTTCCTCGACATTGCAGACATAAAGGACGGGCTTTGACGTGAGGAGCTGGGCCTGGGCGAGGTGCCGGGCTTCTTCCGGGTCGGCGGGCTGGGCAAGGCGGGCAGGCTTGCCCTCGCGCAGCAGGTCGAGCGCTTTCTGCAGGGCGGCAGCCGCGCTCTTCGCGTCCTTGTCGCCGCCCTGGCCCTTCTTCATCAGGTTGGGCACGCGCCGTTCGAGGCTTTCGAGGTCGGAGAGCATCAGCTCCGTCTCGACCGTTTCGGCATCGGCCACCGGGTCGATCCGGCCCTCGACATGGGTGATGTCGTCATTCTCGAAACAGCGCAGCACATGGACGATGGCGTCCACCTCGCGGATGTTGGCGAGAAACTGGTTGCCAAGCCCTTCGCCCTTCGATGCGCCCCGCACGAGGCCGGCGATGTCGACAAAGCCGAGCTGGGTTTCAATGATCTTCTGAGAGCCGGCAATGCGCGCGATTTCGGCAAGGCGCGGGTCGGGCACGCCGACATTTCCGACGTTCGGCTCGATGGTGCAGAAGGGATAGTTGGCTGCCTGCGCCGCCGCCGTTTCGGTGAGCGCGTTGAACAGGGTGGATTTGCCCACATTGGGCAGGCCCACGATCCCGCAGCGAAAACCCATTTCAAACCTCCTGCTGGCGCAGCGCCAGATCGTTCATGAACCGCGCCTCGTCACCATCGGCCAGAAGCTGGGCGAGCGCGGCGATATCGCCCAGCATGTCCGCCAGGCGGCCTTCCTCGGCTTTTGCGAAATTGCCGAGCACATGGGGCGTCACCCGGTCCTTGTGGCCGGGATGGCCGATGCCGATGCGCACGCGGCGGAAATCTGCGCCGACATGGGCGATGATGGAGCGGATTCCATTGTGGCCCGCTGCCCCGCCGCCATGCTTCACCTTTACCCGGAAGGGGTCGAGGTCGAGTTCGTCATAGAAGACGGTGAGCGCGTCCGGGCCGAGCTTGAAGAAACGCAGCGCCTCGCCGACCGAGCGGCCGCTTTCGTTCATGAAAGTGGCCGGTTTCAGCAGCAGCAGCTTTGCGCCGCCAAGGCGGCCTTCGCTCGCCATGCCCTGGAAACGGGCCTTCCACGGGCTGAAGCCGTGGACGGACTGGATCGCGTCCACGGCCATGAAGCCCACATTGTGGCGGTGCAGGGCGTAGGCCGGGCCGGGATTGCCCAGCCCGGCGAACAGCTGCACGTCTCAGCCCTCCTGGGCGGCCTCTTCCGCGGCCGCTTCCTGGCTCTTCAGGCCCGAGGGCGCGGCGATCGTGGCGATGGTGAAATCGCGGTCGATCACGGTCGAGACATTGGCGGGCAGGGTGACGGCCGAGATGTGGATCGAATCGCCCACGTCGAAGCCCGAGACATCCACGACCACGTCATCGGGGATGGCGTTGGCCGGGCACTTCAGCTCGATGTCGTGGCGCACGACGTTGAGAACGCCACCGCGCTTCAGGCCGGGGGACTTGTCTTCATTCTCGAAGCGGACGGGCACGTTCACCGTGACAAGCGAATCAGCCGACACGCGGAAGAAATCGACATGGATCGGACGATCCGTCACGGGGTGGAACTGGACGTCGCGCGCAAGCGTGCGATGCGTCTTGCCGTCGATCTCGAGTTCGATCACCGAGTTCATGAAGTGGCCGGTGTTAAGCAGCTTCATCAGCCGCTTTTCCTCGACATGGACCGGAAGCGCTGCTTCCTTGTTGCCATAAATCACCGCCGGAACCCGGCCTTCCCGCCGCATCGCCCGGGAGGCTCCCTTGCCAGCCCGGTCGCGTGCCTCGGCGGCAAGCGTCAGCACATCAGACATGTTCTTCTCCAATAGCCATTCGCCCGGCACCTCCAGGGTGTGCCAGCTGCGAAGGGCGGGGCCATAGCCCAGCTCATGCTTGCGCGCAAGGAGCGGGTGGTGGCGCGCGGGTGGTGGCGCATCGTGCCTGACCGGCGGGCCTGGACGGCGGACCTCAAGAGCGGACCTGGAGAGCGGACCTGGGTGGCTGCTTCTGCGAGCCAGTTGCAAAAAAGCGCTTGAGGCAGGGCTCAACCGCAGCTAGGCGCGAATGAGAATGGATTGCAACTCTGCCAGGGCGTCTCGACCTATGAAAAGCCACATCCGAAAGTCCTCCTCCGTCAGCCTGCGCGCCCTGCTCCTGTCGGGCCTGGGCATCCTTGGCGGAACGCCGGCGCTTGCCGGGGGCGAATTGGTGGCGGAAGCCGGGGACAGCCCGGTGAGCGCCATACTTGTCACTGCAAGCCGGGCCGACACGCTGGATATCGGCGGCGCCGTTCACCGGCTGGATTCGGAGGAACTGGCGCGATTCGACCAGTCGGACCCCAATCGTGTCTTCCGGGCCGTGCCGGGCGTGTTCCTGCAGGAAGAAGAGGGCTTCGGCCTCAGGCCCAACATCGGCATCCGCGGTTCCGGCACCGATCGCAACGGCCGGATCACGGTGATGGAAGATGGCGTCCTGATCGCGCCAGCCCCCTATGCCGCGCCAGCCGCCTATTATTTCCCGCGCCTGACCCGGATTCGCGGCATCGAGGTGGCGAAAGGCCCGGCGGCCATCAAATATGGCCCGCTGACCATTGGCGGGGCGATCAACCTGCAATCCGCCCCGATTCCGGATGGCGCCAACCCCGTTTCGGGCGAAGCGCAGCTTCTGGCCGGAAACCATGGCGGCCTGCGCGCCCATGGCATAGTGGGCGGCTGGGCGCCGGTGGGCGGTTTCGAAGTCGGCGCCATGATCGAAGGGCTTCATGAAAGCTCCGACGGGTTCAAGCGGATCGACTCGGGCGGCTCCACTGGCTTCGAGATTTCGGACATGGTGGCAAAGCTTGCCCTGCGCGCGCCGGATGCCGGCCAGCATGTCGAGCTGAAATATCAGCGCTATGATGAACGCAGCGACGAAACCTATCTCGGCCTGACGCTGGCGGATTTCCGGGCCGATCCCTTCCGCCGCTACAATGGCAGCGCCGCCGACCGGATGGATGTGCTGCACGAGACATTCCAGCTCAGCCATGGCTGGGAACTGGCCCCTGGCCTGACACTGACGACGATCGCCTATCATCACCGCACCGGCCGCGCGTGGTACAAGCTGAACGATGTGCGCAACAGCGCCGATACGGGCTGGGTGGGCCTGACCGACATTCTCGAAAACCCGGCCGCTTATGCCACGCAGATGACCGAACTGGTCGGCGCTGACGGTTACACCGGCCGCGCCGGAAGCCTGCGCGTGCGCAACAACAAGCGCGACTATGAGGCCAGCGGCATCCAGACCCAGCTTGCCGCCAGCTTCGAGACGGGCGGGCTGTCGCATCAGCTGGAAATTTCCGCCCGCTACCATGAGGACAGCGAGGATCGTTTCCAGAACGACGACCGCTACACCATGGTGGATGGACGCCCCGTTCTGGCCAGCACCGGCGCGCCGGGCAGCCAGGACAACCGGCTGGGCGAGGGCAAGGCCTGGGCCTTCTTCCTGCGCGACACGATCGAGGCCGGTGACCTCACCCTCGTGCCCGGCCTGCGCTACGAGACGATCCGCCTGATCCAGACACGTTGGAGCACCGCCGATCCCGCGCGCCAGACCGTGATCGCCCGCACCCGTTCGACGGTGGACGTGCTGATCCCCGGCCTTTCGGCCACATGGCGCGTCGCGCCGGCTGTCCGCATCATCGGCGGGGTGCACAAGGGCTTCGCGCCGCCTGGCCCCGGCAGCACGGCCGGAATCGAGAGCAGCTGGAACTATGAAGCCGGCGTGCGCCTTGGCGAGAATGGCTGGCGCGCGGACATCATCGGCTTCTTCAACGATTACGAGAATCTGGTCGGCACCTGCACGGCCTCCAGCGGCGGCGGCTGCGAAATCGGCGAACAGTTCGACGGTGGCGAAGTGGATGTGAAGGGCATCGAGGCGTCCGCCGCCATCCGCCTGAAGGACGAGCGGCGCGGCCTCTCCTTCCCCGTGACCCTCGCCTACACTTACACCGACGCCCGGTTCCAGTCGGGCTTCGCGTCCGGCTACGGGCCCTGGGGCACGGTGCAGAAGGGTGACAGGCTACCCTATATGCCCGAACACCAGCTGGCGCTGACGGCCGGAATCGAGGCAGAGCGTGCACGGCTTTCCATCGGCCTCAACTGGGTGTCGGAAGCCCGCGCCGAAGCCGGGCAGGGGGCGATCCCCGCGACCGGCCTTGTCGACGAACGGCTGCTGGTGGATCTGGCTGCCGGCTTCGACATCACGCCCGGCCTCGAAGCCTTTGTCACGGTGCAGAACCTGTTCGACGAGCGCTACGCCGCCTCCTTCTCGCCGGCAGGCGCGCGCCCCGGTGCGCCCCGGCTGGCGCTGGCGGGCCTGCGCGCCCGCTTCTGACCTTCGCGCCGCGTCGCACATGGGGCGCGCGCGGGCCGGGCGTGCGAGCCGGCGGCGTGCGTATCGGGCCTTTGTTGCAATGCAGCGCCATGCGCCCTAGCTTGGGCACATGGAAATCCTCTCCGCCAGGAATGGCACGGCCGGTGCGGTCGGTTCCGGGCCCGGATTTGCGCCCGGACATGCGCCCGGTTTGGCTCCGCCGGCGCTGGGCCGCGGCACGGCCCTGTTTCTCGACTTCGACGGCACGCTCGCAGATCTCGCGCCCACGCCCGATGCGGCCCGGATGACAGATGACATGGCCCGTGCCCTGCAAGGGGTGCAGGCCGGGCTGGATGGCCGGCTCGCCATCATCAGCGGACGCAGCATCGCCATGCTTGACCGGCTCGTCCCGGTGCAGGGGCTTGCCCTTGCCGGCGTGCACGGGCTGGAGCGCCGCCACGCGGACGGCCGCATCGAGCGGCCCGCCGCCGCGCCGGCACTCGATGCCGCCCGGCTGCGGCTTGCGGCGCTGGCGCAGTCCGCGCCCGGCCTGCTGCTCGAAGACAAGGGGCTGGCGCTGGCCCTGCATTATCGCGGCGCGCCGGAACTGGAACGTCTTGCCCGCGAAAAGGCAGGCACGCTGGCGCGGGAACTGGGGCTGAAGGAACAGACCGGCAAGATGGTGATCGAGTTGCGCCTTCCGGGCGCCGACAAGGGCGATGCCGTCGCGGCCTTCATGGCCGCATCGCCCTTCCGGGGCGCCCATCCCGTCTTCGTGGGCGATGACGACACGGACGAAAGCGCCTTCGCCGCCGTCCAGGCGCTTGGTGGTCATGGCATTCGTGTCGGGCCGGCGCCCCATGGCACCGTCGCGCGCCACGCGCTGCCCGATGTGCGGTCTGTCGAACGCTGGCTTTCGAGCCTGAAGGCCGCCGGGCAGGACAGCGGGGGCGCGCCATGAATGCCGCACCCTCGGGCGAGGGGAAAGGCCCCTGGGGCACGCTCGATCTCGCGCCCATCGGCAATTGCACGGTTTCCGCCCTCATCGACCGGCAGGCCCGCATGGTCTGGGCCTGCATGCCGCGCCCCGATGGCGATCCGCTCTTTCCGGCCCTGCTTGGCGGCCGCGACCCGGCGGATGCGGATGTCGCGGGCCACTGGTCGGTCGATCTCGATGGCTTTTCCTGCGCGCGTCAGTCCTACATCCGCAACACGGCGGTGCTGCGCACCGTGCTTGTCTCGGAAACGGGGGACGAGGTGGAGGTCGTGGATTTTGCGCCACGCCATGTCCGCCAGGGGCGCACCTATCGGCCCACGGCCTTCGTGCGGGTGCTGCGGCCGCTGAAGGGCGCGCCCCGTATCCGCGTGCGCCTGCGGCCCATGATGGGCCATGGCGCGCGGACCCCGCGCACCACGGCAGGCTCCAACCATGTGCGCTACCTGCTGGAAAGCCTGCCCCTCAGGCTGACGACCGACATTCCCGTCGGCCATGTCCTGGACGAGCGCTGGCACCGGCTGGAAGGGGTGCGGGTGATGTTCCTTGGGCCGGACGAGCCCTTCAGCGGGGATCTCCGGGAAACGGTGCGCGCCATGCACGACGCCACCGTCGCGGAATGGCAGGACTGGGTGCGGGGCCTTGCCCTGCCGCTGGACTGGCAGACGGTGGTGATCCGCGCCGCCATCACGCTGAAGCTCTGTGTCTATGAGGAAACGGGTGCAATCATGGCCGCGCTCACCACCTCCATCCCCGAGGCGCCGCATTCGGGCCGCAACTGGGATTACCGCCACTGCTGGATCCGGGACGCCTATTACACGGTGCAGGCCCTCAACCGGCTGGGCGCGCTCGACGTGCTCGAAAACTACCTCGGCTTCCTGCGCAACATCGTGGACACGGCCGGCGGCGGGCATATCCAGCCACTTTACGGCATCGGCATGGAACAGACGCTGACCGAGCATGTCGCGCCTGACCTGCCGGGCTATCGCGCCATGGGGCCGGTGCGCTACGGCAACCAGGCGCATGAACATCTGCAGCATGATGTCTATGGGCAGGTCATCCTGTCCTCCGTTCAGGCCTTCTTCGACCAGCGGCTGTTCCGCCCCGGAGACGCGGCCGATTTCGAAGCCCTGGAGCGGGTGGGCGAGCGCGCCTTCGCCCTGCATGACCAGCCCGATGCAGGCCTGTGGGAATATCGCACCCGCGCGCGTGTCCACACCTATTCGGCGCTGATGTGCTGGGCCGCCTGCGACAGGCTGGCGAACGCCGCCGTCGCGCTGGGCCTGCCGCACCGGGCCAGCCACTGGCGCGATCGCGCCGGGATCATCCGCAAGCGTATCGAGACGGACGCCTGGAGCCAGGACCTCGGCGCCTTCTCGGCCAGTTTCGGAACCGCGGAGGTGGACGCAAGCCTGCTCCAGATGCTGGACCTGCGCTTCCTCGACGTGGACGATCCGCGCTTCGCAGCCACCTTCTCGGCCGTGGAGCGCGGCCTGCGAAGGGGGGACAGCATGCTGCGCTACATCGAGCCGGACGATTTCGGCACCCCAGAGACCGCCTTCAACTTCTGCACCTTCTGGCTGATCGAGGCGATGCACCTCTCAGGGCGCACCGATGAGGCGAAGGCACTGTTCGAAACGATGCTGAACCGGCTCACCCATTCGGGGCTTCTGTCGGAAGACAGTGACATCGTGACCGGCGAACTCTGGGGCAATTTTCCGCAGACCTATTCGCTCGTGGGTCTCATCAACTGCGCGGCGCTCCTGTCGCGGCCGTGGGCGGCCGTCCGGTGAGCAGGCTCATCGTCGTCTCGAACCGGGTCAGCCCGCCCGCCATCGACAGCACCGGAAGCCAGGGCGGGCTGGCCGTCGCGCTGGCTGCGGCGCTGCGCCAGTCGCGCGGGATCTGGTTCGGCTGGTCGGGCGAGCAGGTGGCCGAATTCACCGGCAAGCTTGATTTCCGCCGCGCCCAGGGCGTCACGACAGCGACGATCGACCTCGAGCCACGCGATGTGGACGAATATTACAACGGCTTCGCCAACCGCACGCTGTGGCCGCTGTTCCATTACCGCATCGACATCACCGAATATGACCGCCAGTTCGACAGCGGCTATGCCCGCGTGAACCGGCGTTTCGCCGACACGCTCTGCCCCATGCTGGAGACGGATGACATCATCTGGGTGCATGACTATCACCTGATCCCGCTTGCGCGGGAACTGCGGGCGCGCGGCGTCAGGAACCGGATCGGTTTTTTCCTGCACACGCCATGGCCACCGGTGCGCCTGCTGGCGACCTTGCCGCATCATGAGGCGCTGGTGGAATCCATGTTCGCCTATGACCTCATCGGTTTCCAGACGGAAGAATGGATGTCCGCCTTCACCGACTATTGCCTGCGCGAGGCCGGCGGCCGGGTGGAGCCGGACGGGACTGCCCATGCCTATGGCCAGTGCGTGAAGGCCGCAGCCTTCCCGATCGGGATCGATGCCGAGGCCTTCCAGAAGGCGGCGCGCAGCAATGAGGCGCGGGCGATGGCGCGACGCATGCGGGCAAGCATTGCCGGGCGCCACATGATCATCGGTGTGGACAGGCTGGATTATTCCAAGGGCCTCGAAGAGCGTTTCACCGGCTATGAGCGCTTTCTCGCCGACAACCCCGACCTGCTGAACCGGGTGTTCCTGCTGCAGATCGCGCCCCCCTCGCGGAACACCATCGGCACCTACCGGGAAATCCGGGAAAAACTCGATCAGCTTTCGGGCCGTATCAACGGCGCCCATGCCGATGTGGACTGGGTGCCGCTTCGCTATGTGAACCGTGGCTATTCAAGGCGTGACCTCGCCGGAATCTACCGCAGCGCCCGCATCGGGCTGGTGACGCCCATGCGCGACGGCATGAACCTGGTGGCGAAGGAATATGTGGCCGCGCAGGATCCGAAGGATCCGGGCGTGCTCATCCTGTCCCGCTTTGCCGGCGCCGCCCGGCAGATGAAGGAGGCCCTGCTGGTGAACCCCTATAGTTCCGAGGAGATCGCCGATGCGCTGCGGCAGGCGATGGCGATGGAACGGGCCGAGCGGGTCCGGCGCAATTCGGCTCTTCTGGAGGGCGTGATGCGCGATGATGTGACCAGCTGGCGTGAAACCTTCGTGGCGGCGCTGAAGGCGGTTCCGCAGCGCTGACGGCCTTGCACGGGGGCAGCGGCCTGCCGTGCGCCCCCCCCGGTGCGGACGGATGCTGCGCTCAGTAGCGGCGCAGAAGCCCCGCCAGCCGGCCCTGGATGCGCACGCGCGACGGCAGATAGACTTGCGGATCATGGGCGGCGTTGGCCGGGTCGAGCCGGATCATGCCCTTGTCCCGGTGAAAATATTTGAGCGTTGCCTCATTATTGTCGATGAGGGCGACGACGATGTCGCCATCCTGCGCATCCTCGCAGCGGCGGATGAGGGCGAAGTCGCCATCGAAGATGCCTGCCTCGATCATGGAATCGCCCGTGACCTGAAGGGCATAATGTTCGCCCGGCCCGAGAAGGGCGGTCGGCACGGCGAGCTGTTCGTGATCCTCGACAGCCTCGATCGGCAGGCCGGCCGCGATGCGGCCGACAAGCGGCACGCTGAGGGCAGGGGCGCTTGCCGCAGGCTGGCGCGCGGCGCGCCGTGCCCGGGCCGAGGCGATGTCGGTCACGCCGCCGCGCCTGTCGCCGGGCAGGGCATCGCCCGGCATGCGGAGCACTTCGAGCGCGCGGGCCCGGTTGGGCAGGCGGCGCAGGAACTGCCGCTCTTCCAGGGCGCGGATCAGCCGGTGGACGCCCGACTTCGACTTCAGGTCGAGCGCTTCCTTCATTTCCTCGAAGGAGGGGGAGACGCCGGTTTCGGCCAGCCGCGACTGGATGAACTGAAGAAGTTCATGTTGCTTTGCTGTCAGCATCAGGTCCTCCACCGGAACATGGGTGGAACATTAGGGGAACCATTCGAAACAAGTCAAGCGCTGGCGTGGCATGGCCTCCGCCCATGGGCAACAGGGCGTCTCAGTCGGGCGTTTCGAGAAGCAGCACGGGAACGCTTGTGCCGGCCGGGGCCGCCTCCGCACGCGCGGGGCGGATGAGAAGCGCGTTCGCGCGCGCGAGCACGGACAGGAGCGAACTGTCCTGCGCGCCTGCGGGGCGGACGGTCAGGCCGTCATCGCGCTGCGTGACGATGGCGCGCATATAGTCCCGGCGCAGGCCGTTCTCGGCAACGCCGGTTTCCAGCCGGGCCATGCGCGGCTGCTCTTCCGGCGACGGGTCGCCCGCCATGTGGCGCAGCAGCGGCAACAGGAAGATGCGGGCGCAGACATAGGCCGAAACCGGATTGCCCGGCAGGCCCATCACCGGCATGTCCCCGAGCGTTCCCGCCATCAGCGGCTTGCCGGGGCGGATCGCGATCTTCCAGAAATCGATCCGGGCGCCGAGCGCCTCCAGCACCGGCTTCACCAGATCATGATCGCCGACAGAGGCGCCGCCAATGGTGACGAGAATGTCGGCGCCCGCCGAGGCGCGGATGGCGTCAGCCAGCGCCGCGCGGCTGTCGGGAACCAGCCCCAGGTCTGTCACGTCCGCCCCTGCGGCGCGCAGCAGGGCCGCCAGCATCAGGCCGTTGGAGCCGACGATCTGCCCCGGCCCCGGCAGCGTTCCGGGGGCGACAAGCTCGTCGCCGGTGGACAGCAGCATCACATGTGGACGGCGATGGACGGGCAGTGTGTGCAGGCCGGCTGCCGCCAGCAGGCCAAGGCGGGCCGGGCCGATGCGGTCGCCCCGCCTTGCCAGCGGCGCATCCTCGGCAAAATCGATGCCCCGGCGCCGGATATGGGCGCCCGGCCCCGGCGGGCCTTCCAGCGGAAAGGCGACTCTGTCGGCGGCCCGCTCTGCATCTTCCTGCACCGCTACCGTGTCGGCGCCTGCCGGCACATGGGCGCCGGTGAAGATGCGCACGGCCTCGCCCGGTTGCAGCACGCCGTGCCAGGGATGGCCGGCGGCGGATTCACCCACGATCCGCAACGGGCCGGGCAGATCCTCGAAGCGCAGGGCATAGCCATCCATGGCGCTGAGATCGGCAGGCGGCTGGGTGAGCCGCGCCGCGACATCGGCGGCAAGGCGTCGCCCCCCGGCCTCCGCGATGGCGACATCCTCGGTCGCGGTCGGCCGGGCCAGCGCCAGCAGCCGCGCCAGAGCGGTGTCGGCCTCGATCAGATGGTCAGCCGGCACGCCAGTCGCCGGATTTGCCGCCGCGTTTTTCCAACAGGCGGACGCCCTCGATCACCATTGCCCGGTCGAGCGCCTTGGCCATGTCATAGATGGTGAGCAGGGCGACAGAGGCCGCCGTCAGTGCCTCCATCTCCACGCCTGTCTGCCCCGTGGTCCGCGCTTCGGCGACGACACGGACATGGTCTTCGCCCGGTTCGAGCTGAACCGTCACCGAACTGAGCGGCAAGGGGTGGCAGAGCGGGATGAGGTCCGACGTCTTCTTGGCGGCCATGATGCCCGCCACGCGGGCGACGGCCAGCACATCCCCCTTCTTCGTCGCGCCGCTGACAATGGCGTCGAGCGCTTGCGCCGACAGGCTGATGCGGCCTTCGGCAATGGCGATGCGGGCGGTGGCGGCCTTTTCGCCCACATCCACCATGCGGGCATTGCCTGCTGCATCGAGATGGGTAAGCCCCCCCTTCACAGGCGCGCCGGCGCTCACAGGCCGGTCAGCAGCCGCCGCGTGGCGGCTTCCACATCATCCTCGCGCATCAGCGATTCGCCCACCAGGAAGGTGGTGATGCCCGCCCGGCCCAGCCGGTTGAGATCCTCGTGCAGCGCAATGCCCGATTCCGAAACGAGGATGCGGTCGGCCGGCACGCGCGGCGCCAGCGCCTCGGTGACGGACAGGCTGGTTTCCATGGTTTTCAGATTGCGGTTGTTGATGCCGATGAGGGACGTTTTCAGGGCAAGGGCGCGATCCAGCTCGGATTCGTCATGCACTTCCACCAGCACGTCGAGCCCCATGGCGGTCGCCTCGGCCTCGAAGTCCTGCAGTTGCGCATCGTCGAGGGCGGCCACGATCAGCAAAATGGCATCGGCGCCCAGTGCGCGGGATTCGGCGATCTGGTAGCGATCGACGATGAAATCCTTGCGCAGGGCCGGAAGCCGGGGCGCGGCGTTGCGCGCTTCGGCCAGATAGCTGTCATGGCCCTGGAAATAGGGTTCGTCGGTCAGCACGGACAGGCAGGTGGCCCCGCCGGCCTGATAGGCGGCGGCAAGGGCGGCCGGGTTGAAATCCGGCCGGATAAGGCCCTTCGAGGGGCTGGCCTTCTTCACCTCGGCAATCAGGCCGACCCGCTCGCCGATGCGGGCCATCAGCAGCGCGCGGGCAAAGCCCCGCACGGGGCCGTTGGCATCGGGGTCGAGGCTTTCGGGCGGGCGGATGGCCTTGCGCGCGGCGACATGCGCGCGCTTGGCATCCAGAATGGGGGCGAGACGGTCTCCCATGGAATGATCCTAGCGAAAGCTGAGAAAACGGGCGAGGCGGTCGGCCGCCGCACCGCTGGAAAGGGCCTTCGTCGCGATGGCGATGGCTTCCGGCCAACCCTTCGCACGGCCGGCAAGCCGCAGGGCGGCGGCGGCATTGGCGACGACGATGGCGTGATAGGCCGGGCGGCCCCGGCCTTCGAACAGTGCCCGCAGGGCCTCGGCATTTTCTTCCGGCGTGCCCCCGGCCAGCGCTTCAGCCGCATGGGGGCCGAGGCCGAGGCGGTCCGGCTCGAATGTCTCGTCCGTACGCTGTTCGCCCTGCTGCCACACCAGCCGGCTTGGCGCATGGACCGCGATTTCATCGAGGCCGCCGCCATGGACGGTGAGCATCGCGTCCGCGCCCAGTCGGACCCCGGCTTCGGCCATGGGGGCCAGCCAGTGCGGCGCGAACACGCCCAGCATCTGGCGCTTCACGCCCGCCGGATTGGCGAGCGGGCCGAGCAGGTTGAAGATGGTGCGCCGGCCAAGGCTGCGGCGCACGGGGGCGACACGGGCCATGGCGGGGTGATGCTGCTGGGCATGCAGGAAGACGATGCCGACATCGTCGAGGCAGCGTTCCAGCCGGTCGGGCGCAAGCCCCGCCTTCCAGCCCAGCGCTTCCAGCACATCGGCCGCGCCCGAGCGGGAGGAGGCCGCCCGGTTGCCATGCTTGGCGACCGGAACGCCCGCGGCCGCCACCACGAAACCGACCGCTGTCGAGATATTGAGGCTGTGGGCGCCGTCGCCGCCCGTGCCGCACACGTCGATCGCGCCCTCTGGGGCGGAAACCGGCAGCATGTGCCGCCTGAGCACGCCGGCGGCCGCGGCGATTTCGCCGGGCGTTTCCCCGCGTTCCGCCAGCGCCAGGAGAAAGGCCGCGATCCGGTCATCCGGAACCGTACCTTCCAGCATCGCTTCGATCGCGTCGGCGATGGCGCCGGGGTCGAGCGGGCGGGAGGGATCGGGCAGGGCGGTCAAGGGTGCAGCCCCTCGGGATCGCGGTGGGCGATGCCGGCGATGTCGAGGAAATTGGCCAGCAGCCGGTGGCCATGCTCGGTCGCGATCGATTCCGGGTGGAATTGCACGCCATGCAGCGGCAGCGTGCGGTGCTGAAGGCCCATGATGATGCCATCGGCGGTTTCGGCGGTGATCTCCAGCGCTTCGGGCAGGCTTTCGCGCTCGACGATCAGGCTGTGGTAGCGGGTGGCGGTGAAGGGGCTGGGAAGCCCGGCGAAGACCGAGCGGCCCTGATGGTGGATGGGCGAGGTCTTGCCGTGCATCTGCACCGGCGCGCGCACCACCTTGCCGCCAAAGGCCTGGCCCAGCGCCTGATGGCCAAGGCAGACGCCAAAGAGCGGCAGGCGCGCATCGGCGGCGGCCTTGATGAGATTGAGGCAGATGCCGGCTTCGGTTGGCGAGCAGGGGCCGGGCGAGAGGAGAATCGCCTCGGGCCTGAGCGCCATCGCCGCGTCGACCGACAGCGCGTCATTGCGCCGCACCTCCACGGCCACGCCCAGTTCCATCAGGAAATGGACGAGGTTGAAGGTGAAGCTGTCGTAATTGTCGATGACGAGGATCATGCCCCCGCCCCGGCTCCCGCAGCCGCTTCGGCAATGGCGAGGAAATCGGCGGCCTTCAGGCTCGCGCCGCCCACCAGCGCCCCGTCGACATGCGGGATGGCCATGAGTTCGGCGGCGTTGCCCGGCTTCACCGAGCCGCCGTAAAGAATGCGGATGCCCCTGCCGAGCTGGCTGGCGATGGCGGCATGCACTTCGGCTACCTGTGCGGCCGTCGGCGTGAGGCCGGTGCCGATGGCCCAGACAGGCTCATAGGCGATGATCAGCGTTTCGGCCTTCGCGCCCGGCGGGACGGAGCCCTCGAGCTGTGCGGCGATCACCGCCAGCGTGCGGCCGGCTTCGCGCTCCGCCAGCGTTTCGCCAACGCACAGGATTGCGACACAGCCGGCGCGGCGTGCGGCTTCGGCTTTGTGGCGCACGATCTCGTCGGTTTCGCCATGGTCGGCCCGCCGTTCGGAATGGCCGACGATGATGTGGGTCGCCCCGGCATCGGCCAGCATCTCGGCGGAAATGTCGCCGGTGTGGGCGCCAGAGGGCAGGCGGTGGCAATCCTGTGCGCCGATCCGCACGGCCGAGCCGGCAGCCTTTGCGGCAAAGCCCGCCACAAGCGTTGCCGGCGGGCATAGCAGAAGCTCGACGCCCGCGGGCACGCTGGCCGCCACCAGAGTCTCGAGTTCGGCGACGGAGGCCTTCAGGCCATTCATCTTCCAGTTGCCGGCGATCAGTTTCATCGGTTCGATCTCTCGCTTGTTCAGGCGATGGAAAGCTGACCCTCTAGACATGGCGGGCATTGAACGGCAACCCACGGAACGATCCGCGATGACTGGCGCCCGCCTCTTTTCCGCCGCACTGGCGATGCTGCTGCTTCTGGTGGCCCAGATCCTTGCGCCTGCCGCCAGCGCGCAATCCCTGCTGCGCGATGCCGAAACAGAGGCCTTCTTCCGCGATATCGGCACGCCGCTGATGGAGGCGGCGGGCCTTGATCCGCGGGCTGTCGGCATAGGCCTTGTGGGCGATTCCAGCATCAACGCCTTCGCCACCCTTGGCCAGCAGGTCTATTTCCATTCCGGGCTGATCGTCGCCGCCGAGGATGTGCTGCAGGTGCAGGGCGTTCTGGCGCATGAACTGGGCCATGTGGCCGGCGGCCATGCCGTGCGGTTCAACGAAGGCGCGCGGCCGGCCACCAACATCACGCTGATGTCGCTGGTGGTGGGGGCCGCGCTGATCGCGGCCGGCGCCGGCGATGCCGGCATGGCGGCGATGATGGCCGGGCAGCAGGCCGCGATGGGCAAGTTCCTGGCGTTCAGCCGCGAGCAGGAAAGCCGCACGGACCAGGCGGGCGCCCAGTATCTGGAAAAGGCCGGGGTGGACGGCCAGGGCATGATCAGCTTCTTCCGCAAGCTGCAGGGCGATGAATATCGCCTCGCGATCCGTCAGGACAATGCCTATAACCGCACCCACCCGCTTTCGGGCGACCGGATCGCCCAGCTGCAGGACGTGCTCGAACGCTCCCCCCACTGGCAAAAGGGCGCGGACCCGGCCCTGCAGGCGCGCTACCAGCGCATCCGCGCCAAGCTGATCGGCTATGTCTCGGAGCCGGATGACACGCTGCGGGCCTATCCGTTGACAGACCAGAGCGCGCCTGCCCGCATGGCGCGGGCCTATGCCTTTCACAAGCGCGCGGAATCGGACAAGGCGCTGGCCGAGCTGGACGCGCTTCTGGCGGTTGCCCCGCGTGACCCCTATGTGCTTGAAATGAAGGGGCAGGTGCTGCTGGAATCGGGCCGGGTGGAAGAGGCGCTGCCGCCGCTTCGCAAATCCGTCGAGATGGCCAATGGCGAGCCGCTCATCGCCTCGATGCTGGGCCATGCGCTGGTGCAGCAGGCCGAGCGCGATGGCCGGCCGGAAATCTGGGCCGAGGCCGAATCGGTCCTTCGCGCCGCCCTCCAGCGGGACCGCCAGAACCCCTTCGCCTGGCTGCAGCTCGGCACGGTTTACGAGCGGCGCGGCGACAGGCCGCGCACGGCCCTTGCAACCGCTGAGCGGCTCATGCTTACCGGGGGCGACCCGCGCGCCATCGTGAATGCGGCGGCGCAGGCGGCGGCCGGTCTTCCGCGCGATACGCCGGAATGGCGCAATGCCGAGGATCTGCTTCAGCACGCGCGCAACCAGGCCGAGGACCAGAAGGACAGGCGCAGACGATGACGGACAAGGACGAACAGCCGGCAGCTGGAACCGGGCCGGCGAAGCCCGCGGGCCTGGCGCGGCACCTGGGGTCCATCCGCCCCGCGCATTGGGGCTGGTGGGCCGGCGGGCTTTTCGTCGGCGGCCTTTCCATGCTGGCCGTCATCAACTTCATGGGCGAAGGGCGCCGCCAGGCCGAGCCGGGGCGCGCGCAGATCGAAGCCATCGTCCGTGAAACCATATTGGAAAATCCGGAAATCATACCGGAAGCCATCAACCGCCTGCAGCAGAAGGAGGTGGAGAAGCTTCTGGCCAGCAACCGCGAAGCCATTGAAACCCCCTTTGCCGGCGCCTGGGCGGGCGCGGAGGATGGCGATGTGGTGCTGGTGGAGTTCTTCGATTTCAACTGCCCCTATTGCCGCCGCTCGGCCGCCGATGTCGAACGGCTGCTCGAGGAAGACCCCGGGCTGAAGGTTGTCTTCCGCGACATGCCGGTGCTGGGGCCGGAGAGCGAACGCTACGCCATGGCGAGCCTTTCGGCCGCGCGCCAGAACCGCTACTTGCGCTTTTACCGCGACGTGTTCCGGGGGCAGGGGGCGCTTGGGCAGGAGCGGCTGATCCGCACCATCCGGTCTGCCGGGCTGGATGAAAGCCGTGTAGCGCGCGACCTGGAGTCGCGTGAACTGAAGGACGAGATCGAAAAGAATCTCGGCCTTGGCCGCGCGCTGGGGCTGACGGGAACGCCCAGCTATGTGATCGGCAGCCAGATCCTTTCGGGCGCGGTCGGCTATGAGGGGCTGAAGGCCGCCATCGCCGATGCCCGCAAGGCGGCGAAGGCCGCAAATTAGAGTCCTGCGGCGAAGGCCGCAAATTATGGCCTGACGGCGAAGACAGCCGGCTGGACGGTACCCTGTCCTACAGGATAATAAAACCATATTGGTTATCTTTTCTTGTGGGAGATAGCCGATGCGATTTGCTGTTATCGCCACCGCCCTGTTGCTGGGTGGCTGTGCTGCGCTGGATGGGGCCGGCCCGTCTTCCGTGGCGTTTCCGCCTGCTGGCCTTGTCGATGAAAGGCTGCATGTGGCGGCTGATGCCATTCGCGCGGCCGTCGATGCGGGGGATGCCGTCAGCAGAGAGGCGCTGGTGCGTGCGCAGACGGAGGTGGATGGCGCGCAGGCGATGCTTCTGATTCCGGATCGGGCGCGCCCTCTGCCGCAACGTGCGGCCCTCGGGATTTCGCTGCTTCTGTGCCGCGCCGGAATCGACCGGCTCGCCACGGCTTCCTGCCCGGGCATCGCAGGCGATGGCGATCTATCCACTGAGCGGGACAGCGAGGCAGCGGCGCAGGCGCGGCGACTCTTGCGCCTTGGCTGCCTTGCGCCCCTGTCGCTTGTCGCGCCCTGATCCGGGCCTTTGCGCCGATTTTCGCAGGCTGGCAGCCGATGCACAGGAGCCAATGAAAAAGGGCGGGGAAAACCCCGCCCTGATCCATGATCCGTAAGCCTGTGGCCGGTTCAGCCTCAGCGGCTGTAGAATTCGACCACCAGGTTCGGTTCCATCTTCACCGGATAGGGCACTTCGTCCAGCGTCGGCACGCGGACGTAGCTGGCCTTGAGACCGTCGACCGTGACATATTCCGGAACGTCACGCTCGGAGGACTGGGCGGCTTCGAGCACAAGCACCATTTCACGTGCCTTGGGGCCGAGTTCGATCACGTCGCCCGGCTTCAGGAGCGCCGAGGCGATGTTGCACTTGCGGCCGTTCACCAGCACATGGCCATGGTTGACCAGCTGGCGGGCGGCGAACACGGTGGGCGCCCACTTGGCACGATAGACGATGATGCCCAGGCGGCGCTCGAGCAGGCCGATCAGGTTCTGCGAGGTGTCGCCCTTCATGCGGACGGCTTCGGCATAGACCTTGCGGAACTGCTTTTCGGTGACGTCGCCGTAATAGCCCTTGAGCTTCTGCTTGGCGCGGAGCTGGAGGCCGAAGTCCGACATCTTGCTCTTGCGGCGCTGGCCATGCTGGCCTGGGCCATATTCGCGGCGGTTGACCGGGGACTTCGGGCGGCCCCAGACATTCTCGCCCATGCGGCGATCAAGTTTATACTTGGCGCTCGTGCGCTTCGACATATGTTCATCCTTCGCTGGCCCCGGCGGGATTGCCATGGGGCGTGGCTGGCCCCATGCGGGGCAGCCGTTGCCCGGAACCGCGCGAATCCCCTTGAATGGAGAGTCGGGCCGCCGCTTCACCGGGCATGCGGGGCCGAATGCGAAGCGCGCCCCTAGCGCCGGCCGTGCGGATCGTCAAGTATGCGCGGGACTGCGGCCTTGACCTGAAGGCATGGCGCGGCTACTTGCGTTTCTTTCCCATAATCTGTCGCCAAGAGGCTCCGATGGCTCGCGTCACTGTTGAAGACTGCATCGAAAAGGTGCCGAACCGTTTCGACCTCGTTCTGCTCGCCGGGCAGCGCGCCCGCCAGATTTCCGGCGGCGCGGACCTGACGATCGACCGCGACCGGGACAAGAACCCCGTCGTCGCCCTGCGCGAGATTGCGGAAGAGACCATTTCCCCCGCCGCGCTCGAAGACAGGATCGTCTCCGACATGCAGAAGGTGCATATCGACGAGGACGATGTGGCCGACGAAATCGGCTCGCTGGCGGCTTCCGCAGAGGCCCTGCGCCAGACCGCTGCGGCCCCGCCGCGCAACCAGAATCTCGGCCCTGACGAATAAGGCCCGACTGCGAGGCTCGTTCTCGCGGGCCTTTCCCTCGATCAAGGGCGCGGCAGCCAGTCTGCCACGCCCTTTTTCATGCCCGCACCATTCCGCCCGCAGCACTTGCGCCCACAGCGCTTCCTGCGGCGGCATCCGCATGGCGGCCATGCGCCGGCACGCACAGTTTTCGCTTTCCTTTGTCGTCAGCACCCACATAGTTGCAGGCGATGCTGCGCCAGTATGAACTTGTCGAACGTGTGAAGGCCTATGATCCGGATGCGGACGAGGATCTTCTGAACCGTGCCTATGTCTTTTCCATGAAGGCGCACGGGTCGCAGCTGCGCGCATCGGGCGATCCCTATTTTTCGCATCCGATCGAGGTGGCGGGCATCCTGACCGACCTGCACCTCGATGACGAGACGATCGTGACGGGCATATTGCACGACACCATCGAGGATACGGTCGCGACCCGCGAGGACATATTGCGTCTGTTCGGGGAGAATGTGGCCCGTCTCGTGGATGGCGTCACCAAGCTCAGCCGCATCGAGGCGCAGACGGAAAGCGAGCGCGCGGCGGAAAACCTGCGGCGCTTCCTGCTTGCCATGTCCGACGATATCCGCGTGCTGCTGGTGAAGCTGGCCGACAGGCTGCACAACATGCGCACGCTCAGGTTCCTGAAGAACCCGGAAAAGCGCCGCCGCATCGCCCGCGAGACGATGGACATCTATGCCCCGCTTGCCGAGCGGATCGGCATGTATGGCTTCATGGACGAGCTGAAGGAGCTGTCCTTCGCGGAGCTTGAGCCGGAGGCCTACCAGTCCGTCACCAAGAGGCTGGAGGCGCTGCGCGCCGATGGCGGCGACATGGTGAAGCGGATCGAGAGCGGAATCCGCCACACGCTGGAGACGGCCGGAATTGTGGTTGATGATGTGCGTGGCCGTGAAAAACGCCCATGGTCCATCTGGCGCAAGATGCAGGACAAGCACGTCAGCTTCGAGCAGTTGTCCGATGTGATGGCCTTCCGCGTCATCACCCGCAACCCGGAGGATTGCTACAGAGCGCTGGGCGCGCTGCACCGCCGCTGGCCGGCCGTTCCTGGCCGCTTCAAGGACCATATCTCGAACCCCAAGCGGAACGGCTACCGCTCGCTGCACACCACGCTGCTCGACCGGGCGCGCATCCGGATCGAGGTGCAGATCCGCGATGCCGACATGCACGCCCAGGCGGAATTCGGCATGGCGGCCCACTGGGCCTACAAGCAGAAGACGGGCGCCGGATCGGTCAACTATCCCTGGCTGACTGACCTGATCGAGATACTGGAGCATGCCCAGTCCCCGGAAGAAGTGCTGGAGCACACCCGGATCGCGATGTTCCAGGAGCATCTCTTCTGTTTCACCCCCAAGGGCGAGCTGATCCAGCTGCCGCGTGGCGCGACCCCGGTGGATTTTGCATATGCGGTCCACACCACGCTTGGCGACACCTGTGTCGGCGCGCGCGTGAACGGTAAGGTCGTGCCGCTTCGCACCCGGCTGCAGAATGGCGACCAGGTGGAGATATTGCGCTCATCCGCCCAGACGCCCGATTCCGCCTGGGACCAGTTCGTGGTGACGGCCAAGGCCCGTTCCGCTGTCCGCCGCCACCAGCGCCAGCGCCTGCGCGCCGCCCAGCTGAAGACGGGTGAGGCGCTGTTCCATGACACGATTCGGCGGCTGAAGGTGGACATCGGCGCCGAAGCGCTTTCGGAGGCGCTGAAGCGTCTGAAACTGCCGGACCAGCCCGCCCTGTTCGTGGCCATGGCCGACCAGAGCGTCACCGACGCGCAGCTGCTCGATGCCCTGGTCCCCGGCTCGTCCGCGCCGCGCAAGGCCCGGCGCAAACAGGCCCCCAGCACGCCAGACAGCGCCATAGTGGTGGATGGCGAGGCCCATGCCGGTGTCATGGAAATGGCGCCCTGCTGCATGCCCGTGCCGGGTGACCGGATCGTCGGCCTTCGTGTGCCGGGGCAGGGGCTGATGGTGCACACCATCGATTGCAAGAGCCTGGCCGCTGCCGAGAATGGCGACTGGGTGGATCTGAAATGGTCGCCCGATGTCCGTTCGGGCACTGGCCGGATCGAGATCGTGCTGATGAACGAGCCGGGCGCGCTGGCGCAGGTGACTGCGATCCTTGCACAGCAGGGGGCGAATATCGTGAACCTGCAACTGCGCGAGCGTGACCGCGCCCATCATATCTATGTGATGGATGTGGAAGTTGACGACCTGAAGCATCTGATGGAGCTTGAACGCGGCCTGCGGGCGCCGGCGCTCGTCGTCTCCGTCGATCGTCTGCAGGGTTGATGGCGTCCGCGGGGCTGAAGTCGCCTGCAGGGGTAAAGCGCGGGCCTGCCGCTTTTTCGGCAAGCCCATATGTGGCATTGATGGCCCAGAGATATTTGTTGTTCGGATCCCGGAGCGTTTTCATCATGCGTCATTCCATCATCTGCCTCGCCCTGCTTGCCGCAGCGCCGGCAGCCGCCGGCAGCCTGCCACCCGCCGTTCGCGCGATGGTGGAAACGGCGGCGCGATCGGGTGACAAGGCGCGCATCGATGCCGTTGTCGGCGTGGCCAAGGAAACCAACCCGGACTATTCTGCCGAGATCGACACCATCGTCTCCGCCATCGCCGAGGAGCGGGCGGCCGCACGCGAGGCGGAACTGCTTTCGGCCGGCGTCTTCGACAACTGGTCCGGGTCGGGCCAGCTTGGCGCCTCCCTTGCTACGGGCAACAGCGATACGCGCACCTTCACCGCCGGCCTTTCGCTGCGGCGGGACGGAGTGAACTGGCGGCACCGGTTCGACGCCATCGCCGATTTCCAGCGCAGCAGCGGCTCGACCGATCAGGAACGCTATCTCGCCGGCTACCAGATGGACTGGAAGATGTCCGACCGGACCTATCTCTGGGGCAGGCTGGAATATGAGCGCAACCGCGAGGCGGGAATCCGCCGGCGTTTCTCGGAGTCGGCGGGCTTTGGCTGGAATGCGATCCGGTCCGACACGGTGAAATGGGATCTGGAAGCCGGCCCGGCGCTGCGCCAGACCGTCTTTGTGGACAGGGATGAAAACATCTTTGCCGTTCGCGGCGCCTCCCGCTTCCTCTGGCAGCTTTCCGACACCAACGCCTTCAGCAACGATACCTCCGTCTTTGTCGATGGCACTACGACCATCGGCAACACAGCGGCGCTTACATCGAAGCTGATGGGCGCGCTTTCGGCCCGGCTTGCCTTCAACCTTGCCTGGGAAGACAGCCCGCCGCCGGGCCTCGAAAAGCTCGACACCGTGACGCGGGTGACCTTCGTCTATGATTTCTGAGCATCCCGCCGGAAGGCATGGGGGTTCACGGCGCCGCATGGCGCCCCCGCCTCTGGAACTGGCGGCGTGCAACCGCTAGGTGCGCAGGCATGAGCGAGAACAGCATGACCGACGACGAGATCCTGGCTGAATTCCGCGCGGCGGACGCCCTTCTGGAAGGGCATTTCATCCTGTCCTCCGGCCTGCGGTCGCCCCGCTATCTGCAATGCGCGCGCGTGCTGATGGACCCGGCCCGCGCCGGGCGTCTGGCCCGCGCACTGGCCGGCAAGATACCGGAGCCGGTGAAGGCCGAGGCGAAGGCCGTGATCGCGCCGGCCATGGGCGGCCTGATCTGCGGCCATGAACTGGCGCGCGCCCTCGGGCTGCAATCCATGTTCGTCGAGCGGCCGACGGGCACGTTCGAGCTGAGGCGCGGCTTCCGGCTTGAGCCAGGCACGCCCGTGATCCTGATGGAGGATGTGGTCACCACCGGCCTGTCCAGCCGCGAAGCGATCCGCGCCGTCGAGGCAGCGGGCGGTCGCGTGATCCATGCCGCCGCCCTTGTCGACCGCTCGAACGGGCAGGCAGACCTTGGCGTGCCCTTCACGCCGCTGATCCGCCTTTCGGTCCCGAGCTATCAGCCCGATGCGCTGCCGCCGGAACTTGCCGCCATTCCGGCAGTGAAGCCGGGAAGCCGCGCCGCATGACGGGTCTGTTGCGGCTGGGGGTCAACATCGACCATGTCGCCACCATCCGCAACGCGCGTGGCGGTGATCATCCCTGCCCGCTTCGTGCCGCCCATGCGGCCGCTGCCGCCGGCGCCGACGGCATCACCGCGCATCTGCGCGAAGATCGCCGCCACATGACCGACGCCGATATCCTGCGCCTTGTCGCCGAGATCAGCCTGCCGCTGAACCTGGAGATGGCAGCGACCGCCGAGATGCTCGGCATCGCCCTTGCAACAAAACCGCATGCCGCCTGCATCGTGCCTGAGCGCCGTGCCGAGCGCACGACCGAGGGCGGCCTTGACGCGGCCGGCACGCTGGCCGGGCTGAAACCGATCGTGTCGCGGCTTGCCGATGCCGGAATCCGCGTTTCCCTGTTCATTGCGCCCGAAGCGCGGCAGATCGAAGCGGCAGCGGCGCTGGGTGCGCCTGTCGTCGAGCTGCACACCGGCCCCTATGCCCATGCAGGCGAAGCCGGCGACAGCCGCGCCGAACTGCAACGGCTGCTGGACGCCGCACGCCATGCCACGGCCTGCGGGCTGGAGGTGCATGCGGGCCATGGCCTCACCTATGCCAATGTCGGCCCCGTTGCCGCCATTGCCGAACTGGCCGAACTCAACATCGGTCATTTCCTCATCGGGGAAGCGGTGTTTCGCGGTCTCGATGCCGCCATCCATGAAATGCGCGCGCGCATGTCGGCGGCGCGGCTGGGCGCCGCCAGCTGATGCTGGTGATCGGCTTCGGCAACGACCTGTGCAACATCGAGCGCATCGAGGCCTCGATCGCCCGCTTCGGCCAGCGCTTCATCGACCGGATCTTCACCGAGACGGAGCAGGCCAAGGCCAACCGCCGGCAACTGACCCGCACGGGAACCTACGCCAAGCGTTTCGCCGCCAAGGAGGCCTGCGCCAAGGCGCTGGGCACCGGTTTCCGGCAGGGTGTCTTCTTCCGTGACATGGGTGTGGTGAACCTGCCCACCGGCCAGCCGACGCTGGCGCTGACGGGCGGGGCGGCGCTTCGCCTTGCCGCCATCACGCCGCCGGGGCATAGGGCCAGCATCCACCTCACGCTGACAGATGATCACCCCTGGGCACAGGCCATCGTGCTCATAACCGCGAGCCCCGCATGAACGCATCCGCGAACCAGAAACCGATCCCCGGAAGCCAGCCCGGCAAGGAGCCCTTCAACTGGAGCCGGGAGATCCGGCAGTGGATCTGGCTGATCCTCATCGTGCTCGGCATCCACAGCTTTCTCGCCAAGCCCTTCTACATTCCCTCGGAATCGATGATGGCGAACCTGCTGGTGGGGGACAGGCTGATCGTCACCAAATATCCCTATGGCTTCAGCTATCTGTCGCCCTCGCTGCCGATCCTGCCGCACATGGAGGGGCGCATCTTCGGCAGCATGCCCGAGCGCGGCGAGATCGTCGTGGTGAAAAGCCCGTCCGACGGGGCGGACTGGATCAAGCGCGTGATCGGCCTGCCGGGCGATACTGTGGAACTGCGCGATGGCGCGATCTGGCTGAACGGCATGCCCCTTAAGCGCGAGGCCCGGCCCGATACGGTGCTGCCCGTCACCCCCAACACCGATTGCCCCTACATGCCGCAATATCGCGCGACCGACGAGGCCGGCCGCGCCGTCTGCCGCTTCCCCACATTCGAGGAGACGCTGCCGGGCGGGGTTCCCTATCAGACGCTCGACATGGCGGACACCGAGCGCGACAATTTCGGCCCCATCACGGTGCCGCAAGGGCATCTCTTCCTGCTGGGGGACAATCGCGACAATTCCATGGACAGCCGCGTTCCGCCCGAACTGGGCGGGCTGGGGCTGGTGCCGTGGGAAAATATCGTCGGCCGCGCCGAATTCACGACCTTCAGCCTAGACGGCTCGCAAAGCCTGAACCCGCTCAGCTGGTGGGGCGCGCTCAGGGGCGAACGCGCCTTCCTGAGCCTGCGCATCTGAGGCGGGCCTGAAGCAGCCGGGCAGCGCTGGCCCGGCCGCTTCAGCGCTAGCCCATTATCAGCCTGCGCCCGGCTTCAGTCCTCGCCCATCTTGAGGGCGGCGATGAAGGCTTCCTGCGGAATGTCGACACTGCCGTACTGGCGCATCTTCTTCTTGCCTTCCTTCTGCTTTTCCAGAAGCTTGCGTTTCCGGCTGATGTCCCCGCCATAGCATTTGGCGGTCACGTCCTTGCGCAGCGCCGCGATGGTTTCCCGCGCCACGACACGGCCGCCGATCGCGGCCTGGATCGGGATCTTGAACAGATGCCGCGGAATCAGGTCCTTCAGCCGCTCGCACATGTGGCGACCGCGGGTTTCGGCGGCGTCGCGGTGGACGATCATCGACAGGGCGTCCACCTGCTCGGCATTCACCAGGATCGACATCTTCACCAGATCCCCCTCGCGGTGGCCGATCTGGTGGTAATCGAAGCTGGCATAGCCCCGGCTGATCGATTTCAGCCGGTCGTAGAAATCGAAGACAACTTCGTTGAGCGGCAGCTCATAGACGACCTGCGCCCGCCCGCCGACATAGGTGAGGTTCTTCTGGATGCCGCGCCGGTCCTGGCAGAGCTTGAGGATGGGGCCGAGATAATCGTCGGGGACATAGATGGTCGCTTCGATCCACGGTTCCTCGATATGATCGATGCGGACCGGGTCGGGCATGTCGGCCGGGTTGTGCAGCTCGATCACCTCGCCGTCCGTCATGTGCACCTTGTAGACGACCGAGGGCGCCGTGGTGATGAGGTCGAGGTCATATTCGCGGCTCAGCCGCTCCTGGATGATCTCGAGGTGGAGCAGGCCGAGGAAGCCGCAGCGGAAGCCGAAGCCCAGCGCCGCCGACGTTTCCATTTCGAAGGAGAAGCTGGCGTCATTGAGCCTGAGCTTGTGGATCGATTCCCGCAGCTTCTCGAAATCGGCGGCATCGGCCGGGAACAGGCCGCAGAAGACCACCGGCTGCACTTCGCGGAAACCGGGCAGCGCCGCTGCCGCCGGGCGCTTGGCGTCGGTGATGGTGTCGCCGACGCGGGCCTGGGCGATTTCCTTGATCTGTGCGGTGATGAACCCGATCTCACCCGGCCCGAGCTGCGGCAGCTGCTCGATCTTGGGGCGGAAGGCGCCCACGCGATCCACCAGGTGGGTCGTGCCGGTCGCCATGAACTTGATCATCTGGCCCCTGGTGATGCGCCCGTCGATCACGCGCACCAGGATCACGACGCCGAGATAGGGGTCATACCAGCTGTCGACCAGCATGGCCTTCAGGGGGGCCTCGATGTCGCCCTTCGGCGGGGGCACGCGCTCGACAATGGCCTCCAGCACATCGCCGATTCCAAGGCCCGTCTTGGCGGAGGTGAGAACGGCGTTCGAGGCGTCGAGGCCGATGATGTCCTCGATCTCGGCCTTCACCTTTTCAGGCTCGGCCGAAGGCAGGTCGACCTTGTTGATGACGGGCACGATTTCATGGTCATGCTCGATCGACTGGTAGACATTGGCCAGAGTCTGGGCTTCCACGCCCTGCGCTGCATCCACCACCAGCAGCGCCCCTTCGCAGGCGGCGAGAGACCGGCTGACTTCATAGGCGAAGTCCACATGGCCGGGCGTGTCCATCAGGTTCAGGATGTAGCTTTTGCCATCCTTGGCCTTGTAGTCGAGCCGCACGGTCTGGGCCTTGATGGTGATGCCCCGCTCGCGCTCGATATCCATATTGTCGAGCACCTGTTCCGACATTTCGCGGTCGGTCAGCCCGCCACAGGCCTGGATCAGCCGGTCTGCCAGCGTGGACTTCCCATGGTCGATATGGGCGATGATGGAGAAATTGCGGATTCGCGACATGTCCGTCGCATGATCTTGTGCCATCATCGCCCCTTGGCAGGGGGGCGCGCCGCTTTCAAGCTACCCTGCGCCGCAGGGGGCACCAGCCACGATCTGGCCGGACATTGACCAGCGGGCGGGCCGCGCCCATATTCACGCCATGAAACGCGCCCTTCGCCTGCACCGTGTCCTTCACGGCGGACAGATCATCGCCGGTTCCTGACCCCGGCTTGCCAGGCCCCCGCAGCGTGCGGGCGCGCCCCGGCAAGACCGGGGCCTGACGCTGCCGGCCAGGCCGGCGCACCATAGAATCCGAACAGACGAACACATGCCAGCGGGCCCGCCGCACGAACTGCGCGCCTGCCTGCATGGCCATCATGGAGACCATCATGACGACAAACCGCCGCCGGGCCGCGAGGCCTGCCCTTATCCTGTCCGAATCCGAGGCCGATTCCCTCGCCGGGCTTGCCACCGATGCCGAGGACCGGGTGCCTGAAGTTGCCGAGCTGCTTCTGGGCGAAATCGAACGCGCCCGCATCGTGAAGGATGGCAGCGTCCCGCCGGGCACCGTGCGCATGGGCTCGGAAGTCGTGTTCGAGGATGAAGGCAGCGGCCGCACGCGCACCGTAACGCTGGTCTGGCCGGCAGAGGCCGACATCGCGGCCGGGCGCATCTCTGTCCTCACCCCGGTCGGGGCCGGGCTGATCGGCCTGTCGCAAGGGCAGGTCATCGACTGGCCCGACCGCGACGGTCGCAAGCGCTCGCTGAAGATCGTGTCCGTTACCCGGCCAGCCTGAGGGCCAGGCCGGATTCCGGATGGGATCAGGCGAACTTCAGCTTCAGCTCGAGAAGGGCGAGGGCGGCGACAACCGCTTCGCCTGCCTTGTTCTTCTGCGCCGGATCGGCGCGGACCAGGGCCTGCGCCTCGTTTTCCACCGTCAATATGCCATTGCCGATGGGAAGGCCGTCGAGCGTGAGCGCCATGACAGCACGCGCGCTTTCGTTCGAGACAACCTCGAAATGATAGGTTTCCCCGCGGATGACGCAGCCGAGCGCGACATAGGCATCATAGCGCCCGGTTTCCGCCGCCATGGCGATGGCGGCGGGGATTTCCAGAGCGCCCGGCACTTCCACCAGCTCATGCTGGTGGCCGCCGGCCTCGATCGCGTCGCGCGCGCCCTTCAACTGCAGGTCATAGATGTGCCGGTAGAAGCCGGCGCCGACGATGAGGATGCGGGCCATGTGCTGCCTTTCAGGGAGTGCGTTCAGGAAATGAGGGGGCGTTCGTCCACGACCCTGAGGCCATAGCCTTCGAGGCCGACATAGGACCGGCGGGATCCGGCAAGGAGGACCATGTCGGTCACGCCGAGATCGACAAGGATCTGGGCGCCCACCCCATAGTCGCGCACCTGGAAGGGCTCGCCCTGGCCCTTGGCGCGCATCTGCTGAGTCAGCCCGTCGGGGCGGGAATCGCGGATGATGACGAGGATGCCCGCGCCTTCATCGGCAATCGACTCCATGGCCTTGGAAATGAGGTTGCTGCGGCTTCCGACCTCGGCGCAGAGATCCTGGAACAGGTTGGTGACATGGACGCGTACCAGTGTCGGCTGCCCGGCTTCCACCTTGCCCTTCTGCAGCACCATATGTTCGCCGCCGTCGGCGGTGTTCACATAGGTGCGGGCAACCCAATGGCCGCCATGCTCGCTTTCGAAGCTGGCTTCGGCCGTGCAGCGCACCAGATGGTCATGCCGCATGCGATAGGCGATCAGGTCGCGGATGGTGCCGATCTTCAGCCCATGCTTGCGGGCGAAGGGAATGAGATCGTCGAGGCGGGCCATGGTGCCGTCCTCGTTCATGATCTCGCAGATCACGCCGGCGGGGTTCAGCCCGGCCAGGCGCGACACGTCGACAGCGGCCTCGGTGTGGCCGGCGCGCACCAGCACACCGCCGTTGCGGGCCACCAGCGGGAAGACATGGCCGGGCGTGACGATGTCTTCGGCGCCCTTCAGCGAATCGGTTGCAACCGCGATGGTGCGCGCCCGGTCGGCGGCGGAAATGCCCGTGGTCACGCCTTCCTTCGCTTCGATCGAGACGGTGAAGGCGGTTTCATGCCGGGTCTGGTTGGAGCGGGACATGAGCGGCAGGCCGAGCTGGTCCACCCGCGCCTTGGTCATGGCAAGGCAGATGAGGCCGCGGCCATGGGTGGCCATGAAGTTCACGGCATCGGGCGTCGCCATCTGCGCAGGGATGATGAGGTCGCCCTCATTCTCGCGGTCCTCGTCGTCGACCAGGATGTACATGCGGCCATTGCGCGCTTCGGCGATGATCTCCTCGATCGGAACCAGCGGCGAAGCGGCGGACTGGGTGAGATAGGCGTCCAGCTTCGTCAGCGT
Source organism: uncultured Sandaracinobacter sp. (assembly GCA_964394815.1). Classification (GTDB taxonomy): domain Bacteria; phylum Pseudomonadota; class Alphaproteobacteria; order Sphingomonadales; family Sphingomonadaceae; genus Sandaracinobacteroides. The sequence goes on along the minus strand of CAYMZC010000007.1, from coordinate 3,828 downwards.
TTCGGCCGTCGGGTTCCAGTCGGGCTTGTCGAGTGCGCGCAGCGAATTGGGGTGGAGACCCGCCGCCTTTGCAAGGGCGGAACGGCTCAGGCCGGATTCGGCGAGATGGGTGCGGATTCGGTCGATGAGTTGCGTAGCCATGACCGCGCATTCTCACATTGCGATGTGAGAATCAACTCAGGCTTTCACACTGGCCTGTTGCATGCGCTGCAGGTAGCGGGCCAGCACGTCGATTTCCAGGTTCACCGCGCGGCCGGGCGCGGCATCTCCAAGGGTGGTCCAGTCCGCCGTGTGGGGGATGATGTTGAGGTGGAAGATGGCGCTGCCGTCCGGTTCGTCCTCGACAGCGTTCACCGTCAGGGAAACGCCATCGACGGCGATCGAGCCCTTGGCCGCGATGAAGGGGGCAAGCGCCGCCGGTGCGCGCACTGCCAGATGGGTCGAGCCATCCACCCGGCCTGCTTCGACGATGGTGCCGACACCGTCGACATGGCCGGTCACGATGTGCCCGCCGAGTTCGTCCCCTACCTTCAGCGACCGTTCGAGGTTGAGGCGTGCGCCTTCGGCCCACATGGCCGCCGCCGTCCGCGCGACCGATTCGGCCGAGACATCGACGGTGAAGCGCCCGCCTTGCTTCGAGGTGACGGTCAGGCACACGCCCGAGCAGGCGATCGAGGCGCCTATGGCGACCGTCGCGAGATCATAGGCCGTTTCGATGGCGATATGCAGGTCTTCGCCCGCCTTGCGGCTGACGCTGGCGATTCGCCCGATGTCGGTGATGATGCCGGTGAACATGGAGATGGCCTAGCGGCAGCGCGGGCCGACCTCAAGCCGCCCGGTGGCGGCTTTTGCATCAGGCCGCCCGGTGGCGGCATCTGGCATCAGGCCGCCCGGCGGCGGCTGCGGAACAGTTCGAGCAGGTCGTCACCGATGGCGCGGCGTTCCGCCAGCGCCCAGCGGCCGTGTGTTTCCGCGAGATCATGGGGGCGCAGGCCTTCCAGCCCCTGGCCGTCCCCGATCAGGATCGGTGCTCGCAGCAGCACCAGCTGGTCAACCCTGTCCGCCATCAGCAGGGCGGAGGCGAGCCGGCCACCGCCTTCGCACAGGATGCGGTTGACGTCTCTTTCGCTGGCGATCCGGTCGAGTGCGTCGAGCGACGGGATGGCGATGAAGTCTTCCGGAACCGGGCCGGCGGTGATCACGGCGCGAAGCGGTTGCGGCCCGTCATGGCCGGGCAGCCGCACGTCGAGCCGGGGCCGGTCTGCCCGCAGCGTTCCGCCGCCCACCAGCACCATGTCGGCGCGGGCGCGCAAGCGGTGAGCATAGGCGCGCGCGGCCTCCCCCGTGATCCACTGGCTGCGGCCATCCGCCATGGCCAGCCGCCCGTCGAGCGAAAGGGCGAGCTTCAGCACGAGTTCCGGCCGGCCAGAGCCTATGCGGCCCTCGAAGCCAGCCAGTTCGATACGGGCCGCCTGTTCCAGGATTCCGATCGTCACGGCGATGCCGGCGGCGCGAAGGCGTGCAATGCCCCGGCCTTCCGTCCGGGGGTCCGGGTCTTTCATCGCGATGGAGCAGCGGGCGATTCCGGCGGCGATCAGGCTGTCGGCGCAGGCCGGGCCGCGCGGGCTTTCATGGGCGCATGGCTCCAGCGTGACATGGGCCGTGGCGCCGCGCGCCGCTTCACCCGCTTCGGCCAGCGCCACGGCTTCGGCATGGGGGCGGCCGCCATCCATGGTCCAGCCGCGGCCCACCACACGGCCGTCGCGCACCAGGATGCAGCCGACATTGGGGTTGGCGCCCGTGCGCCCGGCGCCGCGCGCGGCAAGCGCAAGGGCCGCCGCCATCCAGCGTTCGTCATCATGCCGCGCTGCGGTTGAAGTTGCCATGGGCCAGCCGGCCCCGGCTCAGCTGCTGGCCTGGCGGGCGGCGGCCCGCTCGGCCTCCAGCGCCGCCTGGCGGGCCTGTTCGGCTTCATAGGCGCGGCGGTTTTCCGCAATCTGGGCGCGCAGGATATCCATCGCTTCCTCGCGCTCGTCGATGGCATCCTGTGCGGTGCGCTGGCCACTCCAGCTTTCCACATAGATGATGCGGGTCGGCACCTTGATGCCGCTGTCCATGCCCACAAGGAAGGCGGCGACGATGGTGGCCCCCATGCCCATGGCGACAAGGGCGAAGAGCTTCTTGTGCAAAGGTGCGGTCAGCACGCGCTTCAGCAGCGACTGGCGCGGCGCATTCCAGCTGAAGCCCTCGGTCCGCTCCAGTTCCCGCTTCATCAATATGGCGCGGCGGCGTGCGTCATCATCGTCGCTCGCATGAAGGTCGGCGAAGGGGGTGGGGAGCTTGACGGCCTTGGGTTTCTTCAGCGGCATGGCGGGCCTGGAGGCGATCCTTCATCATGGGCGCGGCGCTGGCCCCGGCCGGGGAGCGCCGCCTTGCCGCCTGCATGTGGGCATTCCCGCCGTCACCCTCAATCCGCAGGGATCGAAGGTGCGGCGAAAGTGCCTCACACACGCATCGGCATCAGCACATAGAGCGCTTCCGATCCCTCGCCCTCGCGGATGAGGGTGGGCGCGGCGGCGTCGGCCATGTGGATTTCCACCGCATTGCCGGAAATCTGCGCCAGAATGTCGAGCAGGTAGCGGCTGTTGAAGCCTACGTCGAAGGCTTCGGCGGAATAGTCGGCCGGCACATCCTCGCTGGCCGTGCCGTTTTCCGCGCTGGTGACGGAAAGCGAAACCCGGTCGCGGTCGAGGCCGAGCTTGACGGCGCGTGTCTTTTCGCTGGCGATCGCCGTCACCCGGTCCACGCCTTCGGCAAGCGCTGCCGGGTCGATCCTGAGCAGCCTGTCATTGGCTGTCGGGATGACGCGGCTGTAATCGGGGAAGGTGCCGTCGATCAGCTTCGAGGTGAGCACGGCTGCCCCGATGCGGAAGCGGATCTTGGACGGGCTGAGGGCGATTTCAACATCGCCGTCCCGCTCGTCGAGAAGCTTGCGCACTTCGGCTACGCATTTGCGCGGAATGATGATGTCGGGCATGCTGGCCGCGCCTTCGGGCAGGGGGATTTCAACCCGTGCCAGCCGGTGGCCATCGGTGGCGACAGCGCGCAGCGTGCCAAGGCCTGCGGGTGCGTGCAGGAAGATGCCGTTCAGATAATAGCGGGTTTCTTCCGTGGAAATTGCAAAGCGCGTGCGGTCGATCAGCATCACCAGCGTTGCGGCGGGCAAGGCGAAGCTGACGGGCAGGTCGCTTTCCCCGATCACCGGGAAGTCCTCGCGCGGCAGGGTCTGGAGCTGGAAGCGGGCGCGCCCGGCCTGCACCACCATCTTCTGGCCGGTCGCGTCCAGCGTGACCTGGGCGCCATCGGGAATCTTGCGCACGATGTCGAAGAGCGTGTGCGCCGAAACGGTGGTCGCGCCGGCCGTCTCGACCGTGGCGGGGGCTTCCTCCACGATCTGGAGATCGAGGTCGGTCGCCATCAGCTTCAGCGTTTCGCCCTCGGCGGAGAGCAGCACGTTCGACAGGATGGGAATGGTGTTCCGGCGTTCGACGACCGACTGCACATGCCCCAGCGCCTTCAAGAGGGTCGCGCGCTCGACGACTAGCTTCATGCAAGCATCCTGCCTTGGTGGTTTGGCTTTCCTCTATACAGCTTGCCCCTGCCGCGCAAAGCCCGAAAGGAGAGAGGGGGTCGCCGGAGCAGTCCGCCCCGGCGACCCGCATGGGAGGCACGCAACCCGTGGCGGCCCGGACGGGCTCCGGGCAGGGCCCGGTCAGCCCCTCCGGTCAGCCCCTCCGGTCAGCCCCCCATCAACCGACGCCGATGGCC